>NZ_JBWLKM010000005.1:0-284985 GCF_059026085.1 Streptomyces sp. a15 | reverse complement strand
GCCGGACGAAAGGCCCCGTCGATGGCCTGGACGTACTTGGGGTTTCGGCCGGTGCGGCGAGAGTGCGTGCCGGGCGCCGTGGGTGCTGTGCGGGACTTTCGAAACACCCCCTAGGGCCTGTCCGGCGGATCATGCCGCAGACGCGGGGCATGGCGCGTCGATCAGGCACCGCCGATTGACCTGATCCGCCGGACAGGCCCTAGTAGCGCGGGTCCGACGCGGGAATTCTGAGGGCGGCCAGCACCGGAAGGTGGTCCGTGGCCGCCCTCAGGTCTGTCTCCGTCACGCCGGGATGCCCCAGCGGCACCCCGCACCCCAGCACCTCCACACCCTTCGTCGCGAAGATCGCGTCGATGCGCCGGCGGGGGTCGGTGCGTGTCCAGGTGTGTTCGCCGCCCCAGGGGGCGGTGGCCCGGCAGTCCTGGAGACTCTCGGTGAGGCGGGCGAAGGTGCGGCCGCCGGGGCGCTCGTTCAGGTCGCCGCCCGCGATCGCGTGCTCCACGCCCATGCCGGCGAGCCGGTCGAGGAGCAGGCCGGCCTGCTCGTACCGCTCGTCCTTCCGCAGCGACAGATGGCAGCTCAGGACGCCGACCCGGGCGCCCCCGAACCGTACGACCGCGGTGGCGAAGCCGCGGCGGTGCTGGCCCGGGGTGAGGGGGAGCAGAACGTCCTCGGTGCGCTCGACGGTGGCCCGGAGTGAGCAGAGGATCGCCGGTCCGGCCGCCGTGCCGCCGCCGGAGAGGATCACCTGGCCCGAGGCCGCGGCGAGCCGTGCCAGCTTCTTGCGCCAGCGGAAGAAGCGGGGGGCTTCCTGGACGAGGACCAGGTCGGGGGCGCAGGCGCTGATCACTCGGGCCAGGGCGGCGGGGTCGTCGCGCATCGAGCGGATATTGTAGCTCAGGACCCTGATGACCGCGGAACCGTCGGACTCAGTGCGGGAGTTGGGGAGCAGCACCATGTCGATCAATCTACGCCCAAAGGCTCGGGGCGCGAGGTGCATGGGCGACTGCCGGCTCGTCGTGGCTTGTCGCTCCCCCACTCTCGGCTTCGCTCGAGCGGGGGGACCCCCATCGCGGCGGAGCCGCATGTCTATGCAACCCCGCGCCCCTTGGGCCGGAACAGCGAGCGTCACATGATCGGGTCGGGCTCTCTCGCCAGGTCCGCCGCGCCGACCATGCCCGCCTTGTTGCCCAGCTGGGCGGCGATGACATCGGCCACCGGGCGCCAGTTGCCGCCGACCAGCCAGCGCTTGTACGACTTGCGGATCGGGTCGAGGACCAGCTCGCCCTCGTCCGAGAGGCCGCCGCCGACGATGAAGGCGGAGGGGTCGAAGAGGGAGGCGAGGTCGGCGAGGCCGGCGCCGGCCCAGCGGGCGAGCTCGCGGTAGGAGTCGACGGCGACGGGGTCGCCCTGGCGGGCGGCCATGGAGATGTGCTTGCCCTCGATGCCGTCGGGGGTGCCGTCGCCCAGGCCGAGCAGGATCTCCGCGTTCTCGGGGGTCGCGTTGGCGCGCTGCTTGGCGTACCTCACCAGGGCGCGCCCGGAGGCGTACTGCTCCCAGCAGCCCTGGCTGCCGCAGCCGCACAGCAGCCCGTCCGGGACCATGCGGATGTGTCCGAACTCGGCGGCCACGCCGAAGTGCCCGCGGCGCAGCTTGTTGCCGATGATGATGCCGCCGCCGAGGCCGGTGCCGAGGGTGATGCAGATGACGTTGCGGTGGCCCTTGCCGCCGCCGAACTTGTACTCGCCCCACGCGGCCGCGTTGGCGTCGTTCTCCACGACGACCGGCAGGTGGACGCGTGCCTCGACCTTCTCCTTCAGCGGCTCCTGGCGCCAGTCGATGTTCGGCGCGAAGTAGACCGTGGAGCGCTGGCGGTTGACGTATCCGGCGGCACCGATGCCCACGCCGACGATCTCGTGACCGGCGCGCGCACCCTCCACCGCGGAGGCGATGGCGTCCACGATGCCCTCGGACGTACCCGGGGTCGGCACCTTGAAGGTCGAGAGGATGTTGCCTTCCTCATCGACCACGCCGGCCGCGATCTTCGTGCCGCCGATATCGACGCCGATGGTGAGTCCCATGAATCCCTCAGTTTCGGTCGAGCCCCGCTACGGCCAACCGTACCCGAGGCCCTGCCGTCGGGGTCCCGTCGTCCGCCCGTCGGGCGGGGGCCCCGTCAGTCCAGGTCGATGCGCTCGCCGGGGCCCGGCTCGTCACCCTTGTCGGGGCGGCCCTCGTCCAGGTCACGGGGGTCGCTGCCGCCGGTCGTCCAGCGTCGCTCCTGGGCCTCGACGGCGGAGCGGTAGGCGGCGAGCAGTTCGTTGCCCGCGGCGGCCAGGTGGTCGAAGACGTCCGGGTTGCGTTCGATGACGGGTTCGACGGCCGCCTTGGCCTGCTGCACGACCTGCTTGACCACCTGCTGGGCGGCGGGTCCAGCGACGGCGCCGAACAGCGGGGACTGGAGGCCGGACAGCTTGTCCGCGACGCTGTCGACGAACTTGCGCAGTTCCTCGGCGGCCGAGCCCGGCGGCGGGCCGTAATCGGCGCGGCGGCGGGCCTTCTCCGCCGCGAGGTCCTCGGCACACGCCGTCGCCCACGCGTCGGCGTCGGTCGCCCGCACCTCGTCGACGGCCTCACGCCCGGCGGAGTCGGACGGGGGGAGCTCTTCGCTCATGACGGACTCCTGACTACGGTTCGTCCCTACGACGTTACCCGAACGGCCGTATGCGGTTCACCGTGTCCCGGGCCATAGTTCCGGGTCGGGCGCGAACCGGATCCGCAGCTCGCCCTCCCGCAGGGCGGCCCCGTCGACGGTGCAGCGGCGCAGGGCCGACGGCAGCGGGACGATCCGGCGGAACCGCCCCGCGCTGACGACGAGTTCGTCGCCGCGCCGGATGAGGTCCAGTTCGTGGCGTATCGCGCCGGGCAGCGGGAGGTGCCAGATGAGGACGCCGTCCTCGGCGAGGTGGTCGGTGACGGGCCACTCGACCGTGGAGGCCTCCGCCTTGACGCCGGGGGCGGCGAGCTCGGCCAGGTCGTCGGCGCCGCGCGGGTCGCGGCCCAGATGGGCCACGGGCCGGACGTCGTACGACTCCTGCCACTCCGCGAGGACCTTGCGCTGCTGGGCGACGGGCCCGGCGAGCCAGCTGTCCCCCGCCGCCTCCGGCAGCACCCGGTTCGCCACCAGGAGGTCGGGGCGCAGGCCGCGCAGGGCAAGGCCGAGGCCGGCACTGGTGACGGCGTCGGCGCCGGCCGGTGAGGGCTCGGCGACCAGTCGTACGGCGGTGTTCCGGTCGGCGACGACCGCCTCGACGGCGGCCAGTTCGACGTCCCAGCGGGCGGCGGTCTCGTACAGCCACTGCGCGGGCATGGGCACGCCGGCCAGTCGGCCGAGGACGGGGCGCAGGGCACGGGCCGCCTGCCGCTCGGGCGGGAGCAGGCGGCGCAGATAGCGGCGCAGCTCCTCGGGGAGCGCGAGCAGGGCGAGGGCCTGCGGGGTGGGCGGCAGGTCGACCACGAGCAGGTCGTGCGCCTCGGCGAGGACCGCGTCCCGCAGGGCGCGCAGCAGGGTGAGTTCCTCGGCGCCGGGGAGGGGGGTGACCTCCTCGGGGTCCAGGCGGGAGGCGCCCAGGAGGTCGAGGACGGAGGACGCGCGGTCCTGGAAGGCGGCCAGGTCGTCACGGAAGCCCGCGGTCGCGTCGGGGCGCCAGGCGGTGAGGTTCGCCGCGGCCCGTACCGGCGCCGGGCCCGTCGGCGTGCCGAGCACCGCGCCGAGGGTGTCGGTGCGGTCCGCACTGAGGACGAGGGTGCGGGTGCCCTCCCGGGCGGCGGCGAGTGCGGTGGCGGCGGCGACCGTCGTACGGCCGCTGCCGCCCGGGCCCGTGATCAGGATGGTGCGCATGGGGGTGAACGGTACCTCCGCGTACCGCCCTGGCGGGGACGGCGGCTTCGTCCCCGACGCTACTTCGCCCCCGACTCCACCCGCTTCTTCAGGCCGGCGAGCGCCCGGTCGATGATGACCTTCTCCGCCTTGCGCTTGATCATGCCGAGCATCGGGATCTTGACGTCGACGGTGAGCCGGTACGTCACCTCGGTCGCCCCCGCGCCCGCGGGCTTGAGGAGGTACGAGCCGTCGAGCGAGCGCAGCATCTGGGACTTCACCAGGGTCCAGGAGACCTCGTTCTCGCCGGTCCAGGTGTAGCCCAGGACCTGGTCGTCCTTGATCGCCCCGGCGTCCATGACCAGGCGGACCTGTTCGGCGCGCCCCTGGGCGTCGGTCGCCAGGACCTCCGCCTCCTTCACCTCTCCGGTCCAGTCCGGGTAGCGGGCGAAGTCGGCGATCACCCCCATGACATCGGCCGGTGCCGCCTCGATCGTGATGCTCGAGCTGGTGTGTTCCGCCATCGCTGTGGCTCCTCCAGATGCGGGCCGGTAGGCAAGTCCACCGTGCACAAGCCTGCGCACGTGTGTGCAGCGTGAAGGCTACCGCGCGGTCGACCGGCCGCCTTCACCCCCTCAGCTGCGGTCTCTCACCATTCGAGTGCCCAGGGCTTCCCTGATCCCGCGAAGTGCCCGACGTTCACGCATTCGGTCGCCCCGATCCGCATCCGGCGCACCAGCGGCTGGTGGACGTGACCGAACAGCGCGTAGCGGGGCCGGGTGCGGCGGATCGCGTCCAGCAGCGCCCGGCTGCCCCGTTCGAAGCGGCGCGCGACGGTGTCGTAGACCAGCTCGGGCACCTCCGGCGGGATGTGCGTGCACAGCACGTCCACCTCGCCCACCGCCTCGATCTTCGCCGCGTACTCCTCGTCGCTGATCTCGTACGGCGTCCGCATCGGCGTCCGCAGTCCGCCGCCCACGAAGCCGAAGACCAGGCCGCCGATCTCGACCCGCTCCCCGTCGAGCACGGTCGTGCCCGGACCGGCGTACTCCTGCCACAGAGGCGGCATGTCGACATTGCCGTAGGTCGCGTACGTCGGTGTCGGGAACGCCGCGAACATCTCGGCGTACTGCTTGCGCACCGCCTGCTCGATCACCTCTGCCCGGTGCTCGCCGACCCCCGCCCACAGCCGGGCCCCGAGCTCGCGTGCCTCCTCGAAGCGGCGGGCGGTGCGCAGCTCGACGATGCGGTCGGCGTTCTCCACGCCGAAGAGCTCGGGGAAGATCCCGCGCGAGTGGTCGGCGTAGTCGAGGAAGAGGACGAGGTCACCCAGGCAGATCAGGGCGTCCGCGCCCTCGCCGGCTCTGGCCAGGTCACGGGCGTTGCCGTGTACGTCACTGACCACATGAACGCGTGTCCTGCCGTTTCCGGCTGGTGTGGGTGCCATGACGATCAAGCGTAAGCGTGTGCGGCATACGTGAACAGTGGCGGCGGGGCCTGCGGTTACTGGCCAGTCAGTTAGGGGGTGGACTACTGTGCGCGGAGGAAAACCAATCCGTGTGACGCAGCGAACATCTCGCCGGGACCCCCTGTCGAAGAAGCCATACCGGCGGGTAACGTCCGGTCGGTCCAGTCGTGCTCAGGATTTCAACCACCGGGTCCCCGAGTCCCGGAGCGAAGCTCTGAGCACCCGCCCGAGTCTCGGACCGGACCGTCGCGCATCACACAACGTCGTGGCGCCGGCGCCCTATGAGGAGCAGCAGTCTTGCGCGAGTTCAGCCTTCCGGCTTTGTACGAGGTCCCTGCGGACGGCAATCTCACCGACATCGTCCGGAGAAACGCCGCGCAGCATCCGGATGTCGCCGTGATCGCCCGCAAGGTCGACGGTGCCTGGCAGGACGTGACGGCCACCGCCTTCCTCGCCGAGGTGCACACGGCGGCGAAGGGGCTCATCGCCTCCGGCGTCGAGCCCGGCGACCGGGTCGGCCTGATGTCCCGCACGCGGTACGAGTGGACCCTGCTCGACTTCGCGATCTGGTGCGCGGGCGCGGTCACCGTGCCGGTGTACGAGACCAGCTCGGCCGAGCAGGTCCAGTGGATCCTCAGCGACTCGGGCGCCACCGCCTGCATCGTCGAGCTCGACAACCACACGGCCGCCGTCGAGTCGGTGCGCGACAGCCTGCCCGCCCTCAAGCACGTCTGGCAGATCGAGGCCGGTGGCCTGGAGGAGCTGGGGCGCCTGGGCCAGGACGTCTCCGACGACACCGTCGAGGAGCGCAGTTCGCAGGCCAAGGCGGACGACCCGGCGACCATCGTCTACACGTCCGGCACCACGGGCCGGCCCAAGGGCTGTGTGCTGACCCACCGCAGCTTCTTCGCCGAGTGCGGGAACATCGTGGAGCGCCTGCGCCCCCTGTTCCGCACCGGTGAGTGCAGCGTCCTGCTGTTCCTGCCGCTCGCGCACGTCTTCGGGCGGCTCGTGCAGGTCGCGCCGATGATGGCGCCGATCAAGCTGGGCATGGTGCCGGACATCAAGAACCTCACCGACGAGCTGGCGTCCTTCCGGCCGACCCTGATCCTCGGTGTCCCGCGCGTCTTCGAGAAGGTCTACAACTCGGCGCGCGCCAAGGCGCAGGCGGACGGCAAGGGCAAGATCTTCGACAAGGCCGCGGACACCGCGATCGCGTACAGCAAAGCGCTGGACACCCCGTCGGGCCCGTCCCTCGGCCTGAAGATCAAACACAAGACCTTCGACAAGCTCGTCTACAGCAAGCTGCGCGCGGTGCTCGGCGGCAAGGGCGAGTTCGCCATCTCCGGCGGCGCCCCGCTGGGCGAGCGCCTGGGTCACTTCTTCCGCGGCATCGGCTTCACGGTCCTGGAGGGCTACGGCCTGACCGAGTCCTGTGCCGCCACCGCCTTCAACCCCTGGGACCGCCAGAAGATCGGCACGGTCGGCCAGCCGCTGCCCGGCTCGGTCGTCAGGATCGCGGACGACGGCGAGGTGCTGCTGCACGGCGAGCACCTGTTCAAGGGCTACTGGAACAACGAGGCGGCCACCGCCGAGGCGCTGGCCGACGGCTGGTTCCACACCGGGGACATCGGCACCCTCGACGAGGACGGCTACCTGCGGATCACCGGCCGCAAGAAGGAGATCATCGTCACCGCGGGCGGCAAGAACGTCGCCCCGGCCGTGATCGAGGACCGCATCCGCGCGCACGCGCTGGTCGCGGAGTGCATGGTGGTCGGCGACGGACGGCCGTTCGTCGGCGCGCTGGTCACCGTCGACGACGAGTTCCTGGGCCGCTGGGCGGCCGAGCACGGCAAGCCGGAGGGTTCCACCGCGGCGTCGCTGCGCGCGGACCCCGACCTGCTGGCCGCGATCCAGTCGGCGATCGACGACGGCAACGCCGCGGTGTCGAAGGCGGAATCGGTGCGGAAGTTCCGCATTCTGTCCTCCCAGTTCACGGAGGATTCGGGCCACCTGACGCCGTCCCTGAAGCTCAAGCGCAACGTGGTGGCGAAGGACTACGCGTCCGAGATCGAGGCCATCTACCAGAAGTAGCAAGGCCCCTGGCGTATTTGACGGACTGTCATGGCGCGGTGTCCTCCACGAGGACCCGCGCCATCGTCCGTTCGGCGAGCGCGGTGATCGTCACGAACGGGTTCACCCCGATCGACCCGGGCACGAGCGAGCCGTCGGTGACGTACAGCCTGGGATACCCCTTCACCCGGCCGTAGGTGTCGGTCGCCTTCCCCAGCACGCAGCCGCCCAGCGGGTGGTACGTGAAGTCGTCGGCGAAGACCTTGTTGGACGAGCCGAACAGGTCGTACCGGTAGATCGTCGAGTTCGCCGAGTTGATCCGGTCGAACAGCTTCTTGGCCATGGCGACGGAGACTGCGCTGTGGGCGGCCGTCCAGCCCAGCCGCACGCCGCCCGTCCCACTGTCGTACGAGAACGACGCCCGCGACGGGTTCTTGGTGATCGCCAGATACAGACTGACCCAGTGCTCGAGTCCCGTCGGCAGCGGGGCGATCTCCGCGAAGACGGGGTTGGCGGTGTTGGCCCAGTCGTCGATGCCCATGACCGGCATGGTCGACTGGTTCGCCCCGACCGTGTCCCAGAGGTGGTTGGCGCGGCCGAGCATCACGTTGCCGTTGGTGCCCCAGCCGGCGCCGACGCTCGCGTCCAGGGCGGGCAGCGTGCCCGTCTCCCGGGCGCGGACGAGGAGTTCGGTGGTGCCGAGGCTACCGCCGCCGAGGAAGAGGTACGCGCAGCCGTACTGCTTGGTCTCGACGACCGTGCCGGTGGTGTCGATGCGGTCGGCGGTGAGCAGCCAGGAGCCGTCGGCGGCCCGGCTGACGGCCCTGACCTTCTCCAGGGTGTGGATGGTGACGTTGCCGGTGCCGAGGGCCGCGGCGAGGTACGTCTTGTCGAGGGTGCGCTTGCCGTGGTTGTTGCCGTAGATCACCTCGCCGGCGAGCGCGGACTTGGTGGCCGTGCCGGCCGCCTCGCGCTGCATGTACCCGAAGTCGTAGACGTTCGGCACGAAGGTGGTCTTCAGGCCGGTCTTCTGGGCGTGGGCGCGGGAGATCCGGGTGAAGCGGTACCACTCCGTCGACTCGAACCAGGCGGGGTCGACGGTGTTGACGCCCAGCATGGAGCGGGCGCGCGGGAAGTAGGTGCCGTACATCTCGTCGGAGTCGACGGTGGGGAACTGCTCGGCGAAGTACGCCTTCAACGGCGTCACCGCCATCCCGCCGTTGACGAGGGAGCCGCCGCCGACGCCCCGGCCGACGTACACGGACATGGCGTCGAAGTGCACCCGGTCCAGGACTCCCGGGTAGGCGCTGATGTCCCTGTTGACGACGTCCAGCCACAGGAAGGTGGCCAGCGGTGCCTCGGTGCGGGTGCGGAACCACATGGACCGCTGATCCGGGGCGCTGGTGGAGCAGAAGACCTTGCCGTCGGCGCCGGGGGTGCTCCACGCCCGGCCCATCTCGAGGACGAGGGTGCGGATGCCGGCCTGGCCGAGGCGGAGGGCGGCGACGGCACCGCCGTAGCCCGAACCGACCACGATGGCGGGGGCGTTGTCGACGGCGGCGGGCTCGGCGCCCGAGGCCGTCTGGAGACCGATGCGGGTGAGACCGGACGCGGCGGCGGTCTGCAGGGCCACCATGCCCAAGATGTGACGTCTCGTCAGCTGACGTTGCATCAGTTTTGCTGTCATGTGCGCAGCATCGGCGGATTATTTCCCTCCGCCTAGGAGTCGCGCACCGGCAACTGGGAGTTCCGTTACAGCAACGCCTTCAATTCTTCCGCCAGCAGGTCCCAGCGCCACTTCTCCTCGACCCACGCCCGCCCCCGCTCCCCCATCCTGCGGCGCAGCTCGGCGTCCTGGAGGAGGACGAGGATGCGGTCGGCGGCCTCCTCGGCGGAGCCGCCCCGCACGACCCAGCCGGTCTCGCCGTCGAGGACCGCGTCCGGGGCGCCGCCGGAGTCGCCGGCGACGACGGGCAGCCCGGTCGCGGAGGCCTCCAGGTAGACGATCCCGAGCCCCTCGACGTCGAGTCCGCCCCGCCGGGTCCGGCACGGCATGGCGAACACGTCACCGGCGCCGTAGTGCGCGGGCAGCTCGGCCCAGGGCACCGCGCCGGTGAAGCGGACGGAGTCGGCGACCCGGGTCTGGTGGGCGAGTCTGCGCAGCTCCTTCTCGTACGGCCCGCCCCCGACGATCAGCAGCACCGCGTCCGGCTCGGCGGCCAGGATCCGCGGCATGGCGCGGATCAGCGTGTCCTGCCCCTTGCGCGGCACCAGCCGCGAGACGCACACGATCACCGGCCGCTCGCTCAGCCCGAGCCGCGCCCGGACCTCGGCGCCGCCCGAGCCGGGGTGGAAGGTCTTCTCGTCGACGCCCGGCGGCAGCTGCGCCATCCGCCCGGCCGCGTCCGACGTCAGCGCGCCGGCGATTCGCGAGCGCGTGTACTCGCCGAGGTAGGTGATGGTGTCCGTGGATTCCCCGATCCGGCGCAGCAGCTGTCGCGCGGCGGGCAGCTGCGCCCATCCGGCCTCGTGCCCGTGGGTGGTGGCCACGATCCGCTCGGCGCCCGCCTTCCGCAGCGCCGGCGCCATCAGCCCGAGCGGCGCCGCCGCCCCGAACCACACCGAGGTGCACCCGTGCTCGCGCAGCAGCCCGACCGCCCGCCGGGTCGCCGCGGGCGTCGGCAGCAGCATCGTCGTGGAGTCCCGTACGACGGTGAAGGGCTGCTCGGCGTCGAAGGCGGCGGTGGCCTCGGCGCCCTCCCGGCCGCGCTTCCAGGTGGAGGCGTACACGACGAGCCGCTCGGGGTCGAGGCGCAGCGCCATGTTGTGCAGGAACGCCTGGATGCCGCCGGGCCGGGGCGGGAAGTCGTTCGTGACGATCAGGGTCTTGTGCATCGACCCAGACCCTACCGAAACCGCCTGCTCACAGCCGCCTGCGGTGGCCCTTGTGGCACGCTCACAGGAGGGGACGACATCATGTTCCCCTCAAGGCGGGAATCGAACGGGCAGGGGATCACGTGGAGACGACGGGCGCGAGGCGGTCTCTGCCGTGGCTGCTCATGACCTGGGGCGTGACCAGGCTGCTGCTGCTGCTCTTCGTCTTCAAGGTGTACGTCTTCCCGGGCCCGGACGTCACCAGTGACGTGTCGGTCATCTACCACGGCTGGTACGACGTGCTGCGCACGGGCACCTTCCCGCTGGACGACGTCACCTGGCAGTATCCGCCCGCCGCGGCCCTTCCGATCCTCGCCCCCGGTCTGCTGCCCTTCCTCGACTACGCGTCGGCCTTCTTCGTCCTCGCCTTCCTCGCCGACCTGGTCGCCGTGTCCCTGCTGGTGTACGCGGGCCGGCGCCCGAACCGACGGCTGAGCGGCGCCTGGGTGTGGGTGGCGGGCGTACCGCTGCTCGGCCCCACCGTCTACGCCCGCTACGACGTGATGGTCACCGCGGTCGCGGTCGCCGCCCTGCTCGCGGGCTCCCGGCATCCCCGTCTGATGGGCGCCCTCGCGGGCTTCGGGGCGATGCTGAAGGTGTGGCCGGCGCTGCTGCTCCTGGGCGTGCGCACGCGCGGCGCCTGGATGTCGGCGGTGGCGACCATGGCCGCGCTGGCCGCGCTGTTCACCCTCGCGATGCCCGGCGCGTTCGCCTTCCTGACCTTCCAGCGCGACCGGGGCACCGAGGTGGAGTCGCTGGGCGCGCTGGTCTTCCACGTGGCCCGGCACTACGGCTGGGACGGCCAGGTGCTGCTGAACTACGGCTCGGTCGAGTTCCTCGGCCCGTGGGTGAACATCGTGAGCACGGCCGCGCTGGCCCTCACCGGCATGACGTTCGGCTGGCTGCTGCTGTGGCGGCTGGTGGCGACCCGGTTCGAGGCACACACGGCGGCCGACGCGGCCTTCGTCGGGGTGCTGATGTTCACCGTGACCAGCAGGGTCATCAGCCCGCAGTACATGGTGTGGCTGGTCGGCATCGCGGCCGTCTGCCTGTGCTTCCGCGCCACCCTGATGGGCCTGCCGGCCGGCCTGGTGCTGGCGGCGTGCTTCGTGACGGTCCTGGAGTTCCCGCTCTATTTCGGGAACGTCGTGGCCAGCGACCCCCTCGGCATCACCCTGTTGGTGGTCCGCAACGGCCTGCTGGTCCTCGCCGCCGTCGTCGCGGCCCGCCGGCTGTGGCGCTCGACGGTGCCGAAGCCCGTCCCGGCCGAGCTGCCCGATCAGGCCGCCGGCGCCGGTCGCGCCAAGGAGACCTCGGCCTCCTCCTGATTCCGGGCCCGCCGGAACAGCACCACCAAGGCCCCGCACTGCACCGCCATGGCCAGCGCCAGCGCCAGGCACACCCCCGGCAGGCCGAGGCCCGTGAGGCCGTACGCCAGGGGCAGCTGGACCGCCGTGCCGAGCACGGTCACCCGCAGCAGCGCCGGAGCGCCCCCGCTGCCCTCGAAGACCCCGCCGGCCGCGATGAAGCAGGCCATCAGCAGCAGATAGGGGCCGACGCAGCGCAGGAACAGGGTGCCGTCGTGGGCGACTTCGGGCCCGGCGCCGAAGGCAGCCATGATCCAGGGGGCGGCGACGAACAGCAGGGCGGCCGCCGCGAGCCCCGCCGCCCCGGACACCAGCACGGCCTGCCGCCCGATCTCCCGGCGCGCGTCCCGCCCGGCGCCCCGGGTGTGCGCGGTGTGGATCGAGGCGGCCTGGCGGACGGCGTAGAAGGCCATGGTGGCGACGTACATGACCTTGTACGCGATCGAGTAGGCGGCGACCGCCGTCACCCCGAGCCGCGCCACGATCGCCACCAGCGCCAGCGCCCCGGCCTGCCGCACGGTGAAGTCGGCGGACATCGGCAGCCCGGTCCGCAGCGTCCGCCGCGCTGCCGTCCAGGTGCCCTCCGAGGGCCGTACGCCCGCGCACTGCCGGAGCAGCTTGTTCCGGCGCAGGGCGAGCAGCCCCACCGCGAAGGCCACGCACCGGCACAGCACGGTGGAGACGGCGGCGCCCTGGACGCCGTAGAGGTGGATGAAGAACGGGTCGCAGACCAGGATCAGCCCGTTGGCGAGGAGCGCGAGCCGCATCGGGGTTCTGGTGTCGCCGGTGCCTTTCAGGATGCCGTCGACGAGGTTCTGCGCGAAGAAGACGGCGATGCCCGGTATCGAGACCGCGAAGTAGGCCACCGCGAGCGACACGGCGGCGCCTCCGCCCAGCACCAGCCGGGCGAGCGGCTCCCGCAGCAGCAGCCCGCCCGCCACGACCACCGGCGTCACCAGCGCACACAGCGCCCAGCCCCCGCGCACCGCCGCCCGTACCGCACCCGGATCCCGTGCACCCCTGGCGTGCGCCACCAGCACGGTCGTACCGGAGCCGAAGACCAGGGCGACGCCGAGCAGCACGTTCTCGGCGTTGGTCGCCACGGCCACGGCGGCGACGGCCGGACCGCCGAGCCGGGAGACCCAGAGGGTGTTGATGATCCCGGCGGCGACGGAGGCCAGGAGCGCGAAGTAGACGGGCTGGGCGAGCACTGTGAGCTGCTTGCGGTGGGCGTTCACCCTTGGCCTCCCTCGATTCGAGCTACCTCTAAGCGAGGTAGCTCGATAAGAGGTAGCATGGCGCTACGACACCCGCAAGGAGGAAACAGTGCTGGAGCTGTCGATCCTGGGCTTCCTGGCCGAACAACCGCTGCACGGTTATGACTTGAAGGAGCGCATCAAGGCGCTCAGCGGCCATGTCCGCCCGGTCAGCGACGGTGCCCTCTACCCGGCGATCAGCCGCCTGGTGACCGCGGGCAAGCTGGACCAGCACACCGAGCCGGGCACGAGCGCGGCCCCGCGCCGGATGCTGTCCCTGACCGACAAGGGCCGCGAGGACCTGCTGGAACGCCTGCGGCACCCCAAGCAGGCCGAGATCACGGACCACGTGCGCTTCAACACGCTCCTGGCGTTCCTGCGGCACCTGCCCGACCGCCGGGAGCAGGCCGCGGTGCTGCGCCGCCGGCTGGAGTTCCTTCAGACGCCCGCGAGCTTCTTCTACGCGGACGGGAAGCCCGTACGGGCGGAGGAGACCGGCGACCTGTTCCGGGAGGGCATGCTGCGGGTCGCCCGGGCGACCGGGCGGGCCGAGCGGGCCTGGCTCGAAGAGGCCCTCGCACAGCTCGATCAGCCGGGCTGACACGCCTCGGTCAGCCCGGCCGACACCACCTCGATCAGCCCAGCTGCTCCCGCAGATACTCCCGCCACTGCTCGGTGAACTCCCCCGGCGTCGTGCCGAGCACCTTCCGCATCGCGTCCTCGACCGCCCCCGGCCGCTTCTCGTGCGCCCCCACGGCCTTGTAGAACTCCTTCAGCCGCACCTCGCCCCAGCGCTCGGCGATCATCCGGCAGGCCATCCAGCCGCCCTCATAGGCCCGCGCGAGCCCGGCCGCGTCGCCGCTGAAGCCGAAGTCCCCGTCGGTCGGCAGCGCGGCCGGCAGGCTGCCCTCGGCGACGGCGTCCCACAGCTCGGGCGCGGCCTGGACCGGCGTACGGCCGCTGCCGCGGTAGCCGACCCAGTCGGCGTACCCCTCGGACAGCCACAGAGGCGTCGCGGGGGTGGTGTCGGCGCGGGTGGCGACATGGGTCGTCTCGTGGGTGAGCACGACCTGCTTGCCGACCGAGCCGAGGACGCCGTACGCGTCGGGGTTGACGATGATCCGGTCCGCGGGCGCCTCGGCCGGTGCGCCCGTCTCGCCGGTGGTGACCGCCGCGATGCCGCGGTAGGAGGAGGCGGGCGAGCCGAGCAGCCCCGCCATGCCCTCCAGCGACCTCGGTACGAGCACGACGACGCGCCGAGGCCAGTCGGTGCCCCACGCGTCCGACACGGCCGGTACGGCGCGGTCCGCCAGATCCGCGTAGGAGTGCAGTTCCTCGCCGGACCGGCCGACCCCGAGGACCAGGCTGTGCCGACCGCGTACGGCCATCACCTCGCCTTGGTCCCACAGTTGTTGGGCGGTCTTCTTCGCGGGCTGCTCGGCGTCCACGTACCACTGCCCGCCCGCGTCCAGGCTCAGGGTCAGGGTGCGGCCGACGGTGACGGGGGCCCGGTCGTAGCCCTGGACGCGGTAGCGCAGTTCGACGTCGGCGGTGGCGGTGCTGCCGGTGCGGTGCAGGGCGGTGACGCGGTAGGACCAGTCGGCGAGCGGGACCGCGGTGAGGTTCGCGAACCAGCTCAGCGCGCCCGTCTTCACGAACGCGGCCCGGTCGCGGTCCAGGACCGCGGTCGCCCGCCGGTCCAGGACCCGCTGCACATCGGCCTTCGCACTGTCGGTGGCGGGTTTCCCGCCGCATCCCACCAGCGCGACGAGCAACAGCAGACACAGCGCGACGACTCCGCGTCCCCCCAGCGCCCCAGGCCCTGTCGTCGAATTCCCGTCGTCCGCCCGGAGGGCGGGCCGCGCGGCGTCAGGTGCGTGCTCTCGGCGTGCCGGGCACAGACCCTCGTACTGGTTGTACGTGGGTTTGTGCCCGGTGCGGCGAGAGCGCGTGCATGGTGCCGCGCGGCAGGCGGGAATTCGACGACAGGGCCTGGCCACGCCCCCGATCGTACGGTGGTCGCGGCCGCCCGGTCAGACCCTGGTCACGGTCGCGCCCGGGATCATGCCCACCGGGTCGTAGCGCACCGGCGCTCCGGGATAGGGCGCGTGGATCACCTGGCCGTTGCCCATGTACATCGCCACATGGCTGGCGTCCCCCCGGTAGGTGACCAGGTCACCGGGCTGTGCCTGGGACAGCGGGACCTGGCGGCCGGCGTAGCGCTGGCCCTGCGAGGTGCGCGGCAGGGAGACGCCGGCCTGTGCGTACGACCACTGCATCAGGCCCGAACAGTCGAAGCCCGAGGGGCCGTTGGCGCCCCAGACGTACGGCTTGCCGAGCGCGGAGCGGGCGGCGGCGATCGCGGCGGCCGCACGGTCGGACGGCGGGGCGACGCCGCCGAGGTCGGGCAGGTCGGAGCGGCCGGAGCGGGAGGCCCGCTCGTAGGCGTCTCGTGCGTCGGACGGCAGGGCGTTGAGGAGCGCGCGTGCCTTGGCGAGCTTCTTCTCGACGGTCCGCTTGTGGGAGGCGACGGCCTTGCGGCTCTTCTCCAGTTCGCCGAGCTTCTCGGCCGCCTCGGAACGCTCCTGGGCGAGTTCGCGCATGGCCTCCTGGAGGTCCTTGAGCTCGCCCGCCTGGCGCGCGGTGATCCGGTCGAGGACGCCGGCCTTGTCGAGGTAGTCGTCCGGGTCGTCGGAGAACAGCAGGGCGAGGGAGGGGTCGAGGCCGCCGGAGCGGTACTGGGCGCCGGCGAGCGCCCCGAGCGCCTCCCGCATGCGGTTGATGCGCTCCTGCTGCCGGGCGATCCCGTCCTGCGCGGTGCCGACCTCCTCGCGGAGGTCGTCGGCGCGCTCGTCGGCCTTGTTGTAGGCCTCGGTCGCCTGCTCTGCCTCCTCGTAGAGGCGGTCCACCTCCGCGCGGGTGTCGTCGTGCGGTGCGGCGACGGCCGACGTGGCCGGCAGGACGCCGAGGGCCGCGGCGGCGACTGACAGGACGCAGAGCGCCGTACTGGCGCCCCGGTCGAACCCGGACGGTGCAAAGCGGCGATGGGACCCCACGGGAAGCCGCACTCCTTCCGCTGGCGGACAGGGAAACGCGGCAGACATTAGCCCCGAGGAGGGGGGCGCACCAACGACCTTGGCGGGCACACAAAGTGACGCCCCGCCTCAGACGCAGGTCATGGGCGGGGCGTGGGGTCAGTTCACGTGGCGATGATTCGCCCGAACGGGCGGTGCGGCGTGCCGATCTTGATGGTGATCGGACCCGTCCTGAGGGTGATCAGATCCGGACGCCGAACTGGAACGGCATGTTGTTGATCGACTCGTAGCGGACGACCGTGCCGGTGCGCGGGGCGTGCAGCACCTGGCCGTTGCCCGCGTAGAGGGCGACGTGGTGCAGGTCGCCGTAGAAGATGACGAGGTCGCCGACCTTGAGGTCGCTCTGCGAGTAGATGCGCGTACCGGCGTTGGCCTGGGCCTGCGAGGTGCGCGGGATCCCGACGCCGGCCTGCGCGTACGCCCAGGAGGTCAGGCCCGAGCAGTCGTAGGAGGCGGTGCCGGTGGCGCCGTAGACGTACGGCTTGCCGATCTGGGTCTGCGCGGCCTGGAAGGCGGCCATCGCCCGGCCGGAGCCGACGGGGGCGTCACCGAGGTCGACGCGCTCGCCGGCGTCGCGGCTGGCGCGGGCGTCCTCGGCGGCGAGGGCGGCCTTCTCGGCGGCCGTCAGGGTGTTGAGGAGCTTCTGCGCCGCGGCGAGCTTGCCCTGGACTTCCTTCTTCTTCTTGCCCAGTTCGGTGCGGGTGCTCGCGAGGTCCTTGAGCTTCTCGGAGGCCTCGGAACGGTCCTGGGCGAGCTCGCGCTGCTTGTCCTGGATCTTCTTCAGCGCCTCGACCTGCTGACCGCTCAGCTGGTCCATGGTCGACGCCTTGTCCAGGTAGTCGTCCGGGTCCGAGGAGAGGAAGAGCTGGACCGAGGAGTCGATCGACCCCGTGCGGTACTGGGCCGCGGCCGCCAGGCCTATGGAGTCGCGCAGCTCGTTGAGCTCCTCCTGGCCGCGGGCGACGTTGTCCTGGATGGTGGAGATCTCCTTCTGGAGCTTCTCCTGCTTCTCCGTGGCCCCGTTGAGCTTCTCGGTGGCCTGCTCGGCCTCTTCGTAGAGCTTGTCGACCTTGGCCTTGACCTCGTCCTTGCTGGGCTTCTCGCTCGGCGCGGCATTCGCGGCCTGCGAGCTCAGGGCGACCGCAGCGGCGGCTGCGGTGGTCAGCACGGTCACGCGTGCACGGCTCGGTTGCTTGGGTCGACGGTGGGACGCCACGGAGGTGAACTCCTTCTTTTGAGTGATCACCCGCTCGGAGGTTCGAGGCCAGACCCTAGTGACCTTCCCGTGATCAGTTCAAATCCTCACGAGAAAAATCTCGTCACACCCGTCATTCTTTACACTCAACTCACATGCAGTGAGGTTTGCTTGACGCTACGTTGCGTGACGGTTCCGTCAATTCGGACATTAGGCCCGTACGTTGACCTTCAGGACAACCGCTTGAGAAGCATCGCGGAAGCGACCGGCCGCGCCCCCGCCCGGGCCACCCCGTCGGCGACCTCACGGTCGGTCGAGGCGACGATGACCGGACGCCCCGGCGGCTCCGCGCGCACCAGCTGGCGGATCAACTCATCCGCGGTGACGCCCGGTTTGGAGAACAGCACCCGCACCCCGCGCGGTGGCGCCAAGAGCACCGGCGCGGCCAGTTCGGCCCCGTCGAAGACACACGTCACCTCGGCGCCGGTCTGCGCGGCGAGCTGGGAGAGCTGCCCGAGGAGCCTCAACCGCTGCTTCTCCAGGGGCATTTGGGGATAGCCTGTCTTGGTGACGTTGTAGCCGTCGACCACCAGATGGGCCTGCGGCAGCGCGAGGAGCTGGTCGAGGATCGCGGGGTCGTTCTCGGACAACGCCCGCGCCGCGATGTCCTTCGGGGTCATACGTCCCGGTTCGACCGCATCCACGGTCTCGGCCGGCCGTACGGACACCGGCGGCAGCGCGAGTTCCCGCCGCAGTCCCTGGGTCGCGTCGAGCAGGGTGTCGAGCAGCAGCCGTACGCGCATGTCCTCGACGCTGCGTCCCTCGCGGGCCGCCTTGCGGGTGGCCTCCAAGGCCGCCTCCGCCTCGCCGAGCCGTGACTTGAGCCGCCGGGACTCGCTCTCCGCGGCGGACACCTGGGCCTGCCCCTCCGCGCGCAGGGTCTCCATCTCGGCGTGCAGCTTGCGCAGGGCGGCCTCGCCGCGCTTGACGTCGCTCACGGCGGCGCGCAGCTTGCGGTGCAGCGAGTCCGCTTCCTTCTTGGCCGAATCCAGCTCGGTGCGCAGCCGCTCGGTCTCGCTCCGGGTCTGCTCACGGGCCCGGTCGAGTTCCTCGCGCAGCCGCTCCAGCTCGGCGCGGCTCTCCTCGTCGGCGCGCTCGGCGTAGGCCCGCTGGGCCTCCTCGCCGGCCGCGGTCACGAGCTTCACCCAGCCGGTGGGCCGCAGTACGTAGGCCGCGGCCGCCACGTCGAGCGGGTCCGCGGCCGGGGGCGGCGAGCCGGAGTCCAGGGCGCCGGAGAGCTCCGGCTGCGTCTCTCTGAACTTCTCCCCGATGCGCTGCCGGAACAGCGGATCGGTCTCCAGGGCGGCCGCCATGGCGTTGCCGGCGAACTTGGCGCGCCGGTTCGGCGCGAACCGGGCGTACTGTCGTAGCTGCGCGGGCAGTTCGCCGACGGTCAGTCCGCCGAACCCGTCCGAGACGATCTGTACGACCCTGCGGCGCACGCCGTCGGGCAGCGGACGGTCGAGCACCTCAGCGGCGCCGTCGCCCGGCCCCCCGCCTGCGGTCTCCACCATCCTCACCCCATCGCCTGTGCGGGGCCCGCTCCCTCAGGAGCCGGCGCCCGGCCTGTCCACGAGTTCCACCTGATCCACGGCGTTGCACCAGCGGCAGCGCACCGACTCGATGGTCTCACTGACCACGTCGCGCTCCTCGACCTTCGGCTCACCGGCCAGGTCGAGGTGGACGTACTCGACCACCTTCGACGAGCGGGTCACGTCGAAGCGCGTGAGGTTGCCGCAGAGGCTGCAGCGCCACCGCGTCGAGGCAGTCGGCAGGGGAACCGTCATCGTGGCTGTTCGCCTTCCTTCTTGTTCCTTCTAGTGTCCGTGACGCGCCGGGAACCCCGGTGCGTGTGGCTCGTTACCCTACGGCCTGGCGGGTACTCGCCGCTCCGCCGTCCACAGCGGCGAGGCGCTCCGTGCCGTCCGGTCCCCTTGCGTCATGCTCTGTGTTCATGATCAGCAACTGGAGCGGGACGGTCGGCAGGGCGGTCGGGGCGGTCCGGCGGCCGTCGGCGCCGATGACATACGGGCTGATCACCGTGTGCTGTCTGCTCTTCCTGGCCGGCCCGGCCTCGGGGCTCAATTCGTCGTACGGCTCCGGCGACGCCCTGCTCGCGGGGCAGCGGGCCTATTTCCACCGCTGGGGCGTGGTGCCCGCCGAACTGTTCGAGGGCTCGGCGCGGGCCGCGCTCACCCCCGCCACGGCCCTCTTCGTCCACGGCAGCTGGGTCCACCTGCTGGGCAACATGCTCTTCCTCTACGTCTTCGGCGTGCTGACCGAGGAACGGATGGGCCGCTTCCAGTTCACTCTCTTCTATCTGGGCTGCGGCTACCTGGCCCTGCTGGGCTACGCGGCCGCCAACGCCGACTCCGAGCAGTCCCTGGTCGGCGCGTCCGGGGCGATCTCGGCGGTCCTCGGGGCGTTCCTGTACCTGTTCCCCGGAGCCCGCGTCACCAGTCTCCTGCCGTTCCTCTTCTTCCTCCCGCTGCGCTTCCCGGCCTGGGTCGTCCTGCCCTTCTGGGCGGCCCTCCAATGGCTGGCCGCGGGCCGGGCCGGCCAGGGCCCCGGCGTGGCCTACCTGGCCCACCTGGTGGGCTTCGGCCTGGGGCTCACGTTCGCGTGGGTGCGCTTCGGGCGTGCGACTAGAGTGAAGGCCGCCCGAACTCCGTCCCCCGAGGGAGAGAACCAGCCGTGATCACCGCGATCGTCCTCATCAAGACCAGCGTGGACCGGATCCCCGAGATCGCGGAGTCGATCGCGGCGCTGGAGAACGTCAGTGAGGTGTTCTCCGTGACCGGCACGTACGACCTGATCGCGATGGTCCGGGTGAAGCGGCACGAGGATCTCGCGGAGGTCATTCCCGGGCACATCAGCAAGATCCCGGGCGTGGAGGGGACGGACACGCACGTGGCGTTCCGGACGTACTCGCAGCACGACCTGGAGGCGGCGTTCGCGATCGGCCTCGACAACTGAGGATCCAGCGCTTCCCGGCATGAAGAGTTCAGGATCAAGAGTTCAGGATGAAGAGTTCTTCATCCTGGGCTCATCCTCGCCACCGGGAGGCGGCCGCAGGATCGGGCCCATGGTCTTCTCTCGCCGGTTGGCGGCCCTCGCCGCCGTCGTGGTGATCCCGCTCGGCATCGCCGCGACCAGTTTCGCCCTCGCCGACAGCCCGCAGTCCCCGAAAGTCCCCTCCAAGGTGGAACTGGACAGCGGCTCCCCCTCGGCCACACCCACCCGGCCCGGGCCGACACCGAGCGACGAGGTGGTCTCCCGGCCCGAGGTGACCGACAGCCCCGCGGGGGACGACGATGACGACGATCGCGGCCAGGACGGCACGGACGACGGACCCGGCGACGACGGGCCCGGCGACGGCTGACGGCCCGCGCCGCCGGGTCACCGCCCGGGTCCGCATCCTGCTCTGGCTGCTGTTCGTGATGGCGGTCGCGCTCGCCTCGGTGGTCACCACCACCCGCTCGATCCTGCTGCGGGACGCCGACCACCGGATCGGCGGCCTGCTCGCCCAGGAGGCCGGCGAGTTCACCAACTTCGAGGAACGTGGCGTCGACCCGGCGACGGGCCGCCCCTTCACCGATCCGGCCCGGCTGCTCAGGGTCTTCCTGGAGCGGCAGTACGCCGACCCGGACGAGGAGCTGATCGGCCTGGTCGGCCGGGCGGACCGCGGCCCGGCGCAGATCATCCAGCCGCGTGACATCCCGGTCGCCGTGCCCCTGCACGAGGACGCCGGTGCCCGGCGCCGCGTCTTCGACTCCCCCGACTCCACCGGCACCCTCGACCGGGCCTCGGGCGAGATCCGCTGGGCCAAGGTCGCCGTCGCCCGGCACGGCAGCGAACCGGACGCCGCGTTCGTCGTCGCCTTCCACCCGGAGCGCGAACAGGCGCGCGTGAACGAGGTGTTCCGCATCCTGCTCGCCATCTCCGGGGTCGCCCTGCTGCTGACGACCGGCATCGGCTGGGTGGTCGCCGGACGGATCCTGAAGCCCGTACGGCTGGTGCGGACCGCCGCCGCCCAGCTCACCGAGCAGGACCTCACCCGCCGTATCCCGGTGCACGGCCACGACGACATCGCGGCCCTGGCCGACACGTTCAACGCGATGCTGGACCGGCTGGAGCGCGCCTTCGCCGCCCAGCGGGAGTTCGTCGACGACGCCGGCCACGAGCTGCGCACCCCGATCACCATCGTGCGCGGCCATCTGGAGCTGATGGGCGACGATCCGGCGGAGCGCGAGGAGACCGTCCGGCTGGTCACCGACGAACTGGACCGGATGAGCCGCATCGTCGAGGACCTGCTGCTGCTCGCCAAGGCCGAGCGCCCCGACTTCGTCACCCCGGAGCCGGTGCAGCTCGCCGAGCTCACCGCCGACGTCTTCGTCAAGGCCCGCACCCTCGGCGAGCGCGACTGGCAGCTCGCCGAAGTCGCCGACCAAGAGGCCGAGTTGGATCCCCAGCGGATCACGCAGGCGATGGTGCAACTCGCCCAGAACGCCGTGCAGCACACCACAGCCGGCCAGACCGTGCGCATAGGCTCCCGCGCCGACGGCTCCCGCGTCGAGCTGTACGTCGCCGACTCAGGGCCCGGCGTCCAGCCGCAGGACGCCGAGGTGATCTTCGAACGGTTCCGGCGCGGCACGGCCCGGCGCGGCACCCGCGGCTCGGGCGCGGGGCTCGGCCTGTCGATCGTGCGGGCGATCGCGGAGGCCCACGGCGGCCGGATCCGCCTGCACCACACCGAGGGCGGCGGCGCCACCTTCGTACTCATCCTGGAAGAGGCACGCCCGTGAACCGCATTCTCATCGTCGAGGACGAGGAGCGCATCGCCTCCTTCGTGGAGAAGGGCCTGCGCGCCAACGGCTTCACCACCACCGTGGTCGCCGACGGCGACGCGGGCTACGAGTACGCCCTGACCGGCGGCTTCGACCTGGTCGTCCTGGACATCGGGCTGCCCGGCCGGGACGGCTTCACGGTGCTGCGGCAGCTGCGCGAGTCCCGGGTGACGGTCCCGGTGATCGTGCTGACCGCGCGGGACTCCGTACGGGACACCGTGGCCGGCCTGGAGGGCGGCGCCGACGACTGGATGACCAAGCCGTTCCGCTTCGAGGAACTGCTCGCCCGGGTGCGCCTGCGGCTGCGTACGGCGGCCCGCGCGCCGGAGGTGACCGTGCTGCGGTCCGGCACCCTGAGCCTGGACCTGCGGACGCGGAGGGCTCGGGCGGGCGAGCGCACGATCGACCTGACGGCCCGCGAGTTCGTGCTCCTGGAGCTGTTCCTGCGCCACCCGGGCCAGGTGCTCTCCCGCGAGCAGATCCTGTCGCACGTGTGGGGCTACGACTTCGACCCGGGCTCCAACATCGTGGACGTGTACGTACGGGCACTGCGCAAGAAGCTCGGCGCCGAGCAGGTGGAGACGGTGCGGGGGATGGGGTACCGGCTGCCCGGCGGGTGAAGTCCCCTTCATGTACGGCTCATTCAGGGCTCACCGCCCGGATGAACCGTAGATGACGTGACCCTGAACCTCCGCCTGGCCGCCGCCCTGTGCGTGGCCCTCTCCCTGTGCGCGCTGCTCGCGGTCCCCGGCAACTTCCCCGGCCTGGGCGGGGAGGCGCGGCTGACCCTCGCGGTGTTCGCGCTGGCGACCTGCGCCTGGATCGGTACGCCGATCGACGACACGTACATCGCGCTGGGCGCCGGACTCGCCCTCACGGTGACCGGGGTGATCAGCAGCGACACCCTGTTCGGCACCCTCGGCGACTCGACGGTGTGGCTGCTGATCTGCGCCTTCGTCCTGGCGGCGGCGGTGGCCCGGACCGGGCTCGCCGGACGGGCGGCGGCGTTCCTGGTGGGCGGGGCGCGCACGGTACGGCAGCTCGTGCACCTGACGACGGCCGCGCTGGTCGTCACGGCGTTCGCGGTGCCGGCGACCTCCGGCAGGGCCGCCCTCGCACTGCCGGTGTTCCTGGCCCTCGCCAAGGCCCTTGCCGACCGGAAACGACTGGTCGTGATGCTGGCGCTGCTGTTCCCGACCGTGATCCTGCTGTCTGCGGTGGCGACCCTGATCGGGGCAGGCGCCCATCTGATCACCGTGTCGGTGCTGTGGGAGGCGGCCGGCGAGCGGATCGGCTTCACCGAGTGGCTGCTGCTCGGGCTGCCGCTGGCGGTGGTCTCCTCCCACCTGGCCGCCGAGGCCGTCCTGTTGACGACCACGCGACGCGCGGACCGCCGGGGCCCCGTGCACATCACCGCCGAGGAGATCCAGCAGCACACCGACAGCCCCGTCACCGGCCCCTGGACCCAGGCCGAGACGCGCTGCGCCCTGCTCCTCGGTACGGTCGTGCTGCTGTGGTGCAGTGAGCCGTTGCACCGGGTGCCGCCCGCGGTCGTCGCGCTGATCGGCGCGGTCGTGGCGGCCTCGCCCGCCCTGGGCACCGTACGCCTGAAGGACGCCCTGCGGACCGTGCCCTGGGCGCTGCTGCTGTTCATGGCCGCGACCATGGCGATGGGCGTCGCGCTCGCCGACTCGGGGGCGGCGAAGTGGCTGGTGTCCGGGCTGCCCCCGGGCGTTACTCCCCTGGTGTTCCTGACGGTCGTGGTCGTGGTGAGCACAGCGGCGCACCTGGTACTCCAGTCGCGTTCGGCCCGTTCGTCGGTGCTCGTCCCGCTGGTCGTCGCGGCGGCCGCCGGTGCCGGCGTCAACCCGGTCGCGGCGGCGCTCGCGTCCACCGCCGCCGCGGGTTTCTGCCACACGCTCCCCGCCTCGGCCAAGCCGGTCACGCTCTTCGCGGAGATCCCCGGCACGCCCACCTACACGCCCCGCGACCTGCTGCGCCTGTCCGCCGTCCTGGCACCGCTGACCGCCGCGCTCGTCCTGCTGTTCGCCGTCGCGGTGTGGCCGCTGCTCGGTGTTCCCGTCGTCCGTTAGGAGCTTTGCCATGCTGAGCCGAGTCGTCGTAGCCCCCAGCGGCTTCAAGGAGTCCCTGTCCGCGCAGGCCGCAGCCGACGCCATCGCGGACGGCGTCCGCCGGGTCCTGCCGGACGCCGCCCTCGACCTGATCCCCCTGGTCGACGGCGGCGAGGGCACGGCCGCCGCGCTGGCCGCCGCGACCGGCGGACGGCTCGTCGCGCTGCCCGCCACGGGCCCGGTCGGCGAACCGGTCGGCACCCACTTCGCGCTGCTCGGCTCCCGGGACACCGCGGTCGTGGAGATGGCCGCGGTCGCCGGCCTCTCCCTCGTGCCCCGCGCCCTGCGCGACCCGGGCGCCACCACGACGTACGGCGTCGGCGAGCTGATCCGCGCCGCGCTCGACACCGGCGTCCGCAGGATCCTGGTCGGCTGCGGCGACTCGGGCACGTCCGACGGGGGCGCGGGCGCGCTCCAGGCGCTCGGGGTCCGGCTGTTGGACTCGGACGGCTTCGAACTGCCCCACGGCGGGCGGGAGTTGATCCGGCTGCACCGCATCGACCCGTCCGGCCTGGACCCCCGCCTCAAGGGCGTCGAGCTGCTCGTCGCCTGCAATCCGTACAACGTGCTGTGCGGGGAGCGGGGCGTGGCCCGCGTGTTCGGCCCGCAGAAGGGGGCGACGCCCGCACAGGTGGAGGAGCTGTCGGCCGGCCTGGAGAACTGGGCGTACGTCCTCACCCGTGACCTGGCGGTCGCGGGCACCGACCTCCACGGCGGCCCCGGCACCGGTGCGTCCGGCGGCCTCGGTGCCGGTCTCGCCGCCCTCGGTGCCCGTCTCCTGCCCCGCTTCGACGTACTGCTCGACCACCTCGACCTGGACGCCCGGCTGGCCCGCGCCGACCTGGTCGTCACCGCCGAGGGCGCCCTGGACCGCCAGACGCCGCGCGGGAAGGTCCCCGCCGAGGTGGCCCGGCGGGCCAAGCTGCACGGACGCCCGGTGCTCGCGCTGGCGGGCACCCTCGGCGAGGGTGCGCACGACGTGCCGGGCGTGGACGCGTGCAGCGGGATCCTGCCGGCGCCGATGGCTCTGGCCGAGGCGCTGGTGCGGGCTTCGGAACTGCTCACCGACGCCACCGAACGCGCCCTGCGGATGATCCTGCTGGGCGCCCGGCTACCGGGTCACGCCGAGGTGGTGTCCGGCACGCAACGCCCGTCCTCGGTACGGTAGTTCCACTTCGCTCCGTCCCGGACCAGCTCCTTCACGGCGCTCACGAAACGCTCCACGTGCTCGTCCGGCGTGCCCGCGCCGAAGCTCACCCGGATCGCGTTGAGGGACTTCTCGCCGGGCGCGGCCTCGGGGGCACCGCACTCACCCTGGCTCCGGGGGTCGCTCCCGAGCAGGGTGCGCACCAGCGGGTGGGCGCAGAAGAGGCCGTCGCGGACGCCGATGCCGTACTCGGCGGAGAGCGCGGCGGCGAAGTGGGAGCTGTTCCAGCCCTCGACGACGAAGGAGATCACGCCGACCCGCGGGGCGTCGTCACCGAAGAGGGAGAGGACCCTGACCTCGGGGACCTCGGCGAGACCCGCGCGGACCGTGTCGATCAGGTGCTGCTCCCGGGCCACCAGCGTGTCGAAGCCGGCCTCGGTGAGGGCCTTGCAGGCGGAGGCGATGGAGTAGACCCCGATGACGTTGGGCGAGCCGGCCTCGTGCCGGGCGGCGCTCTCGTGCCACTCCACGTCCACTCCCCCGTCCTGGCGCCGCGTGACCTTGCGGCTGGCGCCGCCGCCCGCGAGGTACGGCTCGGCCGCGCGCAGCCAGTCGGCACGGCCGGCCAGGACGCCGGAGCCGAAGGGGGCGTACAGCTTGTGCCCGGAGAAGGCGACCCAGTCGACGTCGAGGTCCCGCACCGACACCGGGTGGTGCGGGGCCAGCTGGGCGGCGTCCAGGACGATCCGGGCGCCGTGCGCATGCGCGGCGGCCGCGAGCTCCCGTACGGGCCACAGCTCACCGGTGACGTTCGAGGCGCCGGTCACGCAGACCAGGGCCGGGCCGTGGCCCTCTTGAATAGATGCAGTGCGGTCGGCGAGGGCGCGCTCCAGGGTCGCCACCGCCTGGCGCGGGGTGCGCGGGGCGTCGAGGTAGCTGACGCGGGCGTCCTGCCAGGGCAGCAGCGAGGCGTGGTGCTCGGTCTCGAAGACGAAGACCTGGCAGTCGGCCGGGAGCGCGGCGGCGAGCAGGTTGAGCGAGTCGGTGGTGGACCGGGTGAAGACCACCTGGTCGTCGGCTCGGCAGTCGAGGAACTCGGCGACCGTCGTGCGGGCGTTCTCGAAGAGGTCGGTGGACAGCTGGGAGAGGTAGCCGGCGCCCCGGTGGACGCTGCCGTAGTACGGGGCGTAGGCCGCCACGTCGTCCCACACGCGCTGCAGTGCCGGCGCGCTGGCCGCGTAGTCGAGCGCGGCGTAGGTGACCTCGCCGCCGGTGACGAGCGGGACGGTGACATCCCGGCCCAGAACGGGCAGCGCGCCCGAAATGTCACTGCAAAGGGACTGGGCGGCGGCAACGGTGGAGACAGACATGGCGAACTCCCGTGAGAGGCAGGTGGAATCACCGCGCGAGCGGACGTGGCTCAGCGCAGGAGAAGGTGAAAAGGGGTGTGCGGAGGCGGGGCTCTGCGGCCCTATCGCATTCGCTTGCTCACGGAAGGCTCCCTCGACGACCAGGACCCCTGGTACTGCGCTCGTTCAAGAGCCGCGAGGGGTCCGCGCTTGCCGCGGGCCTTGCTGCCCACGACCTGGTCTTCACCCGGGGCACCCCGCCACGGACGGAGGGTTGCCGGACAGTCGGCCGGGGCCTCATGACTGTCACTCATGACCTGGTTCAAAAACGTACGCGAAGTGATCGCGGTCCCGCAACCCGAGTCCGGATCGCGGGACATCACGACGTGCGGTGCTACGCGTTGCTGGCCGCCACCCACCGCTCCAGCGTCCGCTTGGCCGCGCCCGAGTCGATCGACTCGGCCGCCTTGGCCATGCCGACCCCGAGCTGCTCGGCCAACGGTGCCCCGGTCGGCTCCAACGCCACCAGCGCCGCCGCCGAGTTCAGCAGTACGGCGTCCCGCACCGGCCCGGTCTCGCCGTCCAGCAGCCGCCGGGCGACCTCGGCGTTGTACGACGCGTCCGCGCCCCTGAGCGCCTCCACCGGCACCAGTTCGAGGCCGACGTCCCGCGGGTCGAAGGCCTCCTCGGCGACCTTGCCGTCGCGCACGACCCACACCCGGGAGGTGGCCGTGGTGGTCAGCTCGTCGAGGCCGTCGTCGCCGCGGAACACCAGCGCGGAGGAGCCGCGCTCGGCCAGTACGCCGGCGATGAGCCCCGCCATCCGGGTGTCGAAGCAGCCGATCGCCGAGGCGGTGACCCGGGCGGGGTTGGTCAGCGGACCGAGGAGGTTGAAGGAGGTCGGGATGCCGAGGTCCCGCCGGACCGCGCCGACGAATCGCATCGACGGGTGGAACTTGGCCGCGAAGCAGAAGGTGATCCCGGCCTCCTCCACCACCCGCGCGACCCCCTCGGGCGACAGGTCCAGGTTGATGCCGAGCTTCTCCAGCACGTCGGACGACCCGCTCGCCGAGGACGAGGCCCGGTTGCCGTGCTTGACGACCTTCGCCCCGGTGCCCGCGATCACGATGGCGGACATCGTCGAGATGTTGACCGTCTTGGCCCGGTCGCCGCCCGTACCGACGATGTCGACGGCGGGACCCGGGATGTCCAGCGGCTGCGCGTGCGCGTACATCGCCTCGACGAGACCGTTGATCTCCTCGACCGTCTCGCCCTTGGCCCGCAGCGCCACCATGAAGCCCGCGATCTGGGCGTCCGAGGCCTCACCGCTCATGAAGCGGTCCATCGCCCAGGCCGTGTCGCCGGCGCTCAGGTCCCGCCCGCCGAGCAGTGCGCTCAGTACCTCGGGCCAGGAACGGTCCGCCGCGGTGTCGCCTCCAGCGGGGGTCACAGCGCTCATAAGCCGCTCCTGGGTGTAGTCCCGTCCGACGGGACGCGAATCTCAACAGGGTCCACCCTATCCAGCGACGGGCACGGCAAAGGGCCCCGTCCGGTCTTCGGACGGGGCCCCTTCTACAGCTCTACCGCGCGTGGCGAGCGCAGCGATCAGTGGTGGCCGTGGCCGCTCGTGATCTCCTTGTACTCCTCGACGGTCGGCTTGGGGATCTGGGCCTCTTCGCCGTAGTACGCCTCGCTGAGCTTGGCGCGCAGCTTCTCGGAGCCCTTCACCTTGCGCTCGACGCCGTTCTCGTCGACCGTCGGGCCGATCTGCGCCGACACGTACTGCTCGTGCGCCGTGAGCGTGTGCAGCTGCTCCTGGCTGAGCGGCTCGTGCACCTCGATGAACTCACCGTGCGGCAGGCGCTTGATGATGCCCGACTCGCGGCCGTGCAGCACCTTGTCCTTGTCCCGGCGCTGGAGGCCGAGGCAGATCCGCTTGGTGATGACGAACGCGATGACCGGGGCGACGAAGAACGCGATCCGTACGAACCAGGTGATGGCGTTGATCGACAGGTGGAAGTGGGTGGCCCAGAGGTCGTTTCCACCACCGATCAGCAGCACCATGTACCAGGTGATCCACGCGACACCGAAGGCCGTACGGGCCGGCGCGTTGCGCGGGCGGTCCAGGATGTGGTGCTCGCGCTTGTCGCCGGTGACCCAGGACTCGATGAACGGGTAGACCGCGATCGCGACCAGGACCAGCGGGAAGATCATCAGCGGGATGAACACGCCCAGGACGAGCGTGTGGCCCCAGAAGTTGATCTCCCAGCCCGGCATGACACGGATCAGGCCCTCGGAGAAGCCCATGTACCAGTCGGGCTGGGCGCCGGTGGACACCTGGTCCGGGCGGTAGGGGCCCATGGACCAGATCGGGTTGATCGAGGCGATCGCCGAGATGGCCGCGATGACACCGAAGACCAGGAAGAAGAAGCCTCCGGCCTTGGCCATGTAGACCGGCAGCAGCGGCATGCCGACGACGTTCTTGTTCGTCTTTCCGGGGCCCGCGAACTGGGTGTGCTTGTGGTAGAAGACCAGGATCAGGTGGGCGACCACCAGACCGAGCATGATGCCCGGCAGCAACAGCACGTGGATCGAGTAGAAGCGGGCCACGAAGTCGCCGCCCGGGAACTCGCCGCCGAAGAGGAAGAACGACAGGTACGTGCCGACGATCGGCACGGACAGGACCGCGCCCTCCATGAAGCGGACACCGGTGCCGGAGAGCAGGTCGTCCGGGAGCGAGTAACCGGTGAAGCCGGTGAACATGCCCAGGACGAACAGCAGGAAGCCGAACAGCCAGTTGACCTCACGCGGCTTGCGGAACGCACCCGTGAAGAACACGCGCATCATGTGCACGAACATGCCGGCGAGGAAGATCAGCGCCGCCCAGTGGTGGATCTGCCGGATCAGCAGGCCACCGCGCACATCGAAGGAGATGTGCATGGTCGAGTTGAACGCCTCGGACATCAGCTGTCCCTGCAGCGGGACGTAGCTGCCGTGGTACTCCACCTCGTTCATCGACGGGTGGAAGAACAGCGTCAGATACACACCCGTGAGGATGATGATGATGAAGCTGTAGAGGCAGACCTCACCCAACATGAACGACCAGTGGTCGGGGAAGATCTTGCGCATGTTGGCCTTGGCCAGGGAGTAGATCCCCAGCCGGCCGTCGGCCCAGTCGGCGACGCGCTCGCCGGCCGGTGCCTTCTCGCGCGAGCGCGAGTCCTTGGTGGTGGTCTCAGTACTCATCCGCGCTCCCAGAAAGCAGGACCGACGGGCTCATCGAAGTCGCCGAGCGCCTCGAGGTAGCCCTCGTCGTTCACACCGATGCGCAGCTGCGGCAGGGCGTGACCGGCGGGGCCGAAGATCACCCGGGCGCCGTCGGAGAGGTCGAAGGTGGACTGGTGACAGGGGCACAGCACGTGGTGCGTCTGCTGCTCGTACAGCGAGATCGGGCAGCCGACGTGGGTGCAGATCTTCGAGTACGCCACGATGCCCTCGTGCGACCACTCGAGTTCGCGCTTGTCCTTGATGTCGTCCGGCTGGATCCGGACGATCATCAGGGCGGCCTTGGCGATCTCGGTCTGGAACTCGTGGTCGTGCTCCTCCAGGCCCTCGGGCTTGGCGAAGGTCAGCGAGCCGACCGCGACGTCGGAGGCCCGCAGCGGCTCGTTGGTGTTCATGTTGACGAGCAGCTTGCCCTTGGACCACAGGGTGTGGCGGAGCTTGGTGCCCGGCAGCGGACCGAGGTCGCGCAGCAGCATGACGCCGGAGAGCGGGAACAGGGCCAGCGCGCCGAACATCGTGTTGCGGATCAGCTTGCGGCGGCCGAGCGCGGACTCCTTGGCGCCCTGCTTGAAGTCGGCCATGACCTTGGCCTTGACCTCGGGCTCCGCCTCGATCGGGTGCCGCTCGTCGGCGATCTCCTCGTCGGACATCAGGGTGCGGGCCCAGTGGACCGCGCCCGCGCCGATCAGGAACAGCGCCGCACCGAGGGTCAGACCCAGGGCGAAGTTCAGCGCGTTGATGCGCCCGATCGGGAAGACGTAGATCGCCTTGTCGTGCGGGATCGCCACGTACGAGACGATGAAGCCGACGGTGGCCAGCATCGACAGCACGAACATCATGGCGACCGTGCGCTCGGACCGCCTGGCGGCCCGCTCGTCGATGTCCTGGATGCGGTGCTCGTGGGGCGGCAGCCCGGGGTCGGCGAACGGGTTCTTCTCGTCCGCGACGCCTACCGCACCGTGCGCGTGGTCCTGCTCAACGGGCAGGTTCTCTTCTGGAGTGTCTTGGCTACTCATGACTTCTTGGCCTTTGCGGTCCGAGCGGCGACCCAGACGGCGACCGCGATCAGCGAGCCGAGTCCGAAGATCCAGCCGAACAGGCCCTCGCTGACCGGACCGAGTCCGCCCAGTTCGAGGCCGCCGGGGCTCTCGGTGTCCTCGCCGTTGACCGCGTCGAGGTACGCGATGATGTCCTGCTTGTTCTGCTCCGACAGCGTGGTGTCGGGGAAGGAGGGCATGTTCTGCGGGCCGGTCTGCATGGCCTCGTAGATGTGCTTCGGGGAGACGCCCTCGAGGTCGGGTGCGAACTTGCCGTGCGTGAGCGCGCCGCCCTTGCCGGTGAAGTTGTGGCACTGCGCGCAGTTGGTGCGGAACAGCTCGCCGCCCTTGGCGATGTCGGCGCCCTCGGGGCTGTACTGCGCCTCGGTCGGGACGTTCGGACCGGCACCCAGCGAGGAGATGTACGCCGCGAGCTGGTCGATCTCGGCCTGCGAGTAGATGTTCTTCTTCTTCGGGACCTGCGCGCCCGGCTGCTGGGCCGGCATACGGCCGGTGCCGACCTGGAAGTCGACGGCCGCGGCGCCCACGCCCACGAGGCTCGGACCGTCAGTGGTGCCCTGACCACCGGTGCCGTGGCAGCTGGCGCAGCCGACGGCGTAGAGCTTCTTGCCCTCGTCGATGGCCAGGGACTGGGCGGTTGTGTCTGCCTTCGCCTCGCTCGTGGGTGCGAGCAGGACGTACAGCCCCCCGGTGCATGCCAGCGCGAGGAGTAGGACGACGACCGCCGCCAACGGGTGGCGTCGTCGTGCGGAGAGCTTTTTCACGGATTACTCCGGTGTCAGGATCTTCTGCGTCGATGCTTCTGGAAGGTGCGGGAGCGGGCCCGGCTACTTGATCAAATAGATCGTGGCGAAGAGGCCGATCCAGACGACATCGACGAAGTGCCAGTAGTAGGACACGACAATGGCCGCGGTCGCCTGATCGTGGGTGAACCTCTTCGCCGCATAGGTGCGGCCGAGGACGAACAGGAAGGCGATGAGGCCGCCCGTCACGTGCAGGCCGTGGAAGCCGGTGGTCAGGTAGAAGACCGAGCCGTACGGGTCGGAGGAGAGCGAGAGCCCGTCCTTCTTGACCAGCTCGGTGTACTCGTACACCTGACCGCCGATGAAGATCGCACCCATGACGAAGGTGACGATGAACCACATCCGGAGCTTCTTCACATCACCGCGCTCGGCGGCGAACACGCCGAGCTGACAGGTGAGGGAGGAGAGCACCAGGATCGTGGTGTTGGTCGCCGAGAACGGAAGGTTCAGGCTGTGCGCCATCTCCTTCCAGTGGTCGGGACCCGTCACCGATCGCAGGGTGAAGTACATCGCGAAGAGGGCCGCGAAGAACATCAGCTCGGAACTCAGCCAGATGATGGTTCCGACGCTGGTGAGGTTCGGCCGGTTGACCGACGGGTGCGCGTGCCCGGTTTCTACTGTCGTTGCTGTCGCCACGACCGACATTATGTCGGTCGCTTATCCCGCCCTCACTCCCGGGGGTGCCGTTGGGAGGGTTCGCAGCGTGTGTACTGCCCGTATGGCCCATCGAAGCGGTGTTCCAACAGGTGTTGACGGGCAGTTCAAGGGAGTAGCATCCGCCGCATCGGGCTCTGCCCGTCTTGGCCCGTACGACGCTGACGTCACGGAGGAAGCATGCAGCCGACCGCCACGGTGCTGGTCTACAGCGACGACTCCAACACCCGCGAGCAGGTGCGGTTGGCCACCGGCAGGCGGCCGGCTCCCGACGTACCCGTCGTCGAGTTCCTGGAGTGTGCCACTCCGGCGGCTGTGCTCAAGGAACTGGACAAGGGCGGGATCGATGTCTGCGTCCTGGACGGCGAGGCCGTGCCCATGGGGGGCATGGGGATGTGCCGTCAGATCAAGGACGAGGTCTTCGACTGCCCGCCGGTGCTGCTGCTGATCGGGCGGCCGCAGGACGCGTGGCTGGCCACGTGGAGCCGTGCGGAGGCGGCTGTGACGCTGCCGGTGGATCCGGTGGAGTTCGCGGCGGCGCTGGCTTCCCTGTTGCGGGAGCGGAAGGCTCTGAGCGCCTAGGAGCGCGGTCTCAGACGCTCTGCGGCCGCAGCCTGGCCTGCTCCTGCGGACCCGCGCTCTCCGGGTTGCCGACCGCCAGGGCGCTGCCGCCCCGCCAGTTCTTCCAGGCGAGGTTCCAGTCGCCGAAGCCGTTGCCGAAGCTCTCCATGGTGTTGCCGTCCGAGTTGACGACCTCGACGAGGTCTCCCTCGCGGACGTTCTTGAAGAACCAGGCGGCGTTGTCGGTGCTCATGCCGGTGCAGCCGTGGCTGACGTTGGCGTAGCCCTGGGAGCCGACGGACCAGGGGGCGGCGTGGACGTACTCGCCGCTCCAGGTGACGCGGGTGGCGTAGTACACCGGTAGGTCGTACGACTCCGCGGAGCCCTCGGCTATGCCGATGCTGGTGCCGCGCATGCGTACGAAGTACTCCTTGGCCAGGACGACCTTGACGCCGTTGCGGGTCTCGAAGCCGGGCTTGCCGGTGGTGACGGGGATCTCCTTGATCACCTCACCGTTCTTGTAGACCGTCATCACGTGGGACGAGGCGTCGGTCACCGCGATGACCCGGTCGCCCGTGGTGATCTTCAGCGGTTTCGAGGTGCCGCCCCACAGCCGGTCGCTGACCTTGATGCCGTCCAGGTTGCTGCGGACCTGGATGGTGGCCCGGGCGGGCCAGTACTCCTTGGGGCGGTAGTGGAGTTCCTTGTCGTCCACCCAGTGCCAGCCGCCGTCCACGGCGGGCATGGAGTCGACCTTGAGGGCGCGCTCGACGACGGCCCGCTGGGCCTTGTCCTTGACGGGTCTGCTCAGCTCGGCCGTGATGGGCTGGCCGACGCCGTATGTGCCCGCCTTGGGGCCGAAGGTCACCTTCAGGCGCTTCTTGGTGAGGGGCTTGCTGGTGTCGAAGTCGAGGACCCGGCGGCCGGGCGCGCCGTCCTCGTCCTCGGTGCTCACCCGGACCGTGTAGTGGGCGTTGGCGGCCAGCGGGGTGGTGCTGTGCCAGCGGCCGCCGTCGGCGGAGAGCTCGCCCGCCAGGTACCGTCCCGCCGAGTCCCTGGCCGTGACGTCCGTGATGCGGCCGTCGCCGTCCTCGGCGGTGATCTCTATGGGCTTGTCCGGGTCGGCTTTCTTGCCGTCTCCGGTGGGGCCGTTGAAGGCGATCTGGTCCGTCGCGTCGTACGGCGAGGCGGACAGTGGGTGGTCGTCGCTGCCGCAGGCGGTGACGCCCGCGCCGAGGGCGATCACCAGCAGCGTGCAGGTGACGACGGTACGGGTGCGGGGTTCGTGGTTCATGACTTCACGCTAGGGAGCTTCGTCAAGCGCGGCGCGCTGGGTGACTCGTACGAGTGATCAGTATTGCGGCAAAAGCAGGAGCCCGGACGCTCCTGACGGAGTGTCCGGGCTCCTGAGAGCTCAGCTCGTGCTACTGGGTGCGGTTCTCACCGCGGTAGTACTCGAAGACCCAGCCCCACAGGCCGATCAGGATCAGCGGCGCCGAGAAGTACATCAGCCACCAGCCGATCGCGACCGACAGGAAGGCGAGCGCGCCGCCGACCGCGAGGGAGAGCGGCTGCCAGCTGTGCGGGCTGAAGAACCCGACCTCGCCGGCGTCGTCCGCGACGTCCGCTTCCTTGTTGTCCTGCGCCCCCGCGTCGACCCGCCGGGCCGTGAAGCCCAGGTAGAAGCCGATCATGATGGACAGACCGAACGCCAGGAAGAGGGCCGTGGTGCCGGCCGGCTCCTTCGACCAGTAGCCATAGACGATCGCCATGACGAGGATGAAGACGCTCAGCCAGATGAACATCCTGCCCTGGATCTTCACTTGCCGGCCTCCTTGCCGCCGTTGCCGGCCAGAGCCTTGTCACCGTGAGGCGCGTTCTCGAGCTGGTCGAGAGCGGCGATCTCGGGGTGGTGCAGGTCGAACGCCGGGGATTCGCTGCGGATCCGCGGCAGGGTGAGGAAGTTGTGCCGCGGGGGCGGGCAGGAGGTCGCCCACTCCAGCGAGCGGCCGTAGCCCCAGGGGTCGTCGACGCCGACCGGCTTGCCGTACTTGGCCGTCTTCCAGACGTTGTACATGAACGGCAGGATCGACAGGCCGAGCAGGAACGAGCTGATCGTCGAGATCGTGTTCAGGGCGGTGAAGCCGTCGGCCGCGAGGTAGTCCGCGTAACGACGGGGCATGCCCTCGGCACCCAGCCAGTGCTGGACCAGGAAGGTGCCGTGGAAGCCGATGAACAGCGTCCAGAAGGTGATCTTGCCGAGGCGCTCGTCGAGCATCTTGCCGGTGAACTTGGGCCACCAGAAGTGGAAGCCGGAGAACATCGCGAAGACGACGGTGCCGAAGACCACGTAGTGGAAGTGCGCCACCACGAAGTACGAGTCGGAGACGTGGAAGTCCATCGGCGGCGAGGCCAGGATGACACCGGTCAGACCACCGAAGGTGAAGGTGATCAGGAAGCCGGTGGCCCAGAGCATCGGGGTCTCGAAGCTCAGGGACCCCTTCCACATCGTTCCGATCCAGTTGAAGAACTTCACGCCCGTCGGTACGGCGATGAGGAACGTCATGAAGGAGAAGAACGGCAGCAGCACACCGCCGGTGACGTACATGTGGTGCGCCCACACCGTCACGGACAGACCCGCGATGGAGATCGTCGCCGCGATCAGGCCCGTGTAGCCGAACATCGGCTTACGGGAGAACACCGGGATCACTTCGGAGATGATCCCGAAGAACGGCAGGGCGATGATGTACACCTCTGGATGGCCGAAGAACCAGAAGAGGTGTTGCCACAGCAGTGCGCCGCCGTTGGCGGAGTCGAAGATGTGCGCCCCGAACTTCCGATCCGCCTCCAGCGCGAACAGCGCGGCGGCGAGCACGGGGAAGGCGAGCAGGACCAGGACCGCGGTCAGCAGCACGTTCCACACGAAGATCGGCATGCGGAACATCGTCATACCGGGGGCGCGCATGCAGATGATGGTGGTGATGAAGTTGACCGCGCCGAGGATGGTGCCGAAGCCGGAGAAGGCCAGGCCCATGATCCACATGTCGGCGCCGATGCCCGGCGAGCGGACCGCGTCCGACAGCGGGCTGTAGGCGAACCAGCCGAAGTCGGCCGCGCCCTGCGGGGTGAGGAAGCCGCCCACCGCGATCAGCGAGCCGAACAGGTACAGCCAGTAGGCGAACATGTTCAGCCGGGGGAAGGCCACATCCGGAGCGCCGATCTGCAGCGGCATGATCCAGTTCGTGAAGCCGGCGAAGAGCGGCGTCGCGAACATCAGCAGCATGATCGTGCCGTGCATCGTGAACGCCTGGTTGAACTGCTCGTTCGACATGATCTGCAGGCCCGGACGGGCCAGCTCGGCGCGCATGAACAGCGCCATCACGCCGCCGATCATGAAGAACGCGAACGACGTGACCAGGTACAGCGTCCCGATCGTCTTGTGGTCAGTGGTCGTCAGCCACTTGATGACGACGCTGCCGCGGTTCTGGCGCCGGACCGGCAGCTCGTCCGTGTAGTGGGACCCTGCTGCCGCGGCACCCTGGGGTTCGTTGAGGATGCTCACAGGTTGTTCGTCTCCCGGTTCTTCTCGTGGCTCGTCTGCGCGATGCCGGCGGGAACGTAACCGGTCTGCCCCTTCTTGGCGAGGTCCTTGAGGTGCTGCTCGTAGCGCTCGGGGGAGACGACCTTCACGTTGAACAGCATCCGGGAGTGGTCGACGCCGCACAGCTCGGCGCACTTGCCTCGGAAGGTGCCCTCCTTGTTGGGGGTCACCTCGAAGGCGTTGGTGTGGCCCGGGATGACGTCCTGCTTCATCAGGAACGGCAGCACCCAGAAGGAGTGGATGACGTCACGTGAAGTGAGGACGAAGCGGACCGTCTTGCCCTCCGGGAGCCAGAGGGTCGGGCCGGGGTTGCCGTTCTGCGGGTTCCGCGTGCCGGGCGTGCCGACGTCGTAGACGCCGCCGGCGTTGGCCGGGAAGTCCTCCTTGAACCGGTCCGGAATGGCGTCCAGGTTCTTGTCGGTCTTCGCGTCACCCGTGGAGCCTTCGACGGGCTCGACGTAGTTGAAGCCCCAGCTCCACTGGAAGCCGACCACGTTGATCGTGACGTCCGGCTTCTTCTTGAGGCTGAGGAGCTCGGACTCGTCGCGAGCCGTGAAGTAGAAGAGCACCGAGACGATGATGAGCGGGACCACCGTGTACAGCGCCTCGATGGGCATGTTGTACCGGGTCTGCGCCGGGACCTCGACCTTGGTGCGGGTGCGCCGGTGGAAGATCGCACTCCAGAGGATCAGGCCCCACACCAGCACGCCGACGGCGAGCGCGGCAGCCCAGGAGCCCTGCCACAGGGAGAGGATCCGCGGAGCCTCTTCCGTGGTCGGGGTGGGCATACCAAGGCGGGGGAAGTCCTTGTATGTGCAACCGGTCGCGGTCGCCAGGACCAGGCCGGCGGTCATCGCCTGCAGCAGCTTCCGCCGCATCGGGCGCCGCGGCGAGCGGTCGGAGCCGTTGGGACTCACGTAGCGCCTTCCCGAGAGTCTCGCCCGCGCGGATTGAGCTGCGGCCTTCTCGCTGGTCGGTCGCCGCCCTGCGTCGGGCAGGGGTTTGGATGTTTATGCGGACCAAACCCTAGCCGACGCGATTTGGGGGTGCGCGGGGAGGGGTCGGCAACTCGCCGTGGGTTGTGCGGGGCGCCTAGTAGCTCGGAAGGTTCTGTGAGTTGGCGGCCACGGGGGCGTCGTGGTTTCTCGCGCAGTTCCCCGCGCCCCTTTGGGGCGCTTAGCGTTGCTGTATGTCCTACCTTGATGCCGCTTCCTCTGCTCCTCTTCATCCCGTTGCCCGTCAGGCTCTGATGGCTTCACTCGACGAGGGGTGGGCAGATCCTGCCCGGCTTTACCGGGAGGGGCGGCGGGCGCGGATGCTGCTGGACGCGGCGCGGGAGGCCGCGGCCGACGCCGTCGGGTGCCGGCCGGACGAGCTGGTGTTCACCTCCTCCGGCACTCGCGCGGTGCACTCGGGGGTCGCCGGGGCGCTGGCGGGGCGCCGCCGCGTGGGGCGCCACCTGATCGTGTCGGCGGTCGAACACTCTTCGGTACTCCATTCGGCGGAGGTGTTCGAGGCGGACGGCGGGTCGGTGACCCAGGTGCCGGTGCTGCGGTCGGGGGCGGTGACCGTGGGGGCGTACGCGGAGGCTCTGCGGCCCGACACCGCGCTGGCCTGTCTTCAGTCGGCCAATCACGAGGTGGGGACGGAGCAGCCGGTGGCGGGCGTCGCCGAGGTGTGCCGGGCGGCCGGGGTGCCGTTGCTGGTGGACGCGGCACAGTCGCTCGGGTGGGGACGGGTCGAGGGTGACTGGTCGCTGCTGGCGGCGAGTGCGCACAAGTGGGGCGGGCCGTCGGGGGTCGGGGTGCTCGTGGTGCGCAAGGGAGTGCGGTTCGCTGCTCAAGGGCCGGTGGACGAGCGGGAGTCGGGGCGGGTGGCCGGGTTCGAGAACATTCCGGCGATCGTGGCGGCCGCGGCCTCGCTGCGGGCAGTGCGGGCCGAGGCGGCGCAAGAGGCCGCGCGGCTGCGGGAGCTGACGGAGCGGATCCGGGCCCGCGTGCCGCGGCTGGTGCCGGACGTGGAGGTGGTCGGCGATCCGGAGCGGCGGCTGCCCGGTGTCGTCACCTTCTCCTGTCTCTATGTCGACGGGGAGACACTGCTGCACGAGCTGGACCGCGCCGGTTTCTCCGTCTCGTCCGGATCGTCCTGTACGAGCAGCACGCTGACGCCCAGCCATGTGCTGAAGGCGATGGGGGTGCTGAGTGAGGGGAATGTGCGGGTCTCGCTGCCGCCGGGGACACCGGAGGAGGACGTGGAGCGGTTCCTGGAGGTGCTGCCGGGGGCGGTGGCGGGGGTCAGGGAGAAGCTGGGAGCGCCGGTCGCCGAGGCCGTCGTACGCGACGACGCCCTTGTCGTCGACTCGCTGGGCAAGCGCTGCCCGATCCCGGTCATCGAGCTGGCCAAGGTCATCGGCGACGTGCCGGTGGGCGGCCTCGTCCGGGTGCTCTCGGACGACGAGGCCGCGCGGCTGGACATCCCGGCGTGGTGCGAGATGCGGGGCCAGGAGTACGTCGGTGAGGAGCCGGCGGACCGGGGTTCGGCCTACGTGGTCCGCCGGCTCTCGTGACTACGCGAGGTGCTTCTGGACCTCGGCGGCGGCTTCGTCGCCGTACGCCTTGGTGAAGCGCTCCATGAAGTGGCCGCGGCGCAGCTGGTACTCCTGGGTGCCGACCGTCTCGATGACGAGCGTGGCGAGCATGCAGCCGACCTGGGCGGCGCGCTCCAGGGAGACGCCCCAGGCGAGGCCGGAGAGGAAGCCGGCGCGGAAGGCGTCGCCGACGCCGGTGGGGTCGGCCTTGCGCTCCTCCTCAGGGCAGCCGACGACGATCGGCTCCTCGCCGGCCCGCTCGATGCGGACGCCCTGTGCGCCGAGGGTGGTGACGCGGTGACCGACCTTCGACAGGATCTCCTCGTCCGTCCAGCCCGTCTTGGACTCGATGAGGCCCTTTTCGTACTCGTTCGAGAAGAGGTACGTCGCCCCGTCCAGCAGTATCCGGATCTCGTCGCCGCCCATGCGGGCGATCTGCTGGGAGAAGTCGGCGGCGAAGGGGATGGACCGGGAGCGGCACTCCTCCGTGTGGCGGAGCATCCCCTCCGGGTCGTCGGCGCCGATCAGCACCAGGTCGAGGCCGCCGACGCGGTCGGCGACGGTCTTGAGCTCGATGAGGCGGGCCTCGCTCATCGCGCCGGTGTAGAAGGAGCCGATCTGGTTGTGGTCGGCGTCGGTGGTGCACACGAAGCGGGCGGTGTGCAGCGTCTCGGAGATGCGTACCGAGGCGGTGTCGACGCCGTGCCGGTCCAGCCAGGCGCGGTACTCGTCGAAGTCGAAGCCCGCGGCCCCGACCAGGATCGGCGCGGTGCCCAGCTGGCCCATGCCGAAGGCGATGTTGGCGCCGACGCCGCCCCGGCGGACGTCGAGGTTGTCGACCAGGAAGGAGAGCGAGACCGTGTGCAGTTGGTCCGCGACGAGTTGGTCGGCGAAGCGGCCGGGGAAGGTCATGAGGTGGTCGGTGGCGATGGAGCCGGTGACTGCGATGCGCACGGCGTTGACTCTCCTGTGGAATAAGAAGGGGCGCGCGATAGCGCTCATGGGAGGGGCGGTGGCGGGAGACGGAAGGGCGGGTTGACGGTTCACGCTATCGGGTTGGTGCCGGGCTCTGCGAGGCGTGCATCGGCACCGAAGAGGCCAAAACTACCCGATAGTAGATCTTTCTTCGCCGGCTCGACCGTGCCTACCGTGCCGTTATGACGAACCTCGAGGTCCATGCTCCCGTCCCGGCCGACCTGGACGGCGACCTGGCGTCGCTGCGCGGCGACTGCGCGCGGATGGCTCCCCACTGGGCGGTTCCCGACCGGATCACAGCTCTTCCCGTCTCCCCCTCGCTCATCCACGGCGTGACCGTGCCCCCGGCGTCGGCGCGGCTGCTGGACGAGATGTCGGAGTACGGAGACTGAGGCAGCGCTCTTAAGGGAACCGCGCGCTCCCCCGCTGCGTCCCATCGGCGTCCCCCGTAAAGGGGATGCGGGATACGACCCGTGGGCCGACTTCTTTGACAGGGTCGGGTCAGGGTTACGGGACAGATGCACAGCCGAAGGAGCGATGCGGTGAACACCGAGCGACCCGACAACGACGACGTCGGCCCGGAGGACGGCGCCGCCGAGAAGGCCGGCACGCCGCGGGACGCCGATGCCACCACCGGGCCCGCCGCGCAGGAGGGCGCCCCGGAGCGGGAGGAGACGCCGGACGCTCCCGAGTCGGCCTCGGAGCGGGAGGAGCCCCGGGAAGCCGGTGAGCCGGACCTGGAGCGGGAAGAAGCCCCGGAAGCCGCTGCCACGGCCTCGGAGCGGGAGGAGCCCCGGGAAGCCGGTGAGCCGGACCTGGAGCGGGAAGAGCCCCGGGAAGCCCGTGAGCCGGACCTGGAGCGGGAAGAAGCCCCGGAAGCCGCTGAGCCGGCCTCGGAGCCGGAGGAAGCTCCCGAAGCCACCGAGACGCCCTCGGAGCAGGAAGCCTCCGCGGGCGCCCCTGAGACCGACGCCTCCCCGGCTTCTGAGACCGACCTGCCCGCGGCCCCTGAGACCGACGTGTCCTCCGCCGCCCCTGAGTCCCACGCCTCCCCGGCTCCGGACGCCGCCGCGTCCGACAGCGACGGTCCCCACGCCGATGACCGACCCCGGCGCCGCCCCACCCTGGTCGCCGCCTCCGTGGCCGCCGCCGTGCTGCTCGTGGGGGGTGGCGGGGCGTACCTCGCCACCTCCGCCTCCGGGGGTTCCGGCGACCGTACGACGTCCGGGGCCGGCGGCGACGGCACTCCCCCGCCGCTCGCCCTCGACGGCTACTCCGAGGGCGCCGGCGCGAACGGCATCGCGCCCGGCGAGCCCAACCCGTACGGCGCCACCTACCGCGCCGACGGCACGCTCCCGGAGGGGCCCGGCTCGGCGCCCGTGTACCGGTCGGCCGGCACCGTCACCGAGGAGCAGGTGGCCGGGCTGGCGAAGGCGCTCGGCGTCGAGGGGAAGCCGGTGGTGCAGGGGCAGGCCTGGAAGGTCGGGGCGAAGGACGGGGCGGGGCCGAGTCTGCAGGTGGACCGGCAGGCGCCGGGCACCTGGACGTTCCACCGGTACGCGCCCGGCCCCGATGCCTGCCAGAGCGAGACCGTGTGTGCGAGCGACCCCGTGGACCCGTCCGCCGACCCGGTGAGCGAGGCGGTCGCCAAGCAGGCGGCCGCGCCCGTGCTGAAGGCGTTGGGTCAGGACGACGCGAAGCTGGACGCGAGTCAGGTGGCGGGCGCCCACCGGATCGTGAACGCCGATCCGATGGTCGGCGGGCTGCCCACCCACGGCTGGACGACCGGCGTCACCGTCGGCGCCCAGGGCGAGGTGGTGGGCGGCAACGGCCAGGTGCGGACGCCGGTGAAGGGCGACACGTACCCCGTGCTGAGCGCGGAGAAGACGCTGGGCCTGATGAACGCGGCGCCGGGAACCGACCCCCGCATGGGCATCGGCGGCTGCGCCAGCCCCGTACCGCTGAAGGACCGGGCGGAAGCCCCCTGTGGAGAGTCCGCCACCGCGCCGAAGGCGGAGCGGAAGGCGACGATCACGGTCGAGAAGGCCGTGTTCGGGCTGGCGTCGCAGTCCGTGGACGGGCGGCAGGCTCTGGTGCCGTCCTGGCTGTTCGAGGTGCGGGCGACGGGCGCGCAGGACACCTTCGAGGTGACGCATCCAGCGGTCGATCCGGAGTACCTGACCTCCACGACGGCGTCCGCACAGCCCAGCCCGCGGCCGACCTCACCCGGTGACGAGCCGACGGCCGCGCCGGCCACCCGGGACGTCCGGGTGGAGGGCTACACGGCCGAGGGGACGGAGCTGACCGTGAGCTTCACCGGCGGGGTGTGCGCCGACTACAAGGCGACGGCGATCGAGGGCACGGACGAGGTGACGGTCACGGTGACCCAGACGCCCTGGCCGGACAAGGTCTGCATCATGATCGCCAAGGTGTACCACCAGACCGTGCAGCTGGACGAGCCGCTCGGCGCCCGCAAGGTCGTGGGCGCGGACGGCAAGGAGATCCCGCTGGAGAAGTCCGGGGCGCGGCTCCCGGAGACGTCCGGGGCGCGGTAGCGCGGCACCGGACATGCGCGAAGGCGGCGGCCCTGTCGGAGGGGGCCGCCGCCTTCCTGCTACTCAGCAGCAGTTCAGCTGTGGGGCTTAGCTGAAGGAGTCGCCGCAGGCGCAGGAGCCCGTCGCGTTCGGGTTGTCGATCGTGAAGCCCTGCTTCTCGATGGTGTCGACGAAGTCGATGGACGCGCCGCCCAGGTACGGGGCGCTCATGCGGTCGGTGACGACCTTGACGCCGCCGAAGTCCTTCAGCACGTCGCCGTCGAGCGAACGCTCGTCGAAGAAGAGCTGGTAGCGCAGGCCGGAGCAGCCGCCGGGCTGAACGGCGACGCGCAGGGCCAGGTCGTCACGGCCTTCCTGGTCGAGCAGGGCCTTGACCTTCGCCGCGGCGGCGTCGGACAGGATGATGCCGTCGGTGACGGTGCTGGTCTCGTCCGATACGGACATCTACATCTCTCCCGGGTTGTACGGAGACTACTTGCCGACGGTTGCAACCGACGGGGCCGCGGATTCATTCCGGGCGGCACTTGTCTTTTCGCCTGTTCCTTCATGCTCGCACACCCGCGCTGAAGCGAACAGCGACCCGGGTGGGCTCGGACCCCGGCTTCGGGATTCACGTCACATCGACGTTATGACCATCGTGAAAGTGACGCGAAGCGGGTTATGATAGATAACGTCAGTTCGACGAAAAGTAGAAAGGGTGCGTGACGTGACCACCGCCCAGACCACGGAGCTCGACGTACAGCCGACTCCGCTCGCCCTGTTGCTGCTCGGCCGCGAGGCCGACCCGAGGAGCGAGCGGGGCGTCGAGTGTCCCGGCGACCTGCCCTCGCCCTCCGACCCTGACCTGGTCGAGCGCGCCCGCGCGGCCAAGGAGAAGCTCGGCGACAAGGTGTTCATCCTCGGCCACCACTACCAGCGCGACGAGGTCATCCAGTTCGCCGACGTCACGGGCGACTCCTTCAAGCTGGCCCGCGACGCGGCCGCCCGCCCGGAGGCCGAGTACATCGTGTTCTGCGGTGTGCACTTCATGGCCGAGTCCGCGGACATCCTGACGTCCGACGACCAGAAGGTGGTCCTGCCCGACCTCGCCGCCGGCTGCTCGATGGCCGACATGGCGACGGCCGAGCAGGTCGCCGAGTGCTGGGACGTGCTGACCGAGGCCGGCATAGCCGAGCAGGTCGTGCCCGTCTCGTACATGAACTCCTCGGCGGACATCAAGGCGTTCACCGGCAAGCACGGCGGCACGATCTGCACGTCGTCCAACGCCAAGAAGGCCCTTGAGTGGGCCTTCGAGCAGGGGGAGCCCTCGACAACAAAGGTGCTGTTCCTCCCCGACCAGCACCTCGGCCGCAACACCGCCGTGCGGGACCTGGGGATGACGCTGGAGGACTGCGTCCTCTACAACCCGCACAAGCCGAACGGCGGGCTGACCACCGAGCAGCTGCGCAACGCGAAGATGATCCTGTGGCGGGGTCACTGCTCGGTGCACGGCCGCTTCAGCCTGGAGTCGGTGCGGGATGCGCGCGAGCGCATCCCCGGCGTCAACGTCCTCGTCCACCCCGAGTGCAAGAACGAGGTCGTGGCGGCCGCGGACTACGTCGGCTCGACCGAGTACATCATCAAGGCGCTGGAGGCCGCTCCGGCCGGTTCCAAGTGGGCCATCGGGACCGAGCTGAATCTCGTACGCCGCCTGGCGAACCGTTTCGCTCCCGAGGGCAAGGAGATCGTCTTCCTCGACAAGACGGTCTGCTTCTGCTCGACGATGAACCGCATCGACCTCCCCCACCTGGTGTGGACCCTGGAGTCCCTCGCCGAGGGCAATCTGGTCAACCGCATCGAGGTCGACAAGGAGACCGAGGCGTTCGCGAAGCTGGCGCTGGAGCGGATGCTGGCGCTGCCGTAGGTCCCAGGCGCGCGGGCCCTTCCGTCCGGACAGGGCCCGCTGCACTGCCGAAACATCCCGCTCCCTTGGGGCGTCCAGGCCACGATCAGCACACATGCGTTCGATTTTGAGTGCGGATCGATGGGCCGTGGGTGGCACGCTCGCCATGCTCATTGGCATGGTCGTGCTAGCCCCGGCGGCTTCCTCGGCCGACCACGGTTGCGAGGGGTCACAGATCGCCGCCTATATGGTCACTGACGCCGGCGACAAGTTCGGCACGATCTTCGTGTACTACGACGCCGGCAGCGGAAAGAACTGCGCCGTGACGGTCTCGACAAAGGCCTCCGGCGTACGCAAGCCGATGCCTGTGCAGATAGACCGCTACCAGTACTGGGCCGGACCCCGTTCCATCAGTGCGGCCGGGCACTGTGTCCGGGTCACCGGGATCATCAGGATCGGTATGGACGTCGCGGGAAAGAGCGTCGTCGGCCACTGCGGCTGGCCTCCGCGGGCTCGCCATGAACAGGTGATGGGCCGGGTCCCACTTTTGTAGAGCTCACTCCGCCCTTGGACGTACCAGCCCCGACTCGTACGCGATCACCACGAGCTGCGCCCGGTCCCGCGCGCCCAGCTTGGCCATGGCCCGGTTGACGTGCGTCTTCACGGTGAGCGGGCTGACTTCGAGGCGTTCGGCGATCTCGTCGTTGGAGTGGCCCCCGGCGACCTGGACGAGGACCTCGCGCTCCCGCACGGTCAGCGCGGCGAGGCGTTCCGCGCGGGCGGGGTCGCGCTCGTCGTCCCCCGCGTCGCCCTGGGCGAGGAAGCGGGCGATGAGCCCTTTCGTCGCCGCCGGGGACAGCAGCGCCTCGCCGCCCGCCGCGACCCGGATCGCGCTGAGGAGTTCCTCGGGCTCGGACCCCTTGCCGAGGAAGCCGGAGGCGCCCGCGCGCAGCGACTGCACGACGTAGTCGTCGACCTCGAAGGTCGTCAGGATGACCACCCGGACATGGGTGAGCGAGGGGTCGGCGCTGATCATGCGGGTGGCCGCGAGGCCGTCGGTGCCCGGCATCCGGATGTCCATCAGGACGACGTCGGCCCGCTCCTCCTTGGTCAGCCGCACCGCCTCGGCCCCGTCGGACGCCTCGCCCACGACCTCCATGTCGGGCTCGGAGTCGACGAGCACGCGGAAGGCGCTGCGCAGCAGGGCCTGGTCGTCGGCGAGCAGGACACGGATGGTCATACGGGTTCCCCCGGCTTTCCGGTGACGGCTGTGCGGGTCTTGATCGGCAGGATCGCATGGACGCGGAAGCCGCCTCCGTAGCGGGGACCGGTGGTGAGGGTGCCGCGCAGGGCGGTGACGCGCTCGCGCATGCCGAGCAGGCCGTGGCCGCCGACGGTCTCCGGGTCGTGGTCCTCGCCCGCGCCGTTGTCGAGGACGGTGATCTCGATGTTCGGTCCCACGCGTACGACGCTCACCTCGGCCTTCGCCTCGGTCCCGGCGTGCTTCTGCACGTTGGTGAGGGCTTCCTGGATCACGCGGTAGGCGGCCAGGCCGACGGCGGCGGGCAGGGTGATCCCGTTGTCCGCGCGGGCCACCTCGACGTGCAGCCCCGCGCTGCGGAAGGTGCCGACGAGTTCGTCGAGCCGGTCCAGTCCGGGCGCGGGTTCGGTCGGGGCCTCCGGGTCGCCGGACTGTCTGAGCAGCCCGACGGTGGCGCGCAGCTCGTTCAGCGCCGAGCGGCTGGCCTCCCGTACGTGGGCCAGGGCCTCCTTGGCCTGGTCGGGCCGCTTGTCCATGACATGGGCGGCGACTCCGGCCTGGACGTTGACCAGGGCGATGTGGTGGGCGACCACGTCGTGCAGGTCGCGGGCGATGCGCAGGCGTTCCTCGGCGACCCGGCGGCGGGCCTCCTCCTCGCGGGTGCGCTCGGCCCGTTCGGCGCGCTCCCTTATGGCGTGGACGAAGGCGCGGCGGCTGCGGACGGCGTCGCCCGCGGTGGCGCCGATGCCGGTCCAGGCGAAGATCGCGAGGTTCTCCTGGGCGTACCACGGGAGCGGCCCGGCGAGCATGGAGGCGCCGGTGAGGACGGTCATGGTGAGCAGGCCGACGCGCCAGGTGGTGGGGCGGTCGGTGGTGGAGGCGACGGTGTAGAGCGCGATGACCGCGGACATGGCGACGGGGGCGCGGGGGTCGCCGGTGACGGCCTCCACGAGGGCGAAGCCTCCGGTGAGGGCGAGGACCGTCATCGGGGCGCGGCGGCGGAACACGAGGGTGGCGGCGGCGAGCACGATGAGGACGAGGCTGAGCGGGTCGGGGGTGCGCAGGATCCAGCTGACGTCGTGTTTGCTGCGCGGGTCGACGAACGAGCCGGCCACCATGCAGGCGAGCACGCCGGCCGCGAGGGCCGCGTCCAGCGTCGTGGGGTGCGCTTTGAGATGACGCCGGGCTCGCTCGAGGGTGCTCACGTCTGCCAACGGTACGGGGGCTCCGCGGGCTGCGGAACGGGGGCTACCTGTACGTTCCCCCTCACCTCAGCCCGGGATCAGGCCGTCGTCGCTCAGCAGCTCCCGTACCTCCTCCAGCGTCGCGTCCGGCGACGGCAGGATCAGTTCCGACGGTTCCAGGGAGTCGTCGGGCAGGGGGTCGCCCAGTTCGCGCACCTTGGCCAGCAGGGCCTGCAAGGTGCGGCGGAATCCGGGGCCGTCGCCGTTCTCCATCTCCCTGAGGAGTTCGTCGTCCAGCTTGTTCAGCTCGGTGAGGTGGCTGTCGGCCAGCCTCACCTGCCCCTCCCCCATGATCCGTACGATCATGTCGCCCTCCTAGGCGTGGGCCCCGGCCGGCGTTACTGCTTGTCGAAGCGCGGGGTGTCCTGCGGCTGCTGCTGGGACTGCTGCTGGCTCGTGCCACCTTCGATGGCCTGCTGGGACGAGGTGCCTCCCCCAGTGCCAATAGCCTGGGAGGTGCCCCCAGCCAGCTCCGCCTTCATGCGCTGCAGCTCCAGCTCTACATCCGTACCACCGGAGAGGCGGTCCAGCTCGGCCTGGATGTCGTCCTTGTGCATGCCGGACTGGTCGTCCAGGGCGCCGGAGGCGAGCAGTTCGTCGATGGCTCCGGCCCGCGCCTGGAGCTGGGCCGTCTTGTCCTCGGCACGCTGTATCGCCAGGCCGACGTCGCCCATCTCCTCGGAGATGCCGGAGAACGCCTCGCCGATGCGGGTCTGCGCCTGGGCCGCGGTGTACGTGGCCTTGATCGTCTCCTTCTTGGTGCGGAAGGCGTCGACCTTGGCCTGGAGCCGCTGGGCCGCCAGGGTGAGCTTCTCCTCCTCGCCCTGGAGGGTCGAGTGCTGCGTCTCGAGGTCCGTCACCTGCTGCTGGAGTGCGGCGCGGCGGGAGAGCGCCTCGCGGGCCAGGTCCTCACGACCCAGCGCGAGCGCCTTGCGGCCCTGGTCCTCCAGCTTGGACGACTGGGACTGCAGCTGGTTCAGCTGGAGTTCCAGGCGCTTGCGGGACGTGGCCACGTCGGCCACGCCTCGGCGCACCTTCTGCAGCAGTTCCAGCTGCTTCTGATACGAGTAATCGAGGGTTTCGCGCGGGTCCTCGGCCCGGTCAAGGGCCTTGTTCGCCTTCGCGCGGAAGATCATCCCCATACGCTTCATGACACCGCTCATGGGCTTCGCGCGCCCCCTTCTGACGGACTTCCAGCTCCAGCTCTGCAACAGAACCCACAGTACGGGCCCTGCATCCATTACCGCACTGTTCGGGGACGGATGCGCTCATCCCCAAGGACGACTGGCCAAGGCCCTGCTCCGGCGTAAGGAGTAGGTGACCATCAGGGTCCCTCTTCCCCACTACAGACGACCGGTGTTGCCGGATCGTTCCCCACCGGGCTGGGGTCCATGCCCCCTGACCCCGTACCCTTGGGTTTTGTGTTCCGAAGCCGTGCCAAGGATGAGAAGGCCCCGGCCGCCGACAAGGCGCCGCTGACCGACTCCAAGCAGACCCGCGACCCGCAGGCCCCGAAGGGCAGGCCCACGCCCAAGCGCAGTGAGGCCCAGTCCCAGCGCCGCAGCGTCGCCCAAACGCCCACGTCGCGCAAGGAGGCCTCCAAGCGCCAGCGCGACGAGCGTCGCGCGCAGCTGGAGAAGCAGCGCCAGGCGCTCGCCGGCGGTGACGAGCGGTACCTGCCCGCGCGTGACAAGGGCCCGGTGCGCAAGTTCGCGCGCGACACCATCGACTCGCGGTTCAACATCGCCGAGTTCTTCCTGCCGATGGCCGTGGTCATCCTCGTGCTGAGCATGGTGCAGGTCGGTGCGCTGCAAAGCATCGCGCTGCTGCTGTGGCTGGTCGTGATCGTGCTGATCGTGCTCGACTCGGCCCTCTCCGGCTTCCGTCTGAAGAAGCGGCTGGCCGAGCGCTTCCCGGACCAGAACCGGCGCGGCGCCGTGGCCTACGCGCTGATGCGCTCCCTCCAGATGCGTCGGCTCCGGCTGCCGAAGCCGCAGGTCAAGCGCGGAGAGCGGCCCTGAGCACTACGCCGTTCACCGGGGGCGCGGCGGATGCCTGGCTGAGCAAGCTGGGCGGGCTGCGGGACGTCGTACGACAGGAGCTGGTGGCCCGGCAGCTCGACGCGCAGATAGTCGGGCGGTTCCCGGTGGGGCAGCGCCTGCGGGTGCTCGACGTGGGGATGGGCCAGGGCACGCAGGCGTTGCGGCTGGCCCGGGCGGGGCATCAGGTCACCGGCGTCGAGCAGGACCCGAAGATGATCTCCGCCGTGCGGGAGGCCCTCGCCGCCGAGCCGGAGGGGATCCGGGAGCGGGTGCGGATCGTCCAGAGCGACGGCCGGGACACCGGAGTGCACTTCCTGCCGGGCAGTTTCGACGTCGTGCTGTGTCATGGCGTGCTCATGTACGTCGAGGAGCCCGATCCGCTGCTGGCCGGGCTGGCCCGGATGCTCGCCCAGGGCGGGCTGCTGTCGCTGCTCGTGCGCAACGCGGACGCGCTGGCCATGCGGCCGGGGCTGTCGGGCGACTGGGCCGGGGCACTGACCGCCTTCGACACCACCGCCTACACGAACCGGCTCGGCCTCGACGTCCGCGCCGACCGCCTGGCGACGCTGACCGCGACCCTCGCGGGCATCGGGGCGCCGCTCGCCGCCTGGTACGGCGTGCGGGTCTTCACGGACACCGCAGTGGACGACGCCGAGATCCCGGCAGACGTCGAGACGCTGCTGACGGCCGAGGAGCGGGCCGGGCGGACCGACCCGTATCGGGGAGTCGCGGCGCTGCTGCATCTGTGCGGGGTGCGGGGCTGAGCCCATTCGGGCGCGCAGCACAAGGCGGGCGCAGATCCCCGAAGTGAGACTCGGGGGCATGGACGCTTCCCGTATCCGTGCCCGTACCCGTGCTCCGCGGCTCGCCTCTCCCGTCGCCGCTCTCGCGTGCTGTCTCGCACTCGTCAGCGGGTGTTCCGACTCGGGGTCCTCGTCGAAGGCGGAGAAGTCGAAGGCGGAGAAGTCGACCACCCAGGCCGCCGTTCCCGCGGTGGACAGTGATCTGCAGAGCGACTACCAGAAGGTGATCAAGGACGTTCTGCCGTCGGTCGTGCAGATCCAGGCGAGCGGTGATCTGGGCTCGGGCGTGGTGTACGACGACAAGGGCCACATCGTCACCAACGCGCATGTGGTGGGCGACGCGAGGACCTTCGAGGTGACGACCGCGAACAGCGAGAACGTGCTCGCCGCGACGCTGGTCCACTCCTACCCCGAGCAGGATCTCGCCGTCATCAAGCTGGACAGGGTGCCGGACGGGCTGAAGGCGGCCGTCTTCGGGGACTCCTCGAAGGTCGAGGTCGGGCAGATCGTCCTCGCCATGGGTTCACCGCTCGGGCTGTCGTCCAGCGTGACGCAGGGCATCGTGTCGGCGACCGGACGGACCGTCAGCGAGGGCCGCGCCGACGGCGGTACGGGCGCGACGATCGCCAACATGGTGCAGACGTCCGCCGCCATCAACCCGGGCAACAGCGGGGGCGCCCTCGTCAACCTCGACGGTCAGGTCATCGGCATCCCGACACTGGCCGCCATCGACCCCGGCCTCGGGAGCAGCGCGCCCGGAATCGGGTTCGCGATCCCCGCGTCGATGGTGAAGACGGTCGCCGGCCAGATCATCAGGGACGGCAGGGTCACCGACTCGGGCCGGGCCGCGCTCGGCATCACCGCCCGCACGGTCGTCGACGACAGCTACCGGGCCGCCGGTGTCGCCGTCGTCGAGGTCGAGGACGGCGGGGCCGCCGACAAGGCCGGCATCGAGGCCGGGGACATCATCACCAGGTTCGGCGACACGGACATCACGACCATCACCTCGCTGACCGAGGCCCTGGCGGCGGAGAAACCGGGTGACAGGACGTCGGTCAGGTTCACTCGCGACGGCCGTACGAAGACCGTGGAGGTGACGCTGGGTGAGCAGTGAGGGAGCCGGACAGTGACATCCGGACAGTGACACGACGAGGGGCGGCCGGTGTCCGGCCGCCCCGGCCGGCTACGCCTCCTGGGCGTGCAGGCTCATCGGACCGTAGATCTTCGTCCCGTCCTCGAAGAGGTGCACCTGGTCCGCACCGCCTTCGAGCAGGTCCTTCCAGTACTCCCCGATCCAGGACTCGGCGTCCCCCTGCGTGGTGAACTCCTCCGGCACCACCGCGGGCTGAACCTCGGTGCCGTCGGACTTCTCGAACCGCCACGTCCATGCCGCCATGTACGCCTCCCTGGTGTGAGCCCTTGCACAGCGGGAGCCGGATCTTGGTCCGGCTCCTGCCCCGAGCCTATTCGTTCCGCTGGGCGGGCTGTTGAAGAACCTGCGGGTCGTCGTCACAGTGCGGGCCGTCCGGGGCCGGTCGCGCCCCTTGGGCGGCGTCCCAGACGCGCGATACCAACGGCGACCGGCGAGAATCGGGGCTGTGGACGTTACTTTGCTCGGCACCGGCGGCCCCGCGGGGCTCCCTCACCCCGATTGCCCCTGTGCTGCCTGCGCGGCCGCGCTCGGTGCGGATGCCCGGGCGGCGACCTCGTTGCTCGTGGACGGGGCACTGATGCTCGATCTGACGCCGGGCGCGGCGTTCGCGGCGGCGCGGGCGGGGCGTTCGCTGGGGGGCGTACGGCAGGTGCTGTTGTCCCATCCGCACGACGGGCCGGCGGTCGAGGTGCCGGCCGGGCTGCCGCAGCCCGGGCGGGTACCGGACGGGCGGGAGTTGGCGCTGCTGACAGGGCATCGGGTGCGGGCGGTGGCGATGGACGCGCCGGGGACCGGGTACGCGGTGACCGGGCCGGACGGGCAGCGGCTGCTGTATCTGCCGCCCGGGGGTGCGCCCGCCGGGCTGGAGAACGGGTTCGCCGAGACGTACGACCTGGTGCTCGCCGATGTGGGGGCGCGGCCGGACGCGCTCGCCAAGCTGCGGGCGGTGCGGGCGATCGGGCCGACGACGGACGTCGTCGCCGTGCATCTCGACCACGACGTGCCGCCGGGGGCGGAGGTGCGGCGGCGGCTCGCCGCGGCGGGGGCGCGGGCCGTGCCGGACGGCACGACGCTGGCCGTCGGCGCCTACGAGGACGTACCGGATGTGCCGCGGCGGACGCTGGTGCTGGGCGGGGCCCGGTCCGGGAAGTCGGTGGAGGCCGAGCGGCGCCTTGAGGCGTTCCCCGACGTGCTGTACGTGGCGACGGGCGGCGCCCGCAACGGGGACGGCGAGTGGGCCGCGCGGGTGAGCGCGCACCGGGAGCGGCGGCCGGGGTCGTGGCGTACGGCCGAGACCTGTGACCTGGTGCCGCTGCTGAAGGACGACGGGCCGCCGTTGCTCATCGACTGTCTGTCCCTGTGGCTGACGGACGCGATGGACGCGGTCGGGGCGTGGGACGACGCGGAGTGGGCCGACGGCGGCGAGCGGGCGCTGCGGGCGCGGGTGCGGGACGTGACGGAGGCGGTGCGGGCCACGCGGCGGACCGTCGTCGCCGTGTCGAACGAGGTGGGGTCGGGGATCGTCCCGGCCACGGCGTCCGGGCGGCGCTACCGGGACGAACTCGGGCGGCTCAACGCGGCGTTCGCGGCCGAATGCGAGCAGGTGCTGCTGGTGGTGGCGGGGCAGGCGCTGGTGCTACGGGGCTGACGCCCCCCCGGCGGGCGATCACGCGGTAGGTGTTCGAGCAGCGGGTCAGTACGAGCAGCGGTGCCAGGGCCTGCTCCACCGCCTTGGCCGCGGCCAGCAGCGGGATCTTCGCCCGGGTGGGCAGGGACTTGGGCAGGACCAGGAACAGGGCGCCCGGCAGGTCCCGGGGGACGTGCGCGGCCCGGCGGTCCGCGGTGACGACCGCGCAGCCCTGGGACTCCAGTTCCGCGCGCAGCTCGGCCAGCGGCAGCAGGTGGAGCCGACGGTGGCGTGGCAGCCAGCGCCTGCCGAGGAGCGTGGCGAACGCGCTCTGCGGGTCGGGGAGTTCGAGCAGGAGGTGGCCGCCCGGGCGGAGTACGGCCAGGGCGGCCCGGAGTTCGGCGCGTGGGTCCGGGGTGCGCGGCAGGTGGTGGATCATGCTGACCACGTCGTAGCGGGCGCGCAGGCGGGCGGTGATCTGCGGGTCGGTCAGCCGGCCCAGGTGGGCCTCCTCGACGCGTTCGGCGCGGCGGGCCCATTCGACACGGGGGGTGGGGTCGAGGCCGTCGAAGGACGTGTACGGGAACACCTGCCGGGCCGCCTCGGGGAAGCGGGCGTCGCCCGTGCCCACGTCCAGCCAGCTCTCCGGTTCGGGGAACGGCAGTATCGCGCGGGCGACGGAGCGCAGACGCCGGGCCAGAGGCGCGGAGGATGCGGAGGATGCGGAGGATGCGGACATGGGCGGCTCCCGGGGGCGTACGACATTCCGCTGCAAACCGGAACGTATGGGATGGCGATCTTGAGCGCAACGACGTCGCACGGTCGTCGTGGCGATGTGGCGCCTCCGTGTTCGATCAGGGCCGGTACTGTTCGGCGAATGAGCTCGCTTAATCTCGACGACTTCACCGATCTGATCGAGCGCCCGGACGGCGGGATGCGCCGTGACGCCGAGGCACGCCGGGAGCGTCAGGTCGTGCCGCCCGGAGCGCTGGGACGGCTGGACGAACTGGGTGAGTGGCTGGCCGCGGCGCAGTCGGCCGTGCCGGTGCGGCCGATCGAACGGCCGAAGGTCGTGCTGTTCGCCGGTGACCACGGCATCGCCGAACTGGGCGTCTCTGGGCGGCCCGCGGGCACCGCCGCCGCATTGGTGCGCGAGGTCATGGAGGGCGACCGGCCGGCGTCGGTGCTTGCCCGGCGGCTCGGCGTGCCGGTGCGGGTGGTCGACATGGCGCTGGACTGCGACCCCGAGACGCTGCCCGGCGAGGTCGCGGGGCACCGGGTGCGGCGCGGCAGCGGGCGTATCGACATCGAGGACGCGCTCACGCCGGAGGAGGCGGAGGCCGCCTTCCGGGCCGGGGTCGCCGTGGCCGACGAGGAGGCCGACTCCGGTACGGATCTGGTGGTGCTCGGCGATGTGAGCGTGGGCGGGACCACGGCGGCGGGCACACTGATCGCCGCGCTGTGCGGGACCGACGCGTCCGTCGTGACCGGGCGGGGCGGGCAGGCGATCGACGACCTGGCGTGGATGCGCAAGTGCGCGGCGATCCGGGACGCGCTGCGGCGGGCCCGGCCGGTGCTCGGGGACCAGTTGCAGCTGCTGGCGACGGTGGGCGGGGCCGACCTCGCCGCGCTGACCGGGTTCCTGTTGCAGAGTGCGGTGCGGAAGATGCCGGTGATCCTGGACGGCGTCGTGGTGGCCGCCTGCGCGCTGGTGGGGCAGCGGATCGCGTTCCGGGCGCCGGACTGGTGGCTGGCCGGGCAGAACAGCGGGGAGCCGGGCCAGGCCAAGGCGCTGGACCGGATGGCGCTGGAGCCGCTGCTCGACCATGGGGTGACGGTCGGGGAAGGCGCGGGGGCGTTGCTGGCGCTGCCGCTGGTACAGGCCGCGGCGGCACTGGCCGCCGAACTCCCCGAGAAGCCGGAGGTTTCCGAGAAGCCGGCGGACGCCGAGAAGCCGACGGACGCCGAGGGGTCCGAGAAGGAGTAACAGCGCACGAGATCGAGATCACTCGGGTCTCTCTCAACTTCGCCCTGTCTCGGTCGGTCTTCGCCGGTGGTACGACGATGAGGACCGCCGAATGAACACGCTCGCCCACCGGGCCCGCGCCGAATGGGGACTGCTGTACGTCACCGTGCGCGACGCGCTGCTCGAGCGCGGGTGGCGGGCGGTCCCCATGACCCTCGGGGCGGTCTGTCTGACGGCGGTCCTGCACTTCGTGCACAACCAGTCCTGGGGCTATCAGCTCGTGCAGAACCTCGGTGCCGTGCGGGCCGAGGACCCGCTGTGGCTCGCCCTTCTGCGCACTCCCCTGTCCCTGTTCGTGCCCGCCCTTGACCTGCCCGCCTGGGGCGCCCTGGGGCAGATCCTGCTGGTGTTCGGGATCGCCGAGATCTGTCTGGGCCGGTGGCGGACGCTCACCCTCGCCTACGCCGCCACGCTCGCCGGCACCCTGTACGCGCGCCTGGGTATCTGGCTGGGTCCGGACAGCCCGCTGGGTCTGCCCGGCTCGGACGCGCATGTGGTGGACACCGGGCCGTCGGCGGCCGTGGTGGGTCTCGCCGTGTTCGTCGGTTGGCGCTACGGCGCCCATGTCACGGCGGGTGCGGTGATCGCGGCGATGGTGGTCGAGGTGGCGCTGAAGGAGAACCTGGCCGGCAAGGAGCATCTGGCGGCGATCGGGGTCGTGCTGGTGCTGTGCGGGGTGGCGGCGCTGCGTCACCGGCGTTCGAGGGCGCGGACGGGCTCGTCCGGTCTGCCGCCGATCCAGTCCTGAACGGTGCGGCTGGGGCCCGCCCAGCGGCGGTCGTGGTGATAGGCGCGCAGTGTGGATCTGGCGCGGGCGCGCGGGCGGCGGCCGTAGAAGCGCGTGGCCCAGGGGGAGCCGGGGCGGGCCAGCCGGATGGCGCCGACGAGTGCGACGAGGGGGACGATCACGCCGAAGATCGCGGTGCGGGCCTTGCCCTTGGCCAGGGCGAGGAGCGAGAAGACGAAGTTCACGGCCACGCTCACGATGACGGAGCCGCGGTCCTGGAGTTCGTCGTCGTTGAGGTCGTTGACCCCGAAGGGCACGAAGCCGCACAGGACCAGGCCGACCAGGGCCGCGGTGAGTACGACGACCTCGACGCTCTTGCGTCCCGCCTCGGTCCAGTAGACGTCGTCGAGGTGCAGGATCAGCGCGAACTCGTCGAGGACCAGACCCGCGCCGATGCCGAAGACGACGGCGAACGCGGCCGAGCCGAAGCCGTGCCGGGTGCTGGCGACGGCGCCGAAGCCGCCGAGGACAGTGAGGACGACCCCGGGGACCACGTGGTGGACGTGCACTCCTCCGGCGCTGACGTTGCCGAAGGGCCCCTTGCCCGCCCGGATCATGCGCGTGACGACCCGGGTGACCAGGAACGTCAGCACGAACGCGGTGAGGGCGAGAAGCAGGGGCAGTTTGCCCGGCTCGATGATGTTCCGCTCCAGCCAATGTCCCATATGAGCACTTTATCCACGGCTGCCCTGGGCGCTCTCCCGACCGCCGGGTAACCTGCGCCGGTGTCCACGACCCCGACCTCCTCACCCTCCTCCTGGCCCGACGGCCTCCGCTTCGCCTTCGGCACCCTCACCGTGCTCCCGGTCAAGGTGACCCGCTGGGACCGGGAGGCCGCCCGGGGCGGCATGCTGTGCGCGCCTGTGGCCGGTCTGGCGGTCGGCGTGTGTGCGGCCGTGCTCGGCGTGTTCCTGCTGTGCCTGGGCACGGGCCCGCTGCTCGCCGCCGTCGCCTCCGTCGCCGTACCGGCCGTCCTCACCCGCGGACTGCACCTGGACGGCCTCGCGGACACCGCGGACGGGCTGGGCAGCGGCAAGCCCGCCGAGGACGCGTTGCGGATCATGAAGCAGTCGGACATCGGGCCCTTCGGGGTGATCACCCTCGTCCTCGTACTGTTCGCCCAGGTGGCCGCACTGTCCCAGCTCTACGCCGACTCCTGGACCCGGGGTGCCGTGGCCGCCGTCGTCTCGGCGACCGCCGCCCGCCTGGCGCTCACCCTGGCCGCCCGCACCGGGATACCGGCGGCGCGGCCGGAGGGGCTGGGAGCGGCGGTGGCGGGCGTGGTGCCGGTGCGGGGTGCGACGGTCGCCGCCGTCGCCGTCACGCTGGTGGCGGCCGGTGCGGGGGCGCTCTTCGGGCCGTACGACGCGGTCCGCACGGCCTTCGCCGTCCTTGCCGCCCTCGGCGTCGCCGAACTCCTGCTGCGGCACTGCGTCCGGCGGTTCGGCGGGGTGACCGGGGACGTGTTCGGAGGGCTCGCGGAGACGGCGGCCACTGCGGCGCTCGTCGCGCTGACCCTGGGGCGCTAGCCCGTTCAGCAGGCCCGGCGCCACACCCCCAGTTCGTACTTCTTGAGCATCGAACTCAGTTTCAGGCTGCGGGAGCCGGCGCAGAAGCGGCCGGTCGGCAGTTCGTACTCGACGTGGAAGACGGCCTTGCCCGCGGCGATGAAGGGCAACAGGTCGGCGCATTCGTCGTACTGGGCGCACTGTTCGTTGACCGCGAAGTCGAAGTCGTCCACCAGCTCGGGGATCTGGTCCAGGTCGTTCTTCAGGCCCACGGCCAGGCCGCGGTCGTGGGCGAGTTTCGCGATCAGGCGGTTGTAGCGGAGCTGGTCGGCGGCCTTCAGGGGGAAGCCGGTGCGGTTGCGGTAGCCGTCCATGTTGTCGGGCTCGACCGCGTCGAAGCCCTTCTCGCGGCACATGTCGATACGGGCCGCCATCAGGGGTTCCAGGACGTCGGTGCGGCGGATGTCGAGCCAGCGCTCGCCCTCCCAGCCGTTGCCGCGGCCCAGGACCGACTTGGGGAACTTCTTCGCGTCGGGGCGCCAGTCCTCCCAGGCGCCGGTCGAGAGGTAGCAGATGACCTTGCGGTCCTGGCGGTGCAGCGCGGTGACGGTCGCCTCGGACTGGTCGAAGCCGTCGATGTCGTAGACCGGGACGTCGACGCTGGTGTCGATCCGGCCGCTGAGCTGCCACTGCCAGGCGATGCCGGGGCGCGGCTGCCAGCGCTCACCGCTCGGCTCGTCGGCGTCCTTGTCCGGAACGGTCGTGCAGGCCGCCAGCAGCAGAAGCGAGGCGCTCAGCAGAACAAGGTGCAGGATCGGGCGTCTCACCGGGCGGGCTCCAGGGTGTGCGGCAACGTACCCCAGGGATGATCTCCCGCGCCCGGCACCGCACAGTGCACCGAGGCGCCCCGCGCGCGGGCGAGCTCCGCCAGGTCGACGTCGGGCGGGACGTCGTACACGAGGTGGCACAGCCGTACGCCGGTGGTGCCGGGCCGGGGCTGTGGTGGGAGGCGGCGGTACGAGTCCCAGGTGCCCTCGAAGGTGACGAGGACGTCGGCGATCCTGGCGTAGGAGGGGTGGGGCGGGGTGCCGTGGTTGAGGACCAGGGTGGTGCAGCCGAGGCCCCAGGCGGCCACCGCGAGCCTCTGGTAGTGCGGGAACTCCTCGGGACCCGCGCTGACTTGGTCGAGGAAGGCGCCGTCGGTGCCGTACCAGTCGCGGTACCGCGTGAGGTCGCGGACGACGTCGGTGTGGGGTCTGCGGCCGTAGTCGGTGTCGGTGTAGCCGAGCACCCGCGCCCCCGCCGCCCGCAGTCGGGCGGCGGTCTCGGCGAAGGCCGGGTCGGGGCGGTCGCCGGGGCCGCTGGCCGGGTTGAGGACGACGCCGTGGAGGCGGGGGGCCGCCGCCACGATCGCGTCCCATTCGGCGGGGCGGACGGACGGGTGCTCGTAGTAAGGAACCAGCAGGGTGCTCATCGGTGGGCGGTCGCCCTTCCCAACAGGGCGCAGACCAGGCCCGCCTGGGTGACCGCGGCCGTGCCGTACACGATCAGGCCGACCCAGTGCGGGTCGCCGGTGTGCGTGACGAGGGCGACGGTCTGGGCGAGGGCCGCCGCGCAGCACACCGCCGCCGCGCCGGTGACCGCGCCGAAGGACTGGAGCAGCAGGCCCGTCCACAGGACCACGCCGAGCAGGAGCAGCCCGGCCAGGCGGACGCCGGTGAGGCCCTGGGCGTGCGGCCACAGGGCCGAGGTGGCGAGGCTGAGGGCCAGCAGGCTGGCCAGGTAGCCGGTCAGGCACTGGACGACGGTGCGTGCCGTGGTCCGCCAGAACGCCTTCGGGGTGCTGCTGGAGCGCAGTCCGGCCAGGCCGCCGCTGCGGAAGCGGTACAGCAGCCATTCGGCCGGGCCCATGCTGAGGGTGAGCGCCACGGCGGCGGGCGCGGCGATCGCGCTCTGTTCCTCGCCGGCCAGGACGTCCCCGAGTGCCCCGTAGACGACGAGGACCCCGCTGCCGAGCCCGAACAGGGCGTACGGCAGGGAGGCCGCGAGCCGGGGGGCCGCGGTGCGCCGGTGCTCGGGGACCGGCCCGAACGCGCCGAAGGGCAGCAGCGCGGTCAGTCCGGCGGTCCAGCTGCCCTCGCCCCCGTCCCGCAGGGCGGGCGCCACTTCGCGCAGGGCGAGGACTCCCACCACGGCCAGCGAGCCGAGCAGCAGGGCGAGTCTCGCCGCGTCGGGCACGGGCTGGGCCACGGTGACGGCCGCGCCCGCCGCCATCGGCAAGAGGGCGATCAGCAGGGCCCGTTCGCGGCCCATCACCAGCAGGACGGTGGCCGCGCCCAGGTAGCCGGACTGGCCGGCGGCGAAGACGATCGCCGCCGGGTGGGCCGTACCGGCGACGGCGAGGGCGATCAGGGCGCCGAGCAGCGCGCCCGCCGGCGCTCCCAGGAGCAGGGATCGGCGGGCGGCCAAGCGGTCGCCGAGCCCGAGCCAGGAGTAGGCCCGGTGGGCGAGCCCCTGGTTCCAGGCCCAGCCGCACAGGGCGCCGGCCAGCAGCGGGACCGTGCCGGCCGGGAGGCCGAGGTCGCCCCCGGGGCCGGCGAGCAGGGGTGCCCCGAGGACGTAGCCGAAGCCCGGCAGGGCGAAGACGACCCCGCGGAGGAGGCAGCCGAGGAGGCGGATCTGCCAGGGGTCGTGGAGCGGGCCGTCCGGCTCGGGGTAACGGCGTTCGACGCGCTCGTACAGCTCCTCGGCGAGCGCGAAGGAGTTCTTCACGCCGTACCGCTCGCGTATCTGGTCGTCCGAGAGGCCGTCGGACTCCAGCACGGCGGCTATCTCGTCCGGGTGGACGGCCGCGGCTATGACGTCGTCGAGCCGCTCGGCGAGTTCGTCGACCGGGTCGGGCTGCGCCCAACTCGGGGTGTGCTGCCGGGGGATGTACGGGAGGGTGTCGGGGCGGGAGCCCGGGGGCATCCAGAGGCTTCCGCTCACCAGCCGGTTCCGTCCGTCGCGACCGCCGCGTACCACGGGTCGCGCAGTTCGAGGGTCCAGTCGGCGACGGTCTCCAGCGTGGGCTCGTAGACCTCGGGCAGGCCCGCGAGCTCCTGGTAGATCGTCCGGAAGGCGTCCACGCTGCGGCGGAGCGTGAAGCGGTCGATGACCCGCTGGCGGGACAGTTCGCCCAGTTCCAGGCGCCGTTCGTCGTCCCGGAGGAGGGTGAGCGCGGCCGCGGCCATCTTCTCCGGCTCGCGCGGGGGCACCACCAGACCCGTGTCGCCCACGGCCTCGCGCACCCCTCCGACGTCCGTCGAGACCGTCGTACGGCCGCAGGACATGGCCTCGATGATGGAGAACGGGAAACCTTCGGAGATCGACGACAGCATGACGACGTGACCGGCCGCGTAGGCCCGCCAGACCTCGCTGATGCGGCCCTCGAAGGTCAGTCCGTCCCTCACGCCGAGCTCGGCGGCGAGCTTCTCCAGTTTGGTGTGGTAGGCCTCGCCGCCGGCCGGGACCGGGCCGAACAGCCTGAGCCGGGTCTCGGGGATCTCGGCGCGGACCAGGGCATACGCGCGGAGAAGCGTTTCGAGGTCCTTGATGGGGTCGACGCGGCCGCACCAGGTGAGCGTGGGCACCTCGGGTTCGGGCCCCGCGTGCGGGAAGGCGGCCGGGTCGACGCCGTTGTAGACCGTGCGGATCTTGTCGGCGTCGGCGCCGCCGCGCTCCTCCCAGCGGCGGTTGTACTGGTTGCACGGGGTGATCAGGTCGGCGGCGCGGTAACCCAGGGAGTTGAGCTCGCGGTAGAAGCCGAGCATGAACGCCTTGACCGGCCAGCGCTGTTCGCCGCTGCGGTAGCCGAGGTAGCGCTCGCGCAGATAGATGCCGTGCTCGGTGAGCAGGAAGGGCACGCCGTCCAGCTTGCGGGCGGCGAGCGCGGGCAGGGTCGCCAGACCGCTGCTGACGGCGTGGGCCACGGAGTCCTCGGGGATGCGGACACCGAGCGGCCTGAGTGCGTGTTCGAGCAGGTCGGTCGCGGTCAGCGCGTCGTGGACGGTCGGACGGGCCGCGGCCGTCGCGAGCTGCGGCATCGTCCATATCCGCATCAGCGAACGCAGCGCGGACTCGGTGCGCAGCGCCGCCGACAGACGTCCGTCGCGGGCGAGTTCGGCGAGCTCGTACAGCGCCTCGCCGAAGTCGCAGTTCGCCTCCGGGGAGAGGAAGGAGAGCAGGAAACGCTCGTACGACTCGAGGAAGCGGCGGCGGGCCCGGCCGAGCGGCGCCCGTGCGCGCCCGGGCCGTGGGCCCCAGGTCGGCACGGAGGTGTGCCGGTAGACGTTGGGCGGCAGCTCCCAGGTCACGGGTTCGCGGCCGCTGCCGGTGAGCGACAGGACGTGGAAGTCGACCTCCGGCATGCCCTTGACGAGCTGGTCGCACCAGGTGCTGACCCCGCCGTGGACATGCGGATAGGTGCCTTCGGTGAGCATGGTGACATGACGGCCCGTACGCATCGCTACGCGGTTCCCCCTTGTAGTGCGGATGACGTTCGGGGAACTGCGGCTCGGCCCCCGGCTGCGGGCTCGTTGTGGCCGGTCGCGCAGTTCCCCGCGCCCCTGAAAGGGCGCTTCTCTACGGCAGCTTCAGCGTCAGCCCGGGCTGCAGCGCGGCTGGCGTGGTCCAGGCCGAGCGCGCTCCCGCGTAGGGCGTGCCGAAGGTGGTGGTGCCGATCAAGAGCTGCCTCTGCGTCCCTTCCGGTGCGGTCACCGGGATCTGCGTCCCGGACGGTGCGGTGACGGTGACTTCGTTCCCGATGCGGTACGCGGTGACCTGGCCGTTCGTGACGGCGGTCTGCCAGGCGGCGCGTCGTTGCAGCTCGGTGCCGATGGCGCTCTGCGCGAGGTTCTGCACCGGCGTGTTGTCGGCGAAGAGGGCCGCGTAGTCTGCCAGCACCTTGTCCATGACCGGGTAGAGCGTCCGGTCCTCGGCCAGGTTGGACTGGTGGGCGTAGTGCGGGCGCGGGTCGCCCGCGACGACGTGTCCGAGGGCGGTGCGGGCCTCCAGCGGGACGATGTACTCGTCGTAGCCGGTGGCGGTGTCCAGCGGCTCGTCGAGGCAGGTGGACGTGGGATTGTTCTCGCAGACGCCGCTGCCGCCGTCGGCCGCCGAGGTGTAGATCCAGTTGTACTCGTCGACCATCTCGGCGTCGGTGCCCACGTTGTAGTACACGTTCATCGGATGGCGCGGCACGGTCAGCGTGCTGGTGCCGACCGGACGCTGCTCGGCCTCGCGGGAGTTGTCCGAGGCGGTCCAGGCGATGCCGTTGTCGGCGAGAGCGCCGGCCAGGTTCGGGTTGTCGTCGGGCTGCTGCGGCAGCGTCCTGAGGCCCGAGTGCTCGCCGGTGACCAGCTCGGAGCGGTCCATCGGAAGGCCCTGCGTCAGCCCCCAGTCGTAGTTGGCGGAGATCTCCGCCGAGATGTCGGCGCGGCTCGGGTACCGCGTCGAGCCGTCGGCGTTCTTCGCGCAGCTCCACGGCACGGTGCTGGTGTCCTGGACGCAGCCCAGGTACTGGTGCGTGTAGGTGTGGTTGATCCAGCGGTACTGCTCCTTGTCGGCGAGCAGCTGGTCGGTGAGCGGGTCGCTGCCGCCGTGCTCGCTCTTCCACTCCTCGCCGGAGCCGGCGTTGTAGACCATGTCGAGCGTGAAGCCGTGCTCCTGCTGCCACCGCGCCGCGTACTGCGCGTCGGCCGCGGTCATACGGATCGGCGTGGTTCCCTCACCGTCGCCGCCCGCGCAGTCGAAGTCGCCGGGGGTGCAGTTGCGTTCGGTGTCCCAGCGGCTGTCGGGCGCGAAGACGTCGTCGACATGGACAGCGAAGTAGTTCCTGCTCTGCCCGAGGTGTACGCCCTGAGTCAGCCATTCGACAATGCCACGGGCAAGTACCCGGAACTGCTCCTGGTACTGGTTGTAGGCGAAGGTGACGACGAGTTCACGGCGTCCGTCGTGCGCGTACTCGCCGATCAGGCTGCCGGTGCCCTCCCCGGCGGGCACCGGGATGTCGACGTAACTGGTGAATCCCGTACGGGGCTTGGCGACGAAGCCGTAGCTCTCCTGCGTCGAGGCGTCGTTGTCCTCGAAGGTGAGGGCGCCGTCCAGATAGCCGAAGTATCCCGCCTTGCCGGCCGTGGTCACGGCCGCCTCACGCCCGTCGAGGGTGCCTGCCCAGCCGCCCTGACTCGTGTAGTCGAGGCCGACTCCCGGGTGCGCCCAGGTGTAGGCGTCGACCTGCGGGACGCCGTACGTCCGCTCGTAGGTCTCCAGGGCGGTCTGCTCGGCCGAGCCCGCCCCGAACGGGGCCTCGTTGGGCAGCACCACGCCCTGGTACTTGGCGCGCGGCGTGCCGTCCACCGTGTCGCTGAGGAACGTGTCCGTGATGGCCGGACGGTCGGCGTCGTTCAGGTTCACCGTCGTGTACGGGATGCCGGTGCTCTTCAGCTGGGCGGTGATGGCCTGGACCGGGCTGTCGCCGTTGTCCACCACCAGCACCCTGAGATCGATGCGCGGCTCCTCGGCCGCCGACGCGCCGGGTATGCCCAGTCCCAGCGCCATGAGCCCGGCGGCCGTCAGTACGGCGGCCGTGGTTCTCCATCTGTGTGCGAGCGCGCGATGCGCCATGGGTCGTCCCCTCCCCCTGTGAATCCCCCGATGGATCCCCATGTGGTCGATCAGAGGAGGATCCGTGGAAATCATGCAAAGCGGCGAGGCGTACGCTCGCCTGAACCAGACGAGTGTGACTCAGCTCACCGGCACTGGGGATCAAGAAGTGGCCAGGACGCCACCGATGGGTGAATGGCCGTAGGAATGATCGACAGCGAGCCCGAGCGTAGGCTCAGGGCGGGTGTTTACCTGCCCTGGTAAAGACCAGGCCGCAAGAGAGTTCCAGGGTCGGTTTTCGGGCTCGGCCGACCCACCCTTGTCCGGCCGCACAGGACTTTCAAGGAAGCGAGATTTCACCACCGTGACTGCTCTCACTCTCAGCACCGCCGCGGCGCCCGGCCTTCGGGCCGACGCGATCGTGATCGGTGTGGCCAAGGGTGCCGAAGGCCCGGTCGTCGCACCGGGCGCCGAGGCCGTGGACAAGGCGTACGACGGCAGGCTCGCCGGCGTCCTGGAGACCCTCGGTGCCTCCGGTGCCGAGGGCGAGGTGACGAAGCTGCCCGCGCCGGCCGGCTTCAAGGCGCCGCTCGTGGTGGCGGTGGGCCTGGGCGCCGAGCCCGAGAAGGGCTCCGGCTTCGACGCGGAGGCGCTGCGCCGGGCCGCCGGCGTTGCCGCCCGCACCCTCTCCGGCGCCAAGAAGGCGGCGTTCGCGCTGCCGCTCGCGGACGCCGCGGACGCGGGTGTGGTGGCCGAGGGCGTCCTCCTCGGGGCGTACTCCTTCGACACCTACAAGGAGAACGGCAAGAGCGACGCCAAGGCCAAGAACGGCAAGGCGCCGCTCGCAGAGGCCTCCCTGCTCGGCGGCAAGCCCCGCGACCGCGCCTACAAGGCGGCGATCGAGCGGGCCGCCGCGGTGGCCGAGGAGCTCAACCGCGCCCGCGACCTGATCAACATGCCGCCGAACGACCTCGACCCCGAGGCGTTCGCCGCCGTCGCGCAGGCCGCGGCCAAGGAGCACGGCATCAAGGTGCAGGTGCTCGACGAGAAGGCCCTGGTCAAGGGCGGCTACGGCGGCATCCTGGGCGTCGGCGCCGGGTCGGCGGCGGGCCCGCGGCTGGTGAAGCTGTCGTACACCTCCTCGAAAGCGAGCAAGCATCTCGCCTTCGTCGGCAAGGGCATCACCTACGACTCGGGCGGCATCTCGCTCAAGCCGGCCGGCCACAACGAGACCATGAAGTGCGACATGAGCGGGGCGGCCGCGGTGTTCGCCGCGGTGGTCGCCGCCGCGCGGCTGGGTCTTGAGGTCAACGTCACCGGCTGGCTGGCGCTGGCCGAGAACATGCCCTCGGGCTCCGCGACCCGGCCCGGTGACGTGCTGCGCATGTACAGCGGCAAGACCGTGGAGGTGCTCAACACCGACGCCGAGGGCCGGCTGGTCCTCGCCGACGCGCTGTGGGCCGCCTCCCAGGAGAAGCCGGACGCGATCGTGGACGTGGCGACGCTGACCGGCGCGATGATGCTGGCGCTGGGCAACCGCACGTTCGGGATCATGGCGAACGACGAGGCGTTCCGCTCCGCGATCCACGAGGCCGCGGAGGAGGTCGGTGAGCCGGCCTGGCCGATGCCGCTGCCGGAGCACCTGCGCAAGGGGATGGACTCCGCCACGGCCGACATCGCCAACATGGGTGAGCGGATGGGCGGCGGCCTGGTCGCCGGTCTGTTCCTGCGGGAGTTCGTGGGTGAGGGGATCACCTGGGCGCACCTGGACATCGCGGGACCGGCCTTCAACGAGGGCGGGCCCTTCGGGTACACGCCGAAGGGCGGCACGGGGACGGCGGTGCGGACTCTGGTCCGGCTGGCCGAACTGACGGCCGCGGGCGACCTGGGCTGAGGTCCTTTTCGGTGACGGGGCCCCGCGCGCGGGTAGGGCGGGGCCCCGTCGCCTTGCCGTGGCACATGTGACGGCACAGGAGAGTGCGACGTCTCACACACCAGCCCGGCGTCTCTTCCCGCGCCGACAAGTGCGAAGATGGGCCTCGGCAGGACAGGGCCCCACCGAAGGGCCGAAGAACGAGCGGCCGGACACCAGCCGCCGACCGGTCACCGCAGACCGGCGTGGCGCACATGCATGGAGGACGTGACGTGGCGAACGACGCCAGCACCGTTTTCGACCTAGTGATCCTCGGCGGTGGTAGCGGTGGTTACGCCGCGGCCCTGCGCGGGGCTCAGCTGGGCCTGGACGTCGCCCTGATCGAGAAGGACAAGGTCGGCGGTACCTGCCTGCACCGGGGGTGCATCCCCACCAAGGCCCTGCTGCACGCGGGCGAGATCGCCGACCAGGCCCGCGAGAGCGAGCAGTTCGGTGTGAAGACCACCTTCGAGGGCATCGACATCGCCGGGGTCCACAAGTACAAGGACGGCGTCATCGCCGGCCTGTACAAGGGCCTGCAGGGACTGGTCGCCTCCCGCAAGGTGACGTACATCGAGGGTGAGGGCCGCCTCTCCTCCCCCACCTCCGTCGACGTGAACGGCCAGCGCGTCCAGGGCCGCCACGTCCTGCTGGCGACCGGCTCCGTGCCGAAGTCGCTGCCGGGCCTGGAGATCGACGGCAACCGGATCATCTCCTCCGACCACGCCCTCGTCCTGGACCGGGTGCCGAAGTCGGCGATCGTCCTCGGCGGCGGTGTCATCGGCGTCGAGTTCGCCTCCGCGTGGAAGTCCTTCGGCACGGACATCACGATCATCGAGGGCCTCAAGCACCTGGCCCCCCTCGAGGACGAGAACTCCTCCAAGCTTCTTGAGCGCGCGTTCCGCAAGCGCGGCATCAAGTTCAACCTGGGCACCTTCTTCTCGAAGGCCGAGTACACCGCCGACGGCGTCAAGGTCACCCTCGCCGACGGCAAGGAGTTCGAGGCCGAGCTCCTGCTGGTCGCGGTGGGCCGCGGGCCCGTCTCCGCCGGTCTCGGCTACGAGGAGCAGGGCGTCGCCATGGACCGCGGCTACGTCCTGGTCGACGAGTACATGCGCACCAACGTCCCGACCATCTCCGCCGTCGGTGACCTGGTCCCCACCCTCCAGCTCGCGCACGTCGGCTTCGCCGAGGGCATCCTGGTGGCGGAGCGTCTGGCCGGTCTGAAGACCGTTCCGATCGACTACGACGGTGTCCCGCGGGTGACGTACTGCCACCCCGAGGTCGCCTCCGTGGGCATCACCGAGGCCAAGGCCAAGGAGATCTACGGTGCGGACAAGGTCGTCGCTCTGAAGTACAACCTCGCGGGCAACGGCAAGAGCAAGATCCTGAACACCTCGGGCGAGATCAAGCTCGTCCAGGTCAAGGACGGTGCCGTGGTCGGCGTCCACATGGTCGGCGACCGCATGGGCGAGCAGGTCGGCGAAGCCCAGCTGATCTACAACTGGGAGGCGCTGCCCGCCGAGGTCGCGCAGCTCATCCACGCCCACCCGACGCAGAGCGAAGCGCTCGGCGAGGCCCACCTGGCCCTGGCCGGCAAGCCCCTCCACTCGCACGACTGACCCTCGGTCGACGAACCCCCAGACTTCCGCACTTGTAAGGAGCAACCGAAACCATGGCGGTTTCCGTAACCCTTCCTGCGCTCGGTGAGAGCGTCACCGAGGGCACTGTCACCCGCTGGCTGAAGGCCGAGGGTGAGCGCGTCGAGGCCGACGAGCCGCTGCTCGAGGTGTCGACCGACAAGGTCGACACCGAGATCCCCTCGCCCGCCGCCGGCGTCCTGGCGTCCATCAAGGTCGCCGAGGACGAGACCGTCGAGGTCGGCGCCGAGCTGGCCGTCATCGACGACGGCACGGGGGCGCCCGCTGCCGCTCCGGCCCCGGCCGCCGAGCCGGCCCCTGCCGCCGCTCCCGAGCCGGCTCCGCAGGCCGCCCCGTCCACCGAGCAGGCCGCCCCGGCGCCTGCTCCCACCGCCGAGGCCGCCTCCGGCGGCGGCTCCGCCGAGGGCACGGACGTCGTCCTGCCCGCGCTCGGCGAGTCCGTCACCGAGGGCACCGTCACCCGCTGGCTCAAGGAGGTCGGCGACTCCGTCGAGGCCGACGAGCCGCTGCTCGAGGTCTCCACGGACAAGGTCGACACCGAGATCCCGGCGCCCGTCTCCGGTGTGCTGCTGGAGATCACGGTCGCCGAGGACGAGACCGCCGAGGTCGGTGCCAAGCTGGCCGTCATCGGCGCCCCGGGCGCGGCTCCGGCCGCTGCTCCGGCCCCTGCGGCTCCGGCTCCCGCGCCCGCCGCCGAGGCTCCTGCCCCGGCTGCGGCGCCCGCCCCCGCGGCTCCGGCCGCTCCGGCTCCGGCTCCGCAGGCGCCCACGGCTCCGGCCCCGCAGCAGCAGGTCACCCCGGCTCCCGAGCCGGCCCCGGCCGCTCCGGCGCCCGCCCCGGCTCCGGTCACCCCGGCCGCGGCGCCCGCCGCCACCTCCGGTGACGACGGCGCCTACGTGACCCCGCTGGTGCGCAAGCTCGCCGCCGAGAACGGCGTCGACCTGGCCACCGTCAAGGGCACCGGCGTCGGCGGCCGCGTCCGCAAGCAGGACGTCATCGCCGCCGCCGAGGCCGCGAAGGCCGCCGCCGCAGCTCCGGCTCCGGCCGCTGCCGCGACTGCCGGAGGCCAAGCCGCCGCCGCTGCCAAGAAGGCGCCGGTCCTGGAGGCCTCCCCGCTGCGTGGCCAGACCGTCAAGATGCCGCGCATCCGCAAGGTCATCGGCGACAACATGGTCAAGGCGCTGCACGAGCAGGCGCAGCTGTCCTCGGTCGTCGAGGTCGACGTCACGCGCCTGATGAAGCTGCGCGGGAGGGCCAAGGACGCGTTCGCGGCCCGTGAGGGCGTCAAGCTCTCCCCGATGCCGTTCTTCGTCAAGGCGGCGGCCCAGGCGCTGAAGGCGCACGCGCCCGTCAACGCCCGGATCAACGTGGACGAGGGCACGATCACCTACTTCGACACCGAGAGCATCGGTATCGCGGTGGACTCCGAGAAGGGCCTGATGACCCCGGTCATCAAGCACGCCGGTGACCTCAACATCGCCGGCATCGCCAAGGCCACGGCGGAGCTCGCGGGCAAGGTCCGCGCCAACAAGATCACCCCGGACGAGCTGTCCGGCGCGACCTTCACCATCAGCAACACCGGGTCGCGCGGCGCGCTCTTCGACACGATCATCGTGCCGCCGGGCCAGGTCGCGATCCTCGGTATCGGTGCCACGGTCAAGCGTCCGGCCGTCATCGAGACGGAGGAGGGCACGGTCATCGGCATCCGCGACATGACGTACCTGACCCTCTCCTACGACCACCGTCTGGTGGACGGCGCCGACGCGGCCCGTTACCTGACCGCGGTCAAGGCGATCCTTGAGGCGGGCGAGTTCGAGGTCGAGCTCGGCCTGTAAGCCTCAGCAGTGCCTGTACGGTGCCCCGTCCGGAGTCCTCCGGACGGGGCACCGCGCTGTCACCGGGGCGTCAGCCTCTTGTCCGACCACCCCACCAGCGACTCCACCCACACATTGGGGACGGCCATCTTCGGCGCGGGCACCAGGCCCCGCGTCCGGTACGCCTTCAGCACGTCGGACGTGGCGTCCAGGCAGTCCCGCGAGGTGAGCTTCCCGGTCCTCGGGTCGACGCCCACGAGGAAGCCGCGTTCGGCGACGGTACGGATCATCGACCGCGCCGCCGGCACGTCGCTCGTCGAGGAGGACGTGCAGCGGTAGCGGCTGTACGGGTGCTCTGACCTGCCGGGATAGTGCGCGTCCCGGGACATCTCGCTGAGCATGCGCGCGTACGTCCCCTCCGCCTGCCAGGCGCCGATGTCGCCGCCCGGCGGCGTGTACAGCCTGCCGCTCGGGTTCTCGATCGCGCCGTACACCCAGCGGTCGGTCCCGGTGATCCGGAAGCCCCAGCCGACATGGCCGAACTTCTGCGCCCCGTCCGGCTTGACGAAGACACAGGCGCCGCCCGCTCCCCGGGCTGCGCCCGCCATTCCCGTGATCTGTTCCGTGACCTCTTCCGTGCTCTCTTCCGTGATCGTGCGGCCCGGCTTCGCCTCCGCCCGGGTGGGCGTCTGCTGGCAGCCCGTCACCCCCACCAGCGCGCCGATCACGGCCGCCGCGGCCGTCCAGCGCAGTGCTCCACGCCGTCCCCCGATGTTCATGTCGCCCCCACTCGTGCCGAGGGCGCCCCGCGCGGGAGCCCTCTGCCGACGGCGACACCGAAGGAGCCCGCGGGGTTCCCCGTATTGACAGAAGACGCCGAGCTGAGAGCGTGTAAGCCTCGTCTCACCTGCGCGAAAGCGCCCCCGTGCGCCCCTCCTCCATGGGCCCGCGGCCTTATTGTCTAAACGTCAAACGCCCCCGGGGCCGATGGGCGGCCCCTCCCTAAGGAGCCCTCATGACCGCGCCCGTCGTCCACTCGCTGCGCGAGCAGATCCGCGAGCACATCGTGGAGGGGATCGTCAGCGGGCGCTGGAAGCCGGGCGAGCGGATCGTGGAGCGCCGAATCGCCACCGAGCTGGAGGTCAGTCAGACCCCGGTGCGCGAGGCGCTGCGCGAGCTGGAGTCGCTGCGGCTGATCGAGTCGGCGCCGAACAAGGGCGTACGGGTGCGGAACCTGACCGCGGCCGACCTGGAGGAGAGCTACCCGGTCCGGGCCGGTCTGGAGGCGATCGCGGCGGAGCTGGCGGCGGGGCGGCTGGCGCACGACTGCTCGGCCCTGGAGCCGCATGTCGCCGCGCTCTACGAGGCCGACCGCGCGTCGGACGGGACGGCCCAGGTGCGGCACACGGTGGCCTTCCACCGGGAGATGGTCCGGGCGGCGGGCAACTCGGTGCTGCTGCACACCTGGGAGGGGCTGGGCATCGAGGTCTTCACCGCGCTGTCGATCCGCTGGCTGGGGACGGTCCAGCAGTCGTACGCGGAGGAGCACGAGGAGTTGGTGGCCGCGTTCCGCCGCCAGGATCCCCGGATCGCCGAGATCGTGAAGGCACACGTGCTGGGCTGCGCACCGCAGGCGTGACCCCTGAGCGGTACCGCGCTCAAACGTCTGCCGACCTGCGAAAACCCCTGCAATGAGCGGCACCCGGTGTCTTTCTCGAAGGCACCCCGTGCCTACTTTCTCGTGATCAAGAGGTTTTGCCTCTCAACCCTTTGATCGATCATCGATCAGGGAGTTAGAGTCTCGACGGGCTTCCACCGAGGCCCCAGCCCTGTCCTGCCAAAGACCTAGGGCACCCCCGAACCCTTACCGATGAGGGAACCCCCTTCGACTGAGGAAGGCGGCGACATGACCGACCCCAACGCCATCCAGCCGAGCGCGCTCGACCAGCTCCCGGACCGGGACCCGGAGGAGACCGCCGAATGGCAGGCCTCACTGGACGCGGTCGCCAAGGCGGCCGGGCCGCACCGCGCGGCGTACCTGATGCGGCGCACGCTGGAGCGGGCCGAGGGCACCGGCATCGCGCTGCCCAAGCTCCTCGAGACCGACTACGTCAACACCATCCCGACCGCCGCCGAGCCGTCCGCGCCCGGTGACGAGGCGATGGAAGCCCGGATCACCGCCTGGAACCGTTGGAACGCGGCGGCGATGGTCAGCCGGGGCAGCAAGTACGGCGTCGGCGGCCACATCGCCACCTTCGCCTCCGCGGCCTGGCTGTACGAGACGGGCTTCAACCACTTCTTCAAGGGCAAGGAATCCCAGGAATCGCCCGGCTCCGGCGACCAGCTGTACATCCAGGGCCACGCCTCCCCCGGTATCTACGCCCGTGCCTTCCTCGACGGCCGGCTCAACGAGGACCACCTCGACAACTTCCGCCGCGAGTCCGGCGGCAACGGCCTCCCGTCGTATCCGCACCCCCGCCGCCTGCCCTGGCTGTGGGAGTTCCCGACGGTGTCGATGGGCCTCGGCCCGCTCTCCGCGATCTACCAGGCGCGCTTCAACCGCTACCTCACCGCCCGCGGCATCAAGGACGTCTCCCAGTCGCACGTCTGGGCCTTCCTGGGCGACGGCGAGATGGACGAGCCCGAGTCGACGGCGGCCCTCGGACTGGCCTCCCGCGAGGGTCTGGACAACCTGACCTTCGTCATCAACTGCAACCTGCAGCGCCTGGACGGCCCGGTCCGCGCGAACTTCAAGATCGTGCAGGAGCTGGAGGCCCAGTTCCGCGGCGCCGGCTGGAACGTCATCAAGACGCTGTGGGGCACCGCCTGGGACGAACTGTTCCGGCTCGACACCACGGGCGCGCTCGTACGCCGCCTGCGCGAGGTACCCGACGCCCAGGTGCAGACGTACCAGACGCGCGACGCCGCCTACATCCGCCAGGACTTCTTCGGCAAGGACCCGGCGCTCGTCGAGATGGCGAAGCTGCTGAGCGACGACAAGATCCTCGAGTGCTTCCACCTCTCCCGCGGTGGCCACGAGGCGCGCAAGGTGTACGCGGCGTACAAGGCGGCCGTGGACTTCAAGGGCGCCCCGACGGTCATCCTGGCCCAGACGGTCAAGGGCCACACCCTCGGCGAGGGCTTCGCGTCGAAGAACGCCAACCACCAGATGAAGAAGCTCTCGGTGGACGAGTTCAAGACGATGCGCGACCTGCTGGAGCTGCCGATCTCGGACAGCCAGTTCGTCGACGGGGTCGTGCCGTACGGCCACCCCGGCGCCGACTCCCCCGAGGTCCGCTACCTCCAGGAGCGCCGCGCGGCCCTCGGCGGCCCGGCCCCGGCCCGCCGTACCCATCCCCTGGCCCCGCTGCCGGCCCCGTCGGAGAAGGCGTTCGCCTCCTTCGACAAGGGCTCCGGCACGCAGAACGTCGCGACCACGATGGCCTTCGTCCGGCTCGTCAAGGACCTGGTCCGCGACAAGGAGTCCGGCAAGCGCTGGGTGCCGATCGTCCCCGACGAGGCGCGCACCTTCGGCATGGAGAGCCTGTTCCCGTCGCTCGGCATCTACTCGCCCAAGGGCCAGACGTACGAGCCGGTCGACCGCGACCAGCTGATGTACTACAAGGAGGCCACGAACGGCCAGATCCTCAACGAGGGGATCACCGAGGCCGGTTCGATGGCCGACTTCATCGCCGCGTCCACCGCGTACTCCACGCACGGCGAAGCGATGATCCCGTTCTACATCTTCTACTCGATGTTCGGCTGGCAGCGCACGGCCGACCAGATGTGGCAGCTCGGCGACCAGCTCGGCCGCGGCTTCCTCGTCGGCGCCACGGCCGGCCGGACGACCCTGACGGGCGAGGGCCTCCAGCACGCCGACGGCCACTCGCCGGTCATCGCGGCGACGAACCCCGCCGCGCTGACGTACGACCCGGCGTTCGCGTACGAGGTCGCGACGATCGTCAAGGACGGTCTGCGCCGGATGTACGGCGAGGCGGCCCCGGGTGAGGACCAGAACGTCTTCTACTACCTGACCGTCTACAACGAGCCGCTGCCGCAGCCCGCGAAACCGTCGGGCCTCGGCATCGACGAGGGCATCGTCAAGGGCCTGTACCGGTTCAGCACGGCGGAGTCGGCCGGGCTCTCACCGGTGGCGAACGCCCCGCGCATCCAGCTGCTGGGCTCCGGCACGGCGATCCACTGGGCGATCAAGGCGCAGAAGCTGCTCGCCGAGGAGTGGGGCGTGGCCGCCGACGTGTGGTCCGCGACCTCCTGGACCGAGCTGCGCCGCGACGCGCTGGAGGCCGACGCGGCGCTGCTGCAGGGCGAGGAGCGGGTGCCGTACGTCCGTCAGGCGCTGCACGGCGCCGAGGGCCCGGTGCTCGCGGTCTCCGACTACATGCGTCAGGTCCCCGACCAGATCGCGCAGTGGGTGGAGCAGGACTACTCCTCGCTGGGCGCCGACGGCTTCGGCCTCTCGGACACCCGTGACGCGGCCCGCCGCCACTTCGGTGTCGACGCCGAGTCGATCGTCGTCGCCGCCCTGGCCCAGCTCGCGAAGCGCGGCGAGGTCAAGGCGACCGCGGTGAAGGAAGCGCGGGCGAAGTACGGCCTGTAGGACCTGAGGTCCGCTGACATCGATGAAATCGATGAAGGGGTACGGCCGCCGCCGTGCCCCTTCGTTGTCAGTGGCGCCCGGCATCATGGCCGTATGCGTGCTGCCCGTCTGATCAAAATGGTGCTGCTGCTCCAGTCCCGGCCGTCCATGACCGCCGCCGAGCTGGCGCGGGAGCTGGAGGTGTCCGAGCGGACCGTCACCCGCGACGCGCAGGCGCTGTCGGAGGCGGGGGTGCCGGTGTACGCGGACCGGGGGCGGGCCGGAGGCTACCGGCTGATCGGCGGGTACCGCACCCGGCTGACCGGGCTGGCCCGCGGCGAGGCCGAGGCGCTGTTCCTGTCCGGGGTGCCGGGGGCGCTGCGGGAGATGGGCCTGGAGGACGCGGCCTCGGCGGCCCGGCTGAAGGTGTCGGCGGCCCTGCTGCCGTCGTTGAGCGACGCCTCCCGAACCGCCGCGCAGCGCTTCCACCTGGACGCGCCGAACTGGTTCAAGGAGCCGAAGACCCCCGAACTGCTGCCCGCCGTCGCGGACGCGGTGTGGGACGACCGGCGGATCACCGCGCGCTATCGCGGCCGGGAAGCGGAGGCCTCGCAGGACGTCGTGCGCGAGCTGGAGCCGTACGGGCTCGTCCTCAAGGCGGGCGTCTGGTACCTGTGCGCGCGGGTGGCGGGGCAGAGCGACTCCTACCGGGTGTACCGGATCGACCGGTTCACCGTGGTGACGGTCGGCGAGGAGCGGTTCGACCGGGACGAGGAGTTCGATCTGCCGGGCTTCTGGGACGAGCGGGCCGAGCAGTTCGCCCGGTCGCTGCTGCGGGCGGAGGTGGTGGTGCGGCTGTCCGGGGACGGGGTGCGCAGACTGCCGTACACCGTCGATCCCCTGTCGGCCCGGGAGGCGCTGGCAGCGGCCGGTGACCCGGACGGTGACGGGCGGGTGACGGTGACCCTGCCGGTGGAGTCCGAGGAGGTCGCGCACACGCAGCTCGCGGCGCTCGGGCCGGAGGCGGAGGTGCTGGCACCGGAGAGCCTGCGGGCGCGTTTCGCCAACGACACGGCCAGACTGGCCGCGCTGTACGGGACATAACAATCCGCCCCACTCCACGTGCGTCCCACCTCTTCAGGGCCGATGCTGGACCCGTGATGGACGAGACGGAGTTCTGGGAGCTGGTGGACGCCACCCGCGAGGCCGCCGAGGGCGACCCCGAGGAGCAGGCGGACCTGCTCGTGGACCGTCTTCTCCAGCTTGACCCGGACATGGTCCTCGACTTCGCCCGTCACTTCGAGGCCCGCTACAACCGCGCCTACACCTGGGACCTGTGGGGCGCCGCCTGGGTCCTGCTGGACGGCGCGAGCGACGACGCCTTCGACTTCTTCCGGTGCTGGCTGATCGGCCAGGGCCGCGAGGTGTACGAGGGCGCGGTGCACGCCCCCGACTCGCTCGCCGACCTCCTGGACGACTTCGACGAGGAGATCGACGGCGACGGCGAGGAACTCGGCTACGCGGCGGACGAGGCCTACGAGCAGCTCACCGGCACCGTCGCCCCCGACCTGGGCATCGCGCCCGCCCCCTCCGAGCCGGAGGGCACACCGCTCGACTTCGAGGACGAGTCGGTGCTGGCCGGGCGGTATCCGAAGCTGTGGGAGCGGTTCAGGGGCTGACCCCGGCCGACGCCCTGAACGGGGACTTCGCGCCCGGAACCCGCTCGCCCTCACCGCTGGACGGACCGTCAGAAATCCCGCCGTAGGGGCGTGTTCCCCTTTTCTCGTGCTCTGGAGGTAGGGTAGGGCAATCCACCGGGGCAGCCAGGTGGCAAGCCGTACCCGGGCAGTCTGCCACCTGGCAGTCTGCTCACCGGCTGTCCGCCAGGTGGCAACCACCCTGGAACACTCCGTCACCCTCGGAAGGTGGGACTACGAGGAGATGGCTTCGAAGGATCCCGCCGTGGAGCGGCGCCGGGTGCGGCTGGCCCTGCGCACGTTCCGCAACGAGGCGGGCCTGAACCAACCGGACGTGGCGCAGGCCCTGTCCTGGTCACCGTCCAAGGTGATCCGCATCGAAGGCGGCTCGGTCGGTGTGTCCGTGACCGATCTGCGTGCTCTGCTCGATCTCTACGGCATTACGGAGTCCGATGTCCGGCAACAGCTCGAGGAGGCCGCCCGTGAGAGCCGGAAGCCTCCGTGGTGGAGCCCCTACCGGGACGTGGTGGACCCCCAGTTCGCCGTATACCTCGGCTTCGAGAGCGTGGCCGCCGAGTTGTACGCCTACGACCCCACGTTCGTCCCGGGACTCCTGCAGACCGAGGCCTACACGCGCGCGCTGCTCAACAGCCGGCACTCTGCCGAGAGGGGTGACGCGATCGTGGCGCTGCGCGCGGAGCGCCAGGACCGGCTGCTGTGCGAGGCCTCGGAGCCTCGACTGAACTTCCTGGTCGACGAGGCCGCGCTACGGCGCTGGATCGGTGGACCGGCCGTGATGCGCGAGCAGTTGCGGCACCTGAAGTCCGTCGCGGAACTCGGCCACGTCGACCTGGGCGTCGTCCCCTTCGCCCTCGGTCTGCATCCGGTGCTGCGCAACGGCTCGATCGCCCTGACGTTCAAGGACGACAGTGACGTTCTCTTCGTGGAAGGTCCGAACGGCGCGCTGACGACCCGCGACGACCAGGAAAGTGTCGTCGGCTACCTGACGAAGTTCGACAAGTCCCGCACCGATGCCCTCTCGGGCAGCGCTGCGGTCCGCTTCATCGACGAGGTGCTGGCCCAGTACCCGCACGGCCCTGCGACCGCGTCGAACGCCCTGCGGGACGCCCCGTCCTAGCAGGAGCTTCGCCCCCCGCACCGGCGACACGTCGGACCGAGACCGGGAGAGGCCCGTGAAGGGTGTCTTCACACGGATACGCGACAGGCTGGCACGGAAACGTGCCCGCCCCGACACGCAGGGGTCGTCGACCGATGCCGTCGAGCCGACCGGCATCACCGAGCCGACCGCCATCAGCGAGTCGACCGAGATCGCCGAGTCGGCTCCTGTCGCGGACCCCCTGCCGCCGAACGCGTCGATCGTGTTCGTAGCCGCTCGGAAGGCGCATCCGCCGGCCGAACCGACCGGGCCGCAGACTCCGGCGCACGTGCTGCCGGAGCGGGAGCCCACGGGGAACGACGTGGTGCTCTACACCCTGCACATGGTCATGAGCTCGGACTCGGCCCTGAAGAACTTCTGCAAGGCCGTCGCGTGGATCGTCCTGGTGATCTGCTTGGCCGTCGGCATCACGGCGTCGGCGCTCTACGGCATCCTCCACCTCTTCGCCCCGAGCTCCGCCCCCTCCCTGCGCCCCTTGCTGGTGAGCGTGTTCGGATTCGGCGTGCTCGGCATCCTGATCGTGTGGGTTGGGATGCGAATACGCAGGCGTCCCAAGGCCGATCCCGCCATCGGCGATGGCGCCGCCCCCTCCGCCACCGTTACTTCCGGGACCGAACCCGTCCCTCGGACACCGGACGCAGGCCCAGACCCAGACTCGGAAACCGGCGGACAGCAGCCGTAGTTCCGCGATCGAGCAGCAGGCCCGCGACACTCGCCACGATCACGCCGGCCGAGGCCCACACCCATGGGCGCAGCGCGGGAGCCACCGCGAAGGAGAGGAGGACGCCCACCAGCGTGCCGGTTCCTCCGGACACCAGGAAGTAGGCGCCCAGCAACGCGGCCAGCGGCAACAGCGGTCTCGTAACAGGTCCGTGCGCGTGGCCGTTGGAAGCCTGTGGCCCTGTGGAATCCCCCATGTCGTCCCCAGACGGCTGTGTGTGACTCTGGTGGTGATCCGGACGCCGCGTCACTGCTGGGCTCAATCGAACCACAGGCACCCCCCGCCCCTATGCTCCCTCTGTCCCTGTGGCCGAAAACCGCCCATCACAGCGGTCCTTCCAGGGTTCTGGCACATAACGCCCCGAGAAAATCCCTCCAGGCCACGGCCCCCACGGAGATGACATTCCCCTCCGGACGAGTCGACTCACGCACGCGAACCCCCCTGGCCATCAGGGCGACTTCCACGCAATCAACCGGATCGCAGGCACTGCTTTTGCGCCAGTCGAGTACGAGCAGGTCACCATCGCCCACCCCTGACTCCCTCGCCCCACCAGGCCGGTGACCGCGCGGAACAGGGCTGCGCCTCGCCTGGAAACCCCCGTATTTCCCGCTCTTGCCGGCTTCGGCGCACCGTATCGCAGGCGCCGGAAGCCTCGCAGGATGACGGCGGGAGTGGCCAGTGCGCGGCACAACCGGACCGCAGGTCACACACTCCTGCCCCACATTTGTCCTGAAAGGTTAGGCTCTCCGAAGTTGTGCGCCAAGTTGCAAACAAGCCCGATTACCGCGGGTGTCCGAGCCACGGCGTCATCAAGTGGCCGTGGTGCGGCGGCGGTTGGTGTCCGTCGGGAGGTACGCCTGGGTGTTGTCGGCCTTCACGCGTGGTACAGCGGTGCCGCGTTGGCCTGTTCCAGGGCGGAGGCGGTGACGGCGGCCGGGCCCAGGACGACGGCGGCGACCGCGCAGACGACGGCCCAGGGGCCGCGGGCGGTCCTGGCCCAACCGCCTGCGGTCTCCTTGGTGTTCATACGACTGCTGTTCATGATCCCCACCTCCGGTCAGTGCGTGCCACTGACGCTATGGCGGCTGCCTCGGGGGAATCGGTGAGCCGGCTGGGAGGAACCTGTGAGCCGGTCGCCGCTACGTCCTGCCCTGCAGCCGGGCCGCCAGGTCTCTGATCTCCGGGAGGCGGGCGCTGAGGGCCGCGCCCGGGCAGCTGGTCATGTAGCCGTCGTCGTGGCCGGCCAGGGCGGGGAGGGCGGCGGCGGTGCCGGCGGCGTAGCGGCTGTGGCCGTTGCTGGAGACCAGGCGGACCGTCCGCCGGGGGTCGATGTCGGCGAGGCCCAGCTTCCAGGCGGCGAGGTGGGCGATCGCGTCGGTCATCACCTTCGGGACCGGCACTCCGGAGGTGAAGGTGCCGAGGGCGGCGATGCCGGTGGTGCGGTGGTTGAAGCCCTGGGTGTGGGCGCCGGTGACGGGGCGGTCGGTGCCGCCCGCGCGGCCTTCGTGGATGGTGCCGCAGCGGTCGACGAGGAAGTTGTAGCCGATGTCGTCCCAGTGACGGGATTCGGTCATGCCCGCGGCGAGGTAGCGGATGATGCGGGGCGCCTCGGCGCAGTCGTAGGCGTTGGGCGAGTCCGTGTGGTGGATGAACACCGCGAGGACCTTGTCGTCGTAGCGCGGTGGCGGCCGGGTGCGGGTGCTGTCCTCCCCCGCCCAGACCGAGCGCGGCACGATGTGCGGTCTGGTCGCGGAGTGGGCCGCGGCGGAGCGGGCCGCGGCCTGCCCGGCACCGGCGGCGGCCGAGCGCTCGACGCCGTTGGCACACAGCACCAGGACGACGACCGCGGCGAGGCCGGGCAGACAGCCGAGGAGCACCAGCGCGGCCCTGGGTATGTGCACCGCGTGTGTTTTCCGGGCACCCTTCGGTCTTCGGACACGCATGGTTTCCACTGTCCGACCGATCCGGTCCGCCCGCGATGTGTGCTGTGCCACCCGGTGGAACCATCGTCCCGGTCCGGGACGTTTTTCCAGGTGCACGCACGCGTGGCGGGTTCCGGACGCCACGCGCGCGTGGCTGATCACTGGGCGCATCCCGTGCGTACTAAGGGTTCCTGGAGAAAGGCGGCTCAGTGGACCTGCTCGACATCCTGCTGTTGCTGGTGATCCTCGCCTACGCGGCCGCCGGCTACCGGCGCGGTCTGGTCGCCGGCTGTGTCTCGCTCGCCGGGTTCGTGGGCGGCGCGGTCGTCGGTGTGTGGGCGCTGCCCTGGGTGATGGACCTGGCGTCACCGGGCACGACCGCGGCGACGGTGACCGCGGTGCTGACGGTGCTCGGCCCGGCCGCGGTCGGGCACGAGCTGGCGGGGCGGCTCGCGCTGCGGCTGCGGCGGGAGCTGGGCCGTGCCAGTCTCGGTCCGCTCAGAGTGGCCGACGGGGTCGGCGGCGCCGCGGCCAACTCGGTGGCCGTGCTGATCGTGGCGTGGGTGGCCGCGAGCGTGCTCGGCGCGTCCTCGTCGTCGCTGGTCACGACCGCGATCCGGGACTCGGCCCTGCTCGGCGCCGTGCAGAACACCATGCCGGACACCACCCCCGCCTGGTTCTCGCGGGCCACGTCCGCGCTCACCGAGGCGGGTTTCCCGCAGGTCTTCAACCCCTTCGAGAACGAGTCGACGGCCGAGGTCGCCAAGCCCACCGGCGACAGCGTCACCGCGAGCGCCACCAACGCCGCCAAGCTCAGCACGGTGAAGATCGAGGGCGTCTCGGGCACCCAGGGCCGCGAGGGCAGCGGGTTCGTGTACGCGCCGCAGCATGTGATGACCAACGCCCACGTGGTGGCCGGCATCGACGACCCGAGCGTGCGGATCGGCGGGGTCGGGCGGTCGTACGAGTCACGCGTGGTGCTCTTCGACCCGGACAAGGACGTGGCCGTGCTGTACGTGCCCGACCTGAGCGCCCCCGTCCTGAGCTTCGACGACACCGCCGCCCGCGGCGACTCGGCCGTGGTCGCGGGCTATCCGCAGGACGGCGACCTGAACCTGCAGGCGGCCACCGTCGCGGGCCGGGTCCAGGCGAACGGGCAGAACATCTACAGCGACGCGACCGTCACCCGCGAGATCTACTCGATCCGCTCGACCGTCCGCCCCGGCAACTCCGGCGGCCCGCTCCTCACCACCGACGGCAAGGTCTTCGGCGTCGTCTTCGCCCGCTCCACCTCCGACGCCGAGACGGGTTACGTCCTGACGGCGGACGAGGTCGCCTCCGACGCCGAACGCGCGGCGGACGCGACGGCGCCGGTGGACACGGGCGAGTTGGTGACGTCCTAGGCGTGCCGAGGAGGGCAGGCCGGAGGGTGGCTTGGCGCTCACCCGGGGAAGCGGCTGACTGAGCGCCGCAAGGCGGCGACCCAGCTGGACATCGCGCGGGCCGCCGCCGAGCTCTTCACCGAGCGCGGCCCGGACGGGACGACGGCGGAGGACGTCGCCGAGCGGGCCGGGGTCGCGCTGCGCACCTTCTACCGCTACTTCCGCAACAAGCAGGACGCTGTGGGCCCCCTGCTCGCGGCCGGCGGCGACCGCTGGCGAGGGCTGCTCGCGGCGATCGAGCCGGGCGCGGCCGTGCCCGAGGCGCTGGAGCGGGCGATGCGGGAGGCGCTGGCCGCCCCGGACGCGCACGCGGCCGGCGGTCTCCGGCAGACCCGGGCGCTGCTGCGGGCGGCCGCCGACGACCCGGCCCTGCGGGCCGTCTGGTACCGGGTGAACCAGGAGACCCGTCAGTACGGGGAGCAGCTGCTTCCCGTACTGACGCGGCTGGCGGGCCCGGACGCGGACGAGCTGGGGATCCGCCTGGCCGCCGCCGCGGCCACCGACGCCGTCCGGGTGGCACTGGAGGTGTGGGCCGCCACGGACGCCGGCCTGACGGGACCGGGGTCGCCCGCGGAGCTGGCCGTACGGTGCCTGCGGGAGCTGATGGGCGGGATGCGGCCGCTGACGGAGTGACGGGCCCGGCCGGGCACTTCCTGACTCGACGCCCCTCGCGTCGCCCTCGTACGGATCAATGCCCTCGGCCGGGGCACTCCCGGGCGTACCTCTGAGCCATGTCACGTGCTCTCGGCGCGCTCCGACCCGCCGCCGCCCTGGCCCTGGTCTCGCTGCTCACCCTCACCGCCGCGGCTCCGGCGCCGGACTCCGGCGGCAAGGGCTGGGTGCTGGCCGGTTTCGCCACGGCGGCCGCGGTGGCGGGGGTGCCGCTGTATCTGGTGGCGCGCAGGCGTCGTACGACGGCCTCGGCGGACCAGGTCAGAGACTGCGGCCCATGAGGACGTCGTCGACGTACCGGCCGTCCAGGAAGAACTCCTCGGGCAGCACGCCCTCCACGACGAAGCCCTCGGACTCGTAGAGCTTGCGGGCCGGCGTGTTGTGGCCGAGCACGCGCAGGGTGATCCGGCGCGCCCCCTGCCGCCGGGCCTCGTCCTGCGCGGCCCGCAGCAGCGCCCGGCCGACCCCGGTGCCGCGTGCCTTGTCGGCGACGGCGAGACCCTGGATCTGGCGGACGTGGGTGTTGCAGGCGAGCGAGGTCGGATAGGCCAGCCGGATGTAGCCGACGAGGCTGCCGCCGAGCTCCGCGACCAGATGGTCCAGCGGGCCGAACCGCTCGTTGAAGAAGGGCTCGTAGGGCGGCTGCGGGCGGGGCTGGACGGCGTGCAGCTCAGACCAGGTGTCGCGGTCGAGGCGGGCCAGCGGCTCCTCGTCGTCGGAGGTGGCGTGGCGTATGTACGGAACCGGCATCCGGTCACCCTACGACGGCGGTCCGAGAACCCCGCCGGGGTTTTCCGCGGCGGCTGAGCAAGGATGGTCCTCATGGAACGTTCGCGAATCGCGGTGGCCGGCGCGTCCGGTCTCATCGGCGCAGCCCTGGTGCGATCCCTGGCCGCCGACGGACACGAGGTGGTGCGCCTGGTGCGCCGGGAGCCCAGGACGCCGGACGAGGTGCGCTGGGACCCCGAGCGGAAGTACGTCGACCCGGCCGGGCTCGCCGGGTGCGACGCGGTGGTCAACCTGGCCGGGGCGAACGTGGGGTCGCGCCGCTGGACGGACGCGTACAAGGCGAAGATCCGGGACAGCCGGGTGCTGGGCACGGCGGCCCTCGCCGAGGCGGTCGCCTCCCTGGACCGGCCGCCGCGGGTGTTCGTCAACGGCAGCGCCATGGGCATCTACGGCGAGACCGGCGACCGTGCCGTCGACGAGGACGCCCCGCCCGGGGAGGGCTTCCTGCCCGAGCTGTGCGTGGAGTGGGAAGGGGCCGCGGCGCCTGCCCGGGCGGCGGGCGTGCGGACGGTGTTCACCCGGACCGGCCTGGTGGTGTCCCGCGAGGGCGGGGCGTGGGGCAGGCTCTTCCCCCTGTTCAAGGCCGGGCTCGGCGGGCGGATGGGAGACGGGCGGCAGTACTGGTCGTTCGTCTCGCTGCACGACGAGGTGGCCGCGATCCGCCATCTCATCGACACCGACGGCCTGTCGGGGCCGTTCAACGTGACCGCCCCGCACCCGCTGACGAACGCTGAGATCACCGCCGCGATGGGGCGCGTGCTGCACCGGCCGACCCTTTTCACGGTGCCCGCGCCCGTGCTGCGGGCCGTGCTCGGCGAGATGGCCGGGGACGTGCTGGGCAGCCAACGGGTGTTGCCGATGCGGCTGTTGGAGTCGGGGTTCACCTTCGCGTTCCCGGAGATCGAGGAGGCGATCCGGGCGGCGAAGTGACCCTTGCGATCGCATGCGACCGTCGTGCGACCGTGCCCTGTCGATGCGCGACTGCCCCGGACCGATCACGGCCCTACCCTCGACCCGAACTCGGGTATCTCCGGAGTCAGTTGGGGGCATGACGTCTCCACCGGCCGCGCAACCTCGAGGAGGGGCACGTGCTTGAGCCCGCGTACCAGGCGGACGTCGTGATCGTGGGAGCCGGGGTCGCCGGGCTGTCCGCGGCGCATCGGCTGACCAGCGCAGGAGTGACGACCGCGGTGCTGGAGGCCGCCCCGTGTGTGGGCGGCCGGATGACGACCGAGAAGGTCGACGGCTTCCGGCTCGACCGCATCGGACAGCTGCTGTCCACGGCGTATCCCGAACTACGGCTGACACCAGGGCTCGACGGGCTCGTGCTGCGGCCCTTCGCGCCGGGCGTCCTGCTCCACAGCGACGGCCGCCACCACCGGGCCGCACCGCCCCCGAACGCGGGGGGCGCACGGGGCGCACTCCACGCGGTACGCGCCCTGGCCGGCGCGCCCGCCAAAGGGCGTACGGCCCTCCGGCCGGCCTCCGTGCCGAAGGCCGGGGCGACCGCCCCGCTGGGCACCGCCGTCGACCAGGCCCGGCTCGGCGCCGCGCTGACCCGGATCGCGAACACTCCCGTCGAGCGCCTGCTGGCCCGTCCCGAACTGCCCGCCGGGCAGGCCCTCGCCGCCCGCGGTGTGCCGGCCCGCACGATCGACGGGTTTCTGCGTCCGCTGCTCGCGGCCCTGCTGTGCGACCCGGAGCTGACCACGTCCAGCCGGTGCGCGGACCTCGCGCTCAGGGCGTTCGCGGCCGGGCGGCTGTGCGTGCCGGAGGGCGGCGCCGAGGTACTGCCGGAGCTGCTCGCACAGACGCTGCCGCCGGGCACCGTGCACACCGGCGTCCGGGCCACCGCGATCTCCACGACCTCGGTGACGACGGCCGAGCACGGCGAGATCCGCTGCCGTGCCGTCCTGATCGCGACCGACGCCCGGCCCGCCGCCGAGCTGCTGCCCGGCCTGCGGGTGCCGGACTTCCACCCGGTGACGGTGGTCCACCACACGACGGACGAACTCCCGGCGACGGGCGCGGCCCTGCTGCTCGACGCGGACCGGGGCGGCCCGGTCGCGCACACGGCGGTGATCAGCCGAGTCGACCCGTCCCGCGCCCCCGCGGGCCGCACCCTCGTCTCCTCGACGGTCCTCGGCCCGCCGCCGTCCGACCTGGACACCGCCGTCCGTTTGCACCTGTCCCGCCTCTACGGCACCTCCACCCGCCGCTGGGAGACCCTCGCCGTCCACCACACCACCGAGGCGGTCCCCGCGATGCGCCCACCGCACGACCTGCGCCGTCCGGTACGGCTGCTGGCGGGCCTGTACGTGTGCGGGGACCACCGGGACACCAGCACCGTCCAAGGCGCGCTGCACTCGGCCCACCGGGCGTCGGCGGCGATCCTGGCGGACCTGGGGGCGGTGGGCTCGCTGCACCGGGCGGACCCGCTGCCCACAACACAGGCCGCCTGAAGCACCCCGGAAGGGGCGCGGGGCTGTTGTCGATATGCGGCTCCGCCGCGTGGGCGCGACCAGCCCAACGAACCCGCACCGGGCACACAGCAGTCAGCCCTACGGCGATACCCCCTACCCCAGAGCAGCGACCTTGTCGCGATACCCCCGCACCGGTGCCGCGTCCTTGTACGGCTCCAGCCTCCGCTCGAAGTCCCGTACGTACTCGACGGCCCGCACCGACCGCATCTCCGTCGCCTGGCCGGCCGCCTCCGCGCCCAGCGCGCAGGCCTGGTCGAGTTCGCCGAGGCCGAGGCGGGCGGAGGCGAGGACGACACGGCAGAACAGACGGCTGCGGGCGTAGGAGGGGGCACGCAGTTGCAGGGAGCGCTCGGCGTGCTGGGCGGCCGAGCGGAACTGCTGGAGGTCCCGGTGGCAGTGCCCGAACTCGTCGGCGAGCTGCGCCTCGTCGAAGAACCGCGCCCAGTGCGGGACTTCGTCACCGGGCCGGGCCGCCTCCAGGGCCCGCTCGGCCCGTACCAGCGACGCGGTGCAGGCGCGCACCTCGCCGAGCACCCCGTGCCCGCGCGCCTCGACCGCGTGCAGCAGCGCCTGCACGACGGGCGGGGCGTTGGTCCCCACCCCCTGCTGGGCCACCCGCGCGAGCTGTACGGCCTCGCGCCCGTGCCCGAGGTAGACGGCCTGCCGGCTCATCGTGACCAGCACATAGGAGCCGTACGCCCGGTCCCCGGCCGCCTGCGCGAGCCGCAGCGCCTGCACGAAGTAGCGCTGGGCGAGGCCGTGCGCGGCGATGTCGTACGACGTCCAGCCCGCGAGCCTCGTGAGGTCGGCGGCGGCGGCGAACAGGCGGCGGCCGGTCTGCTCGCCGTAGGTGCCGCGCAGCATCGGCTCGCACTCGTGCTCCAGGTAGCGCACGAGGGCCTGGCGGGCGTGGCCGCCGCCGTACATGTCGTCGAGGGAGCGGAACAGCTCGCCGACCGAGCGGAGGGCGGCGATGTCGCCGCCGGTGACCTTCTGGCCGGGACCGCGCTCGGCGGCGCCGCGCTGACGCGGCACCCCGGGGCGCCCCTGCGCGGGGACGCGGACGAGCGGCTCGCCGCGGGCCACCTTGTCGTCGGCCCGTCCGATCAGCCAGTCCCGGCTGGGGACGACCAGGCCGGCCGGGGTGAACGCGATCTTGCGGAGTTCGGCGTGACTGCCGGAGTCCTTGCGCCACAGCCCGCTGATGATGTCGACGGCCTCTTCGGGCGTGGCGGCGAACTCCAGGCCCGCGTAGACGGGGGCGCAGGCGTCGAGCCCGAGGTCCTGGGCGGTGAGCCTGCGGCCGAGGCGGCGGGTGAAGACCTCGGCGATGAGGGCGGGGGTGGTGCCGCGGGGCTGCTGGCCGCGCAGCCACCGGGTCACGGACGTCTTGTCGTATCTCAGGTCCAGCCCGTGTTCGAGTCCGAGCTGGTCCACTCGACGGGCGAGTCCCGCGTTGGAGAACCCCGCTTCTGCGATGAGCGCGGCGAGCTGGCGGTTGGGAGTGCGCTGCGCGGGTCGTTCCGTCATCTGCGGTGCGGTCTCCTGCCTTCGGGCGTCGCTGAGGCCGCTTCGTGCCTGCGGTACCTGCGTCGCCCGGATTGCCTGTGAGCAGCCCTTATGGCCTCTGTGAACGGCGTGAATGTAGCGGAGAGTGAGCAGGCGATCGCACACTTCGACGCTCGTTCATCCGATCGTGTGAGGATTGACCGCACGGCTGACGCGCGGCGCTCGGTCGTACAGTGGCGTGGGCACGGTTTGTGCCTTACGACCCGCCAGGGCTTCTAGGGAGGCGCTTGCCGTGAGTGAGTTGCGGTTCGTCCGTATGGGATTCGGTGCGGACGCCGTCGAGTACCAGGAGGCGTGGGACGAGCAACGCCGGGTGCACGCGGCGCGGTTCGCCGACGAGATCGCCGACACCGTGCTGCTGCTGGAGCACCCGCCGGTGTACACGGCCGGCCGGCGTACGGCGGACAGCGAGCGGCCGCTCGACGGCACTCCCGTCATCGACGTCGACCGTGGCGGCAAGATCACCTGGCACGGCCCCGGCCAGCTGGTCGGCTACCCCATCCAGAAGCTCCCGCGCCCGGTGGACGTCGTGGCGCACGTACGGCGCCTGGAAGAGGCCCTGATCCGCACCTGCGCGGAGTTCGGCCTGGAGACGTCCCGGGTCGAGGGCCGCAGCGGGGTGTGGGTGCTCGGCGACCCGGTCGAGACGCGGCCGACGCTCGGCGGTCTGTCCCTGGACTTCGACCCGCGGCTGCACGACGAGGAGTTCGACGCCCGCCTGAACGGGCCGGAGTACGCCCCCTCCAACGCCGGACAGCGCCGCGAGGACCGCAAGATCGCCGCGATCGGCATCCGGGTGGCCAAGGGCGTCACGATGCACGGCTTCTCGCTGAACGTGAACCCCGACAACCGGTGGTTCGACCGGATCATCCCGTGCGGGATCCGGGACGCGGGGGTCGCGTCCCTCGCGAACGAGCTGGGCCGCGACGTGACGATCGAGGAGGTGCTGCCGGTGGTCGAGCGGCATCTCCGAGCTGTGCTGGAGAACGCGGAGCTGAGCCCGCGGGTGGTGGAGCGGACACCGGCGTAACCCGACCGCCCAGGGGGCTCCGCCCCCTGGACCCCCGGCCTTCGCCCACCCACCACCCGACTCGGTGGGTCGAGAGGTGCGGCACCAGACGCCCGCACCGGCGCCGGACGCGGGAATGCCCCACAGTTCCGCAAGGTTGCCCACCCCGGGGACCGAAAACGCACGGGCGTACCCTGGTGTACGCCGAAGAATCGAAGCTACAGGGAGCCGATGTGTCCGCAGTCGCACCCGACGGACGCAAGATGCTGCGCCTGGAGGTCCGCAACAGCCAGACCCCCATCGAGCGCAAGCCCGAGTGGATCAAGACCCGGGCGAAAATGGGTCCCGAGTACACGAAGATGCAGAACCTCGTGAAGAGCGAGGGCCTGCACACGGTCTGCCAGGAAGCCGGCTGTCCCAACATCTACGAGTGCTGGGAAGACCGCGAGGCCACGTTCCTCATCGGCGGCGACCAGTGCACCCGGCGCTGCGACTTCTGCCAGATCGACACCGGCAAGCCCGAGGCGCTCGACCGCGACGAGCCCCGGCGCGTGGGCGAGTCCGTGGTCACCATGGACCTGAACTACGCCACGATCACCGGCGTCGCCCGCGACGACCTGGAGGACGGCGGCGCCTGGCTCTACGCCGAGACGGTCCGCCAGATCCACGAGCAGACCGCCTCCCGCGAGGCCGGCCGCACCAAGGTGGAGCTCCTCGCCCCGGACTTCAACGCCGTACCGGAGCTCCTGGCGGAGGTCTTCGCCTCCCGCCCCGAGGTCTTCGCGCACAACGTCGAGACGGTCCCGCGCATCTTCAAGCGCATCCGCCCCGGCTTCCGCTACGAGCGCTCGCTGAAGGTCATCACCGACGCCCGCGACTACGGCCTGGTCACCAAGTCGAACCTGATCCTCGGCATGGGCGAGACCCGCGAGGAGGTCAGCGAGGCGCTCCGGCAGCTGCACGACGCGGGCTGCGAGTTGGTGACGATCACGCAGTACCTGCGCCCGTCCGTGCGCCACCACCCCGTCGAGCGCTGGGTCAAGCCGCACGAGTTCGTGGAGCTGAAGGAGGAGGCCGAGCAGATCGGTTTCTCCGGTGTGATGTCCGGTCCGCTGGTCCGTTCCTCGTACCGCGCCGGGCGGCTGTACCAGATGGCCGTCGAGAAGCGCGGTTCGTACGTCGCCTCGCAGGCCGTCTGATCCCCTGACACACCGTTCCCCTGACACACCGTCACCCGCCTTCCCGGCAGGGCGTGCGGCAAGCGTGTGAATTCGCGCACAAGAGGCTACCCGCCGGTAGTGACCGATACGACGCGGTCCTGACCGTCCTCGCTGATGAGGGCGTACGTCAGGGCCGCGTCGTTGTTCAAGGGCGCCGCACCAAGGCTTCATTGGCGTTTGACCGGTCGGTCATGCCCTGGTAACACCAATCAGTGACAGTGGACTTACACCACGTACACCCATACCCGCAGCGGTATCGAGGGGGGACCTCCATCATGCAGGCCGCGCCCGTACGCGCCACACCGATTCCGACGTTCACCGACGCACTCCGCGCAGTCGAGTCCCTGCTCCTGAGCAGTGGCCAGCGCACCGCACGCCGCAATGCCTGGACGTCCGTCCTGGAGGACCGCCGCCGCGCCAAGGACCGGGTCGAGGCCCAGCGCGTCCTGGAGCAGACGTTCACCACCGCACGCCTCTGAAGCACCCCTTCCCCGCTCCTCGGGGCACTGCCGTCGTCGGCGCTCCTGGGGGCACGTAGACTTCGTGCCATGGCGAGGAAGGACACGGCAGCGGACGCTGCGAACCCCGGGCGACTCAAGCAGATCGCTCTGACCTACAAGATGACCCGCAAGGCCGACAAGAAGATCGGTCTTGTACTCGCGGCGGTCGGAATCGTCACCTTCGGTGTCTTCCTCGCGATCGGTTTCTTGATCGGTCACCCCATCTATCTCGGCATTCTGGGCCTCCTGCTCGCCTTCCTCGCGTCGGCGATCGTGTTCGGGCGCCGGGCCGAGCGAGCGGCCTTCGGGCAAATGGAGGGCCAGCCGGGCGCGGCAGCGGCGGTACTCGACAACATCGGCCGGGGCTGGACGACCACCCCCGCGGTGGCGATGAACCGCAGCCAGGACGTGGTGCACCGGGCCGTCGGCAAGGCCGGCATCGTCCTGGTCGCCGAGGGCAACCCGAACCGGGTGAAGAGTCTGCTGGCCGCCGAGAAGAAGAAGATGAACCGCATCGTCGCGGACGTGCCGGTGCACGACCTGATGGTGGGCACCAGCGAGGGCCAGGTCCCGCGGAAGAAGCTGCGCACGACCATGCTGAAGCTGCCGCGCGTGCTGACCGGCCCGCAGGTGACGGTCACCAACGACCGGCTGCGCGCCCTCGGTGACCTGATGAGCAACATGCCGCTCCCGAAGGGGCCGATGCCGAAGGGCATGAAGCTGCCGAAGGGCGGACCGAAGGCCCGCTGACTCCCTCTCGTACAGGCTCGTACAGGAAGGGGGCGCCCGGATCACTCCGGGCGCCCCCTTCGCCGTACCGAGGCCTTCGTCGTACCGAGGCGTCGTACAGACGCTAGATGCGCACTTCCACCGTGCGGGCCAGCCGGTCGTGCAGGCCGCGGCCGTCGCGGTCCCAGATCAGGGCCGGGACGGCGAGGCAGAGCAGGGCCGTGCGGAGCAGGGCGCGGGCGGGGCTGACGCGGCCGGTGTCGATGGTGACCACGCGCAGGCCGAAGAGGCGCTTACCCGGGGTGAAGCCGACGGTGCCCACGGTCAGGGCGCCGAGCAGGAAGAAGACGAGCAGCGCCCAGTTGCTGGTCGCCTGGTCGTAGCCCTGCGTGATGAGGCCGTATGCGATCAAGAGGCTCAGGCCCCAGTCGACGGCGATGGCGCCGAGGCGCCGGCCGGGGCGGGCGATCGAGCCCGGTCCCTCTTCCGGCAGGCCGAGCTGCTCACCGCGGTATCCGAAGTCGACACCGGCTTCCTCCGCGGCCGCGCGCGGTCCGGAAAGCCACGATCCGATTGCCTGCCTGTTGTCCACCCGTCCACGGTACTGCGCCCGTTTCGCGATACGGACAGGTGGGGTAGGCGTAGCGATGTCCGGTTAACTTGTGCGAAACAAATGGGTCACGTCTGAGAAATCACCCGTCCCTAGGGTCGAGGTCAGCGTGTGCCACCGCACTGGCCGCACGAACGAACTACCACCCCGGCACGGAACGGTCGGGGGTAGGAGGAGCTGGATGTTCCAGAACGCCGACGAGACCAAGAAGTTCATCGCGGATGAGGGCGTCAAGTTCATCGACGTCCGCTTCTGCGACCTGCCGGGCGTCATGCAGCACTTCACGGTGCCCGTTGAGGCGTTCGACCCGGACGAGGAGCTGGCCTTCGACGGATCGTCGATCCGTGGCTTCCAGGCCATTCACGAGTCCGACATGGCGCTGCGCGCGGACCTGTCGACCGCCCGGGTCGACGCCTTCCGCCGCGACAAGACGCTGAACATCAACTTCTTCATCCACGACCCGATCACCGGCGAGCAGTACAGCCGTGACCCGCGCAACGTGGCCAAGAAGGCGGAGGCCTACCTCGCCTCCACCGGGATCGCCGACACCGCGTACTTCGGCCCCGAGGCCGAGTTCTACGTGTTCGACAGCGTCCGCTTCGCGACCACCGCGAACGAGTCCTTCTACCACATCGACTCCGAGGCGGGCGCCTGGAACACCGGCGCCCTCGAGGACAACCGTGGGTACAAGGTCCGCTACAAGGGCGGTTACTTCCCGGTCCCGCCGGTCGACCACTTCGCCGACCTGCGTGCCGAGATCTCCCTGGAGCTGGCCAACGCCGGCCTCCAGGTCGAGCGCCAGCACCACGAGGTGGGCACCGCCGGCCAGGCGGAGATCAACTACAAGTTCAACACGCTGCTCGCCGCGGCCGACGACCTCCAGCTCTTCAAGTACATCGTGAAGAACGTGGCCTGGCGCAACGGCAAGACCGCGACCTTCATGCCGAAGCCGATCTTCGGTGACAACGGCTCGGGCATGCACGTCCACCAGTCGCTGTGGGCCAACGGCGACCCGCTGTTCTACGACGAGGCCGGTTACGCGGGCCTGTCGGACATGGCCCGCTTCTACATCGGCGGCATCCTGAAGCACGCCCCGTCGCTGCTGGCCTTCACCAACCCGACGGTGAACTCGTACCACCGTCTGGTGCCGGGCTTCGAGGCGCCGGTCAACCTGGTGTACTCGCAGCGCAACCGCTCCGCGGCCATGCGTATCCCGATCACCGGCTCGAACCCGAAGGCCAAGCGCGTCGAGTTCCGGGCGCCCGACTCCTCCGGCAACCCGTACCTGGCGTTCTCCGCGCTGCTGCTCGCGGGCCTGGACGGCATCAAGAACAAGATCGAGCCGGCCGAGCCGATCGACAAGGACCTGTACGAGCTGGCTCCCGAGGAGCACGCGGGCGTCGCGCAGGTCCCGACCTCGCTCCCGGCCGTCCTCGACCGCCTCGAGGCCGACCACGAGTTCCTGCTCGCGGGCGACGTCTTCACGTCCGACCTGATCGAGACGTGGATCGACTACAAGCGCGCCAACGAGATCGCGCCGCTGCAGCTGCGTCCGCACCCGCACGAGTTCGAGCTCTACTTCGACGTGTGATCGGTCTGTAGGCCCTTCGGCCACGCCCCCGTTCCTGGTTTCTCAGGGCGGGGGCGTCGTCGTATCGTTTTCGGTACAGCTGTTCGAGACGGAGACGACGGGGGTTACGGGGATGCCCGAACAGGACGACGCGGAGCGCGAGTTCGACATCAAGTGGGCCGACAACGCCGAGCACAAGGAGCCCTCCGCGCGGGCCAGGATGCTGGCCGCGCGCTGGAAGGAGAACCCGCCCGAGCCGCAGCCGTTCCGCGCCGACCCCGACCCGGCGGGGCCGCGCCGGTCGTCGTGGCTGTCGACGGTCATCGTGCTCGGGAGTGTGGCGGCGATCATCCTGCTGCTGGGGTACGCGAACTTCCGGGCGCCGTACTAAAGGTGCGCGAGGACATCAGGGCCGGCGGAGTGGCGGCGCGGCGGCTTGCCGAGGGGGCGGCGCTGCGGGACGTGCTCGATGCCGCCGACCCGGGGGCCTGGCTCGCGCTGGACGCGGGGACGCGTGCGTGGTGGGCGCCCCGGCCGCTGCCGACGCGGGCGGAGGTCGAGGACCGACGCGGGTGGCTCTCCACACTCCGCCGGCCCGACGCGCTCGCCGAGCCCCGGCTCGCACTCGCCCTCTGCCACCGCGACGGCCGGGTGCGTGAGGCGGCTCTCGGTCCGGCGGCGCAATGCCCGGCTCTGTTGCCGCTGGTCGTCGTCCGTACGACCGACTGGGTCGCCCCCGTGCGCGACCGGGCCCGCGAGGTACTGCGCGCCGCCCTCGATCCGGACGCCGCCCTCACGCTCGCGCCGCTGATCCTGCTCGTCGGCCGCCGCGGCCGGGGCGACTTCGCCATCGACCTGCTCGACGAGGTGCTGGGCCGGGCGCCCCGCGAACGCCTCGCGCTCCTCTTCACCCACCCCGACCGTGCCGTACGCCGCTTCGCCTACCGCCTGGCCGTCGCCGAGAAGCACCTCTCCCCCACCGAACTGGCCCGCGCCGCCGCCCGCGACGCCGACCCGGTCGTCCAGGACCTGTGCGCCGAGGCCGCCCTGGCCGCCGTACGGGAGAGCGGGGTGGACGAGGACGTACTCGAAGCGCTGCTCACCGCGCGCGGGCCGCGGGTGCGGTCGGCCGGGGTGACCGCGCTGCGGCGGGCCGGGCAGCCCGGCCGGGCGGAGGGGTTTCTCGCGGACCGGTCGGGGCTGGTGCGGGCCTGTGCGCGGTATGTCGCACGGCAGTCAGGGGGCGATCCTCTGGCCTGGTACCGGCGCCGGTGTGCCGAGCCGGGCGACCCGGCGCTGCCGACCAGTGCGGTCGCCGGGCTGGCGGAGTGCGGGGAGCGGGCGGATGCCGAGTCGCTGTCGGCGCTGCTCGACCACCCCGCGCCGGGCGTGCGGGCACGGGCGGTCGCCGGGTTGCGCGCCCTGGACGTCACGGACGTACCGCGGCTGCGGGCGTTGCTCGACGACCCGGCGCCCGGGGTCGTACGGGAGGCGACCGTGACCCTGCTGGCCTCGGCCCGGTCGCTGGACGACGCGTGGCTGATGCGGCGGCTGGCGGTGGGGCGGCCCCGGCATGTGCGGGTGGCCGCCTTCCGGTTGCTGGACGCGCAGGGTGGGCTGGTGCGGCTGCGGGCGGCGGTCGCGCTGCTCCATGATCCGGACCTCAGGCTGCGGCACTGGGCCTCACAGTCCGTGCAGGGCTGGCATGCGACGGCGGACGTGCCGCCCGGGTCGGTGGAGGTGGGCGAACTGCTCGACCGGGGACGCCATCTGTTCAGCGAGTACGTGCTGAAGAGGCGGAAGTGGGAGGCCGGGGTCAGGGGCTGAGCCTTTGCTGGTCCTAGAGATGATCGCGACCGCTTCATGGGCAGGGGCGGGTGCACACTGGGCTGTGGGGCGAGTGCCTGACTGCTGAGGGTGATGCCAGATGCAGAGCCGCTTTCGGAACGACCGGCGGTTGACCGTGCGGATGACGGTCACGATGTTTCTCCTCGGGCTGCTGTACGTGGCCTTCGTCGCGGCCTTGGTCGTGCTGTTGAAGTCGTGGGTACTGGTCGTGGTGGTCGCGGCGGCGATGCTCGGCGCGCAGTACTGGTTCTCCGACCGGATCGCGCTGTTCGCGATGCGGGGGCGGGTCGTGGAGCGGGAGGCGTATCCCGAACTGCACGCCGTGGTCGACCGGCTGTGTGCCCTCGCGGACATGCCCAAGCCGGTGGTCGCCGTGTCGGAGATGGACATGCCGAACGCGTTCGCGACCGGGCGGAACCCCGACAACGCCGTCGTCTGCGTGACCACCGGGCTGCTGCGGCGGCTGGAACCCGCGGAGCTGGAGGGCGTCCTCGCGCACGAGCTGTCGCACGTGGCGCACAAGGACGTCGCCGTGATCACCATCGCGTCCTTCCTCGGGGTGATCGCGGGGCTGATCGTGCGGTTCGCCTTCTACTCGCAGCTGTTCGGCGGCGGGCGCCGGGACCAGAACACCGCCGTCGTCTTCGCCGCCGTGATGGGGGTGTCGGCGGCCGTGTACGCGATCAGCTTCCTGCTGATCAGGGCGCTGTCCCGGTACCGGGAGCTGGCGGCGGACCGGGCGGCGGCGCTGCTCACCGGCCGGCCCTCGGCGCTGGCGTCCGCGCTCACCAAGGTCACCGGCGACATCGCCCGCATCCCCAGCAAGGACCTGCGCACGGCCCAGGCGTTCAACGCCTTCTACTTCACCCCCGCGCTGGGCGCCGAGCCGGGTGTGGCGCGGATCTTCTCGACCCACCCGAGCCTGGAGCAGCGGCTGGAGCAGCTGGGGCGGATCTCCGGTGAGCTGGGCGAGGCGGCGACGCCGGGGAGGGCGGGCTGAGGATGGGGCTGCTGGACATCCTGCTCGGCCGTACGAAGCCGGTCGCACCCGATCTCGACCAGCTCTTCGCGCTGCCGTCGGCGGCGGTGACGCTGGAGGCGGCCGCCTCCTTCACGCCGACCGGGCGGGGTGCGGTGTGCTTCGCCACGGTGGAGGGCGCGGCCTTCGAGCAGACGCACCGCGAGGTGCAGGCCCTGCTCGACGCGGACACCGACCGCGACGGACCGCCGGTGGAGCTGCGGCGGGACGGCTACGGGTATTCGTGGCTGGTGTCGGAGCGCACCCCCGACCAGCTGCCGCTGCTGGTCAACGACCTGCACGCGGTGAACAGTTCGATGGAGGTCAACGGCTTCGGGCCGCAACTGCTGTGTTCCCTGGCCGGGTTCCAGGATCCGGAGGGCCGGTCGCTGGCGCTGGTCTACCTCTACAAGCGCGGCAGCTTCTACCCGTTCGCGCCGCTGCCCGGCGAGGGACAGCGGCGCGACAACGCACTGGAGCTGCGGGTGAAGGCGGCACTGGAGGGCGATCTGCGGATCGAGCCCGACCTGAGCCGCTGGTTCCCGGTGTGGGGCGCCCCCGGTCTGTGACGACGACCGGGGCCACCTGGATCACCGGGTCACCGGGATCACCAGTGGTCTCACTGGTCGTCTCACCGGTCTCACCTGCTCTTCTCGCGCTCCTGACGGCGGGACTCGAAGGGCCGCTCGCGGCGGTAGCGGCGCTCCCACCTGGCCTGCTTGTCACGGCGGTCGCGATACGCGCGGTAGCTCGCGGGCGTGGGCCCCGCCGAGGATCCCCCCGCCGGCGACGAGGGCGAGGACCCGCCGCGTCCGTACTGCACGTACAGGAAGAGCACGGCGACGGCGGCGAGCCAGTAGAGATGGTTGTCGAATCCCAGAACGACCAGGACGACGGTCCCGGATATGACGATGGTGCCCATGACGGGCCTCCGTGGGCGTGGGTTGATCCGAGCGGTGATCCGTTCCCCGACGGGGCGCTGGGGGTGGGCGGCCGTCCGTCGGTGCGTAGAGAGTAGCCCCGAGTCCGCGGGGTGATGCCTGTCCTGCGGGACGCGGTGGTGGGCAGTTCCTCGACGCTTGTCCAGCGTAGGGATGCGGTCACTTGGCGTGCATCTCCTTTTCCCGCGCGGCGCGGCGGCGTAGGCGCCATGAGTGAACGCTGCCGTAGGCGCCATGAGTGAATGGGGAGATGAGCGAGCTGATCTCCTTCACACACGAGCACGCCGGGGAACACCTCAGTGTGAGGTACGGCGGTGACGGCGGTGGTCCGGACCGGGCCACCGCCGTTGTGCTGCACGGAGCGGGCAACGGCGGCAAGGAGCGGTTGCTCCCGCTGCTGGCGGAGTTCGTGGCACACGGCTGCCGCGGCCTCGCCCTCGACTTCTCCGGGCACGGCGAAAGCACGGGCGCGTTGCGGGAGTTGAGTCTGCGCCGCCGCTTCGAGCAGGCGGTGTCGGTCATCGACGCGTTCGCTCCGGCCAACGGGCCGCTGATCCTGGTCGGATTCAGCATGAGCGGGCAGACGGTGGCGGACCTCGCCGCGCACTACGGCGACCGGGTCACGGCGCTGGGGCTGTGTGCGCCCGCCGTGTACGCGGGCGAGGCGTGGGACGTGCCGTTCGGGGCGGGCGACGGTTCCTTCAGCGCGATCATCCGGACCCCCGGGAGCTGGCGGGCGTCGCCCGCGCTCGACGTACTGGGGGCGTACGAGGGCCGCGCGGTGCTCGCCGTGCCGGGTACGGACGCGGTGATCCCGCCGGAGGTGACGGAGGCCGTGCAGGACGCGCTCTGCAGCCGTGCGCAGTTCACGCGCTTCGAACTGCCGGAGGCCGACCACCAGTTGGGGCTGTGGCTGCGGGATCACGCCGAGGACCGGCGGGAGTTCGTGTCGGCCGTGCTCGCCCCGGAGTGGGCGGCGACCCGGTCGTGGCTGGCCAAGCAGCTCCCGGAGGGGCGGACGGTCCGCGACAGCCGTCCGCTGTCCGGCGGCTGGAGCTCCCAGATGCGCCGCCTGACCCTCGACGACGGCACCGGGCTGGTGCTGCGGACCTTCGTGAAACCCTTCTTCCGCCGACACGCCCCGGGACTGCTGACCCGCGAGGCGTCCGTCCTCGCGCTCCTCGCCGGGCAGGACGGCATCCCGGCGGCGCGGCCGGTCGCCGTCGACGCCTCCGGCGAACTCTGCGACCACCCCTCGCTGTTGATGTCCCTGCTCCCGGGCACGGTGCGGGTCGACGAGGAGGAGCTGGAGCGGCGCCTGGACCTGCTCGCGGCGCAACTCGTCCGGATCCACGAGGTCGTACCGGACGAACGCCCGCGCCCGTACCAGGCGTGGACGTCACCGGAGCGGGTGATGGCCCCGCCAGGACCGCTGTGGGAGCGGGCGGTCGACGTGATCCGCCGCGAACCCCCGTCCTATGACGGCTGTTTCCTGCACCGGGACTTCCACCCGGGGAACGTCCTCTTCGACGGGAGCGGCAACGGCCTGCGGATCAGCGGAGTCGTCGACTGGGTCGAGACGTCGTGGGGCCCCGCCGACCTGGACGTCGCCCACTGCTCGACGGCCCTGGCCCTGCTGCACGGCCCGGAGCACGGCCTCGGCTTCCGCGCACGTTACGAGGCGCAGGGCGGCCGGCGTCTCGCCGACGGACCCGACCACCTGTACTGGCGGCTGCTGGACGCCCTCGGCTACGCCCCCGACGCGGCGAAGTTCGCGGGTCCCTGGCGCGAGCTGGGCCGGACCGATCTGACGGCGGAGGTGCTGGGCGGGCGGCTGGAGGCGTATGTGGCCGGGCTGGTGGAGGCGTACGCCTGACGGCTGAGGCAAGCCTGCGCTGACCGGTTCTCAGACCCCGGGTGCGGCCGTCACCACGCCCGCCGCGACGGCCGCGCACAGGGTCGCGTGGTCGTGGGCGGTCTGGTCGGCGTAGGCGAGGGCGAAGTCGGCGACGGCCCGTTCGAAGGTGTCCGCGCCGCCCAGGTAGCCGGCGATCGCGACGCGGTCGCCGGAACGGGCGTGCGCGCGGGCCAGCGCCGTGCCGCACAGCCGGGCGTACGCCGCGAGGTCGGAGCGGTGGGCCGGCTGGGCCCGGTGGGCGGGGTCGGCGGGAGTGGTCATCTGCGCTGTCTCCGCATCACGCCTCCTCGGGTGCCCTGGTTTCCGTCACCTCCTGATCGCGGTGAAGGCCCGGCGCCGGGGCGTACGCATGCCGAGTACGGCAATCGGGTGACGGCACCCGGGCCTCGGCGCGGCCCGATTGTCAGTGGTGTCCGGGAGGATGCCCTCACGGTGGGCGTGACGAGTGGAGGCCGGGATGGGTGACGAGGAGCGGTACATCGGCGTGGCGGAGCGGCGGGCGCGGCTCGCGCTGCGGCACCGGCTGGCCGGGGCGGCACGGGCGGCGAGCCCCGAGGAGGTCGCCGGCTCCCTGGTCGCCCTGCACGGATCGGACCCGGCGACGGTGTACCTGGCGGTGGGCGCCCGGCTCGCGGACCCGGCCGGGACCGTGCCGGAGACCGGCCGGGCGCTGTACGAGGACCGCACGCTGGTCCGTATGCACGGCATGCGGCACACGGTCTTCGTGTTCCCGACGGAGCTGACCGCGGTCGTGCACGCCTCGACCGGCCTCACGGTCGCCGCCCGGGAGCGGGCCAGGCTGCTGAAGGACATGGCGAAGACCGGGGCGCCGGACGCGGCCTGGCTGAAGGAGGTCGAGGAGTCGGCGCTGGCCGCGCTGACGCGGCGCGGGCAGGCGACGGCGGCCGAACTCGCCGCGGACGAGCCGCGGCTGCGGGAGCAGTTCGTGTACGCGGCCGGGAAGAGCTACGAAGGCGTGCACACCGTCTCGACCCGGCTGCTGAAGGTGCTGGGCGTCGAGGGCAAGGTCGTGCGGGGCCGGCCGCTCGGCTCCTGGACGTCCAGCCAGTTCCGCTGGGCGGTGTCCCCCGCCCACCCCGAACTGAACGCGGCCGAGGCCCAGGCATCCCTGCTGGGGCGCTGGCTCGCCGCGTGCGGCCCGGCCACGGAGGCCGACCTGAAGTGGTGGACGGGGTGGAAAGTCACCGACGTCCGCCGGGCGTTGGCGGCGATCGGGGCGCGGCCGGTGTCCTTGGACGAGGGTGTGGGGTACGTCGTCGACGGCGACGTCGGCCCGGTGGCGGGGCCGGCCGAGCCCTGGGCCGCGCTGCTGCCGGCGCTCGATCCGACGGCGATGGGCTGGCAGCAGCGGGACTGGTATCTGGCGCAGGCGTTGCGGCCCGCGTTGTTCGACTACAGCGGCAATGTGGGGCCGACGGTGTGGTGGAACGGCCGGGTGGTGGGCGCGTGGGCCCAGCGGGCGGACGGGGAGATCGTGTGGCGGTTGCTGGACACGGAGGGGGTGGGGCGCGAGGCGGAGGCGGCGATCGCGGTGGAGGCGGAGCGGGTGCGGGGGTGGGTGGGGGCGGCGCGGGTGACCCCGCGGTTCCGGACGCCGGTGGAGAAGGAGTTGTCGGCGTAGGGGGTGGTTCGGCGTGGGCGGGGTGTTCGGTGCGGGTGGGTTTCTCGCCCCGTACCAGGGGGCTCCACCCCCTGGACCCCCGGCCTGTGCCCACCCACCACCCGACTCGGTGGGTCGAGAGGCACAGGTTCAGGGGCTGGGGACGGAGCCCCCAGGGGCTCCGAGGCCTACCGCGAGTACCTCATCAGCGCCCGCACCATGTGGCACGTCGTGTCCGACGGCGGGTGGACGCCGATCGTCTCCGCCGTGCTCCGTATCGTCTCGTTGCGGGCCTGGTTGGGCATGTAGACGCCCGAGTCGAGCAGGGCGATCGCGAGGCGCATCGCCTTGAGGCGGCGGTTGTGGCTGACGTACCACTCACGCGGACGCCCCGGCGGCAGCGGGCGCTTCTCCACGGGCGCGTACGGCATGTCGAGCAGCACGGAACGCTTCGCGGTGGACTGGGTGGGCAACAGCTTCGGCTTCAGTGCGGCAGCGGGCACAGGCATCCTCCTGTCGCGGTCAGGGCATCGGCCCCGGAGATCTCGACACCCCGGCGACACCCTCGAACACTGCTTCTAGTTTACTGCCCGGCACTGACATCCAGGGTGTCCAGGACGTCCACCAAATGCCCAGGTGGGCCAGGGAATTGCCGCCGTGTCACGCCAGGTCTGTGAGATATGTGTGAGACGGCGGCAATTCGAACGCGACCGCCGACCAGCGCAGCAAAGGCCCCGCCCATCCGCCACGGGGGTAGCGGACGGGCGGGGCCATGACCCGCCTCGTCAGTGTCTTCCGGGACACCGACGAGGCGGGCGTACCCGCCCCGGGTAGAGGCTTCCGGCGACCACGCCGGGACGGGTGCTCGAGGAGACGCACACAGCGCTTGACTTGAAGCTCTGCGCTGCGGCGTCTGCAGTCTCCATTCTTCCACGTCAAGATCGCAAAAAGCGGACTGCGTTCCGCAGACATTGGATCTTGATCAATCCAGCGTGTCTTGGATGCGAGATCTGCCCGACGCCGACACATGGATCACTGAGCGCCGCCGGGCTATCGGCGAGCACATCCGAACTGAACGCCTCCGCCAGAACCTCACCCAAGATCAGGTATGGCAGGCAGCCCGCGTCGACCGGCGCACACTGCAGTACGTCGAGGCTGGCGAGGAAGTGAAGCTCAGTACCCTCCTCCGTATCGCCTGGGTTCTCGACATCGAAGTGACCCTGGGCGGCCGCCCCCTACGGGGGACGTAAGGACGGCCGCCCGTTCCTCGCGGCCGATGCTGCTGGCCGGGAAGGCTCACATGCGGGTGCCGACCGCGATGCTGTCGTTGCCGGCGAGCTTGAGGATGGCGCGCTGCATGATGAGGAGGCGCCGCTCGTCGAGGTCCTCCACGGCCGCGATCGTGATGTGCCCGATGCCGAGGATCGATAGAACGAGGCCGAGAAACGCGCGCTGCGTGGCGTCCAACTGGAGCGTGTACAAGCGGCCCATCAGGTTCTCCCACCGGGCGACCATCTTCCCGGCCTCCTCGACGACCAGGACGGCGCGCACGTGGGAAAGGGCGAGGATCGACTCCTCCTGGGCGAGCGCTTCGGCGGCGATGCGGTCCCGCGGTCTGTCCGCAGACTGAACGATCAGCTGTCCGAGCTCCGCCGTGTCGATGATCGTCGTCATGCTGATGTCTCCGCAGGGGGTCGGTACCCGCCGGGGCCTAACGCATCGGCGAGCACGGTGGGATCGATGAACCGCCCCGAGCCGTCAGGGCGCCATAGCCAGAACCGATGCTGGACGTACGAGTCCATCGCTGGACAGGACAGAGACCATCCCGCGGGGTGCACCACCAACTGCCGCACGTCGGCCAGCTCTTCGGCTGCATCCAACGGCACCAGCCACCACGCCCTGCCCAGTTCCCCGTCGGCGAGCACCGGCCCGCGCAGCTCCTCGGGAAGGCGAGCGCAAGCCAGATAACCGGCAGTGAGGCCGGACTGGGCGACGAGCCACCGCTCGCCGGACGGGATGGGCGCGAGTTCGTCTGCGGCCCATGCCTTGCGCACGAGTTGCGGGTCCGCGGAGCAATCGGCGAGCCACGCGTTCCCGGCTTCGTACGCCTCAGCGCATCGGGACTCGAGTATGCCCACGCTCCCGCACCTCCATCCATCGGTCTTGTTACGGACCGTACGGACGGGATGCCTGAGAGTGCCAGAGAATTCTATGAGATTCTATGCGGATTCACCCCAGGGCTGGAGTGCCGCTGCAATCACGGTGCGGGCCTCGGGGCCGTAGACGGCGAGCTCCGCCAGCTCCGCGAACGCGTTGGCGTACAACTCGACTTCCGTGGGCTGCGTGATGGTCAGGTAGCCAGAGATCAGCTCGACGTTCACCTGCGCCGAGTCGTAGATCCAGAACCCCTCGGTCGGCCACCGCCCTCGGCCTGGCCGCATAGGCACCACGCCCAGGCTCACGTTGGGCAGCGAGCTGATCGTGATGAGGTGACCGAGCTGGCCCACCATCACATCCGAGTCGCCGGGCCCGGCCCTCAAGACTGACTCCTCGACGAGGAAGGCGAAGCTGCGAGACGGCTCGTACAGCAGCTGCTGGCGCTCCATCCGGGCGTCGACCGCCTCGGCCACATCGTCCACCAGGCCACGCCGCTCCTGGATCGCACGCAAGGCGGCAGCCGTGTACGCCCGGGTCTGGATCAGACCCGGCACCAGCCACGATGAGTACGAACGGAATCGCTGCGTACGTTCGTACAGCGGGAGCCGGGCCTCCTGCGCCCGTCGAAGGCCGGCGCGCTCCATACGACGCCACTCAACGAACATGCCCTCGACGAGGCGGAGCGACTCGATAAGCCCGGCGGCCTGGTCCGCGGCGCCGCACGCCGTACACCAGGCTTGGATGTCTGGGGCGGTTGGCACCGTAGTCGCGTTCTGGAGACGGGAGACCTTGGACGGGTACCAGCCGAGCGCGTCGGCGAGCTGGCGGCCGGTCAGCCCAGCGTCCCGGCGGATCTCGCCGAGCCGGTCGGCGAGATCCTTCTGGGCCTTCTGGACGCTGGATGAAGCTGAGGCTGCCATGGTGTGCGCGTGTCAGACGGGCCGGTAGTCCTCATGCGGGATGCCGCGTTCCCACGCGGCTTCGTACGCCGCGACGTACTGCTTCGCCAGGTCCGGGTCGCGCCAGACTTCCATGCGCCGGCCGGTCCACTGACCGTCCCCGCTGAAGTGGTGCAGGATCACGGTCTGTTCGTCCATGACCCACCCGTCCAGAGCAGGCAGCAGTAGGTCTTGCGCGAGGGAGCGCGGGAGCCAGCGGACCTGCTCGCCTGCGGCGACGTTGGTGAACGTCAGGTCGTACTCGTAGCGGATGTAGTCGCTGATCGGCTCGGACACCACGCGCAGACGACGCATCACGACACCTCGGCTGGTGGCCCCCTGGACGACGTCCAGCCAGGGCCGCCACCACGAAGCCCGGTCGCCGTTGGGATCGAACCGGTGGCCCTCCTGCCAGCGAATGAACTCCGGGTCGTCGAGCATGTAGCTGTCCCGCATCTCCAAGTGCAGCGCCGAACGCTGTGCCTTGGCGAGTTCCTCACGTACCGCTGTTGCCACCGCTGACCTCCGGGCGCGGGATGAACTGGAGCATGTTCGCGGGCAGACGGATCACCGTCTCGTGGTCGGGGACTTCCGTCGAGTGACCCGGGACCGACCCGACTTCCTGTGCCTGCCGGACGGTTGCATCGTCGGCCTTCCAGGACTGGATGACGAGGTCACCGGTCTCCTCGTCCTGCCAGATCGTCGGTGAGCCGTCGTCAGGGGTGTTGGGGTAGATCCCGAGGAATCGTAGAGCCATCGCTTCTCCAGGTGTCGACCGAATTCCACGTTGTTCCACGCACAATCAGCCCGTCGGGCTACATCGTCAAGCCCGCGTCACACACCGTGACGAATTTCGGTCATGAAAAAGACCCCCTCCAGCCCGAAGGCGGAAGGGGGCAGCTGCTGTTCACGGGTACTGCCGACGAGGATCCAGCGCAATCGCCAGCGGCCCGGAGCCTGCAGGCTGTAGCCGTACGGGCAGTCGTGCCCAGCCGGGCCCTGCTCGGCGCGGGGCCCCTGCTCGCCCTGCGTGCCATGCAGGGGGCGTTTCGTTATGCGTACTGGCGGCGGCTTGGGTCAAGGCCGGCGGAGAGCAGGCCGCCGTTGCCGGGCTCCGGGTCGGGGGCCCCGTCCTGGCGGCACACCTGCGCGTAGGGGTCATAGGACGGGGTCTGCCACGAGTAGCCCTCGGGGCAGGACTGTCCGGCTGGCCCAGGCGGGCCCTGCTCGCCGGTGTCCCCCTGCTCCCCACGCTCCCCCGGCGGACCACTCGGACCCGGGACAGTGGAGTCCGCGCCAGTGAGGACCCCTGGACGCACGAAAACGGCCCCGCCCTTCGGTCAGGAGGAGGGCGAGGCCGCTGCTGTAGTGCGGGGCGAGCGTGCCGACGTCGGTGGGGGAGGCCACCCGCCCCGCACAACCCATCCTGACCACGCTCGCCCAGGGACGCGACCGGCCCGCGTCCACATGGGGGCCCGGCCCGCCGCCACACCAACCCTGACGGGCCGGGACCCCCCTGATCGGGAGACTTACAGAGCTGCCGTCTGCCGGGCTGGGACACACCGTGGCGCGGGTGGGAGTTCACACGATCGGGCCCCCTTCCCTGCGTGTATGGAAGGGGGCCCGGGGAGAGCCTCGACTGCCCTTGTGCAGGGAGCCGGCCAGACAGGGCGGCCGAGGTGATCCACTGCCCACCCTGGCATCCCCCCGGCCAGCAGGCGACCGCTGCGACGCAGGCAGGTGACGGCCCGAGAAGGCCGGGCTGGAGTCGCCGAAGCCTGCGGCCCCGGGCATGACGAAAAACGGCCCCGCCCTCCCGGAGGAGAGCGGGGCAGCAGTCATCTGGCGAAGAGGGCGATGGCGCCTGTGGCGGCGCCGGCGACACCGGCGAGGACGCCGATCGTGGGCATGGGCCATCGGGCTCGTTCGAGGGTGCGGATCCTGAGCTCGTGGTCTTGGAGATCGCCGCGGATGTCCTTGGTCTCCTGAACGAAGTTGTCCACCTTGGATTCGATACGGCCGACCGTCTGAGCCAGGTCCCTCACCTCCTGATACATCTGGGCAGTGCTGATGTACACGCCGGGGTCCGGCGTCGTCACTGGGCCACTCCGCGAGGCGAGTGTCTGGCCGCCCATCCGGACACGAACGTGATCGCCGCAGGCACGAGCGCGAGCACGAACGGCGTGAGACCGGACGGCATCCAGCCGACCAGCTCGGCGTTGTCCTGTACGGCTTCCAGGCTGGCGAGCAGGCCGATGCTGCTCACGTAGGTGCCCGCGGTCGCCGCGGTCACCTTCTTCTCAACAGGTGCGGCCATGGTCAGGCTCCCTTCTCAAGCGCGGTGACGCGCTTCTCCAGAGCGGCAAGCCGCTCCTCGGTCGTAGGCGGCTTCGGGGCCGGCGGCTTCGGCGCGGACGGCGACCAGCTCGACGCGTGCTTCAACCGCTCGGCGACGCGTGCGCGGATGTCGGGCATGGACACCCCGGGGCCGCGCGGGTCGACCTTCCCGGGCTGCCACTCCTTGTGGCCGATCACGGACGTGGTGCCGTCCTTGCCCCAGCCGTGCGCCCGGCAGATCGCGGCGGCCGCGCGCACCATCGCCTCCACCTGGACGGCCGGCCACGGGTCTTTGCCGTCGCCGAAGTTCTCGCACTCGAAGCCGTAGAAGCGGGCGTTGCCGTCGACGGCGGCCTCGTTCGCCGCAGGCAGCGGCTTCTCCGCGATGACCGCGCGCAGCACGTCGTCGTCGCCGAGCCCTGCGTGGTTGGTGCGGCCGTAGCCGACGAGGTGGATGGTGCCGTCCTTGGCCACGACGCCGTGGCACAGCGGGCCCGGCAGACCCTCGTAGCCGTCGCGGCAGATCTTCACCGTGGCGGCAGTGCCCTTGGTGACGGTGTGGTGGACCATCACCCCGTGCACCTCGCCCCACGCGCCCATGTGATTGCGGTTGTGGGTACGCCACGAGCCGACCTCAACAATCTTGACGCCCTCAGCCTTCAACGCGGCGAGGAACTTCGCGGCAGACATCGGGGCCGACATCAGCGGTCCTCCGCCCCAGCGCGCGCGATCGCCGCGTTGCTTGCGGCGACGACCGCCCAGTTCTTCGCGTCCCACAGGCGCTCCAAGGCCTGAGTCACCTCCGGCCCGGCGAGGGTCTCGGCGAGCTGGTGCGCCAGGTCGTGGAACGGCCGGCTCACCGCCTGGAGGTGCTCGGGAAGGTGGTCGACCCGGAAGTTGTCGAGCAGCCGGGCGACAGTGGGATGGATCTCGACGGCCATTGCGCGCCTCCGAAGGGCATAGAGAAAGCCCCGGCCAGCGGCGCGGGGCGTGCGGGTGGTGGGGTGATCAGCTGAGTGCGGCCCAACGGAGGTAGCCGTTGAGGCCTTGAGAACCAAGAGCGATCGACGCGGGCAGAGACGTCTGACCGGCAGGTCCTGCAATCGACCGTCCTGTGCCAGTCGTCAGCCCCACGTTGAGACCGGTGGTGAACGCGTTGGACCCGCTCATGAACGTTGGGGGCGTGGTGGCAGCGTTCGCCAGGAACGCCACGTAGTAGCTCCCCACGTCCAGCGAGATCGGAGCCGTCAGCGCGGCAGTCTTCGCGCCAGCAGAGCCGAAGGCTGAGGTCTGGTCTCCGCTGACCGCCAGCCGGGTCCCGCTGCTGGTATAGATGGCGACGAAGTTCTGCCCGGCGGTGAGCCCCGCTGGGGTGTTACCGATCGCGTAGTGGATGTTCGACACCAGCCGCGACCGGCCCACGACCTTGATCTTCGACAGGTAGACCGTCCCGGATGTCGTGGTCCCAGACACCGAACAAGTGGCCGGGTCCTGGGTCCAGGCGATCAGACCGTGATCCACGGGGGCGAACGATGGCTCGTTGCTGGTGTCGGTCACGGACACCGTTCCGGTACCGGCGGCCGTGATGCCCCGGCGGACCGTCGTCCCGGCCGGGTTGGCTGTCCCCGTGACGGTGACCGCACCATCGGTGTACACCCGGGTGTCTAGGACCCGGTTGGGGATGCTGGCGTCCATGGTGTTGCCGTCGGCGTACAGCTGGCAGGCGTCGGTGACGTAGAGCAGGCCCGTGGACAGGACCGTGTTGTCGAAGCTGTTCGCGCCGAAGGTGAACGCGGTCAGGCCCGCCACGCCGCCGCGCAGGTTGACGTGGTTGAGGCGGAAGGTGTTGCCGCTGCCGTACTGCACGTCGATGAGCTTGTCGAACTCTTCGAGGTTCACCCCGCGCCAGTGGGTGTGTGCGGTGCCCCATCCGCCGACGCCGGTGATGTGGATGCCGGTGGCGCCGGTGCCCGAGGTGATGGCCTCGCACATCTCGAACTCGATCTGGTTCATCACGCCCTCGGGCGTGGTCGACTCGATCTTGTACGCGGTGCCGTTGTTGCCGACCAGCTCGACGAAGACTCTCTCCACCGTGCAGTCGCCGGGGTTGAAGTCGGCGTGCTCGCTGTAGAACCTGATCCCGTTGCCGACGCCGCCGATCTCGATGTTCTCGAACACGCTTCGGAACGGGCTGCCCATGTTGATGGCCCAGCCGGTGTGCGTACCGTTCCATGGCCCGTAGATCTGCAAGTTCTTGAAGGAAGAGTTCCAGAACGAGCGGTGGCCGCTGCTCGCGCCGTTCGTGGTCGACGAGGTGATGCCGTGCGTGCCGCCGCCGATGGTGATCCCGAAGTCCCGCAGGTGGACGCGGACCACCTTGGTCAGGTGGATCGCTGATGCCAGGCCGGAGGCGGCGTTGAGCATGGTGACGTCGGCGCCTTGGCCGAGCAGTTGGATGCCGACCTCGAAGTCGACGTCGTCGGTGCCCTCGATGGTCAGCTGCCCGGTCAGGTTGAAGGCCCCGACGGTGAGCTCAACGACGCCGCCGCCGTTGTCGCGGGCGTCGTTGAGGGCCTGCTGGATCTGCACCTGGTCGGCGATGCCGTCGCACACGTACTGCGCGGCCGCGCGCACGTCGGCGGACGCGGTCGCCGAAGCGACGATCCGGGTGATCGAGGTGTATGCGGTGCCGCCCCCGCCGCCCGTGTTGTGCGCCTCGATCCAGGCGCGGGACGTGCCGCCGGCGTCAGCCCACATTCCCGTGACCGCGTCGGGTCCGAAGAAGCGGGGCAGGAACCCGTTCTCATCTGCGGTCACCTGTGTGATCGGCGCGTTGCTGTCGTCGAGGAGGTCGGTGTACCGGGTGCCTCCAGTGGACGCATCCCAGAACTCCACGACCGCCCCGGGGGCTACGGCCCAAAGGCCGTCGGACGGCTGGACAACATAGTCCGCGATCCCGGAGCCGAACTCGAAGCGCGCCATCAGTCCACCACCCAACTGATCCCGGACGCGGGAAGAACGAAGTTCCCGGTGGAGATCACCGGCTTGTGCGTGAGCCACACCTGGCCGGCCCGTGTGTCGTGGGCCTTCGAATAGATGATGATCCGTCCGAGCTTCGCGCCACTGATGTAGGCCAGGCAGTACTGGTCACGTGTGGGGTGCCGGTACGCATCGGGGATGATCGCGGGCAGGCGGGATTCGATGTTCTCGGCGAGGGTGCCGCCCTCCCGCTCGAAAGCCCCCAGCCGCAAGTGCACGCTGCCGTTGCGCTTCTGCAGAACCGAGTCGACGGAGTTGCCCCAGGCCGCGAAGGGCGCGTTGATGTTGATGGTGCCGGAGTCGTCGGATACCGCCCGCCAGCTGCTGCCCGTCCACTGCATCGACCGCCCGGTGTCCACCTCGAAGTTGATCTCACCGGGGGCCGGTGTCGGGTTGCGGGTGGTCGAGGTGCACGGACGAAAGCGCGAGCCGGTGTACAGCTCGTTGCGGGTGACGGTGACGGACGCGGCGTTGTTGAGGACGGTGACGTTGGCGAGGAGGATCTCGTACACGCCGGTATCGCCCAGGTCCTGGGTCAGCGTCGGTGCACCGGCGCCCGGGGTTCCCTGCTTTACGACTGCGCGCACGGTCCAGTCGGCGCGGGTCAGGCGCAGCACCACACGGTCGGTGCGGGTCTGCCCGGACACGTTCGCTGCGACGGCCAGGACCACGGTGGAGGTGCCGGAGGTCCAGGCGTGCCCGCGCAGCGACCCGTACACGCCGCTGCGAATGTTCACGCTGAGGCCGGTACCGGCCGACACCACCGGATCACCGAGAGGTGACCCGTCCACACCGTTGTCGGAGAACCGTTGGGCGATCCTCTCGTACTCGGTGTCGGTGACGGCCCTGGCGTTGTGGCCTGGGCTGGGCCAGGAGTTCTGGGCCACGGTCTATCTCGCTTCCAATCGGCCGAGCCGACGGCTCAGCGTGCGGATCAGCCGCACCGTCTGCGGGTCTGTGGTGGCGTCCTGTGAGCCGACGACGGAGGCGACCTGTTCGCCGCTGTCCGGGGTGGCCTGCAGGTGGATGGCGCGGACGACGTCGGTGACCTGCAGGCCGTGCGGCAGTGCGATCGCTACGCGGTCGCCGAGCTGGTAATCGCGGCCGGCCTGCAGGTCCTCGGTGTCGACCGTGACGGTGGCGAGGGTGACGGGGGCGGCGCCCTCGGCGATCTCGCTGGTGCCGGCCGCGGTGAGCTCGCCGGTGGTGTTGTTCTCGGCGCCGCCGTCGACGTACTTCTCCACCCGCCACCAGGCGGCGGCCGCCGCTGTGTCGGTGACCTCGACGTAGGTGCGGATGCTGCTGCCCGTTGTCTCGGTCCCGGCGACCAGGGCGTGCGTCGAGGTGGGTGCGGACTGTGAGTACTGCACGCCGCGCAGGTTCCCCAGGCCGAGGGAGAAGCGGGCGGTGGCGGTCTTGTCGGCGGGGGTGTAGCAGCCGAACTTGATCTGGGTGCCGTCCTGCCGGGTACGGAACCCGATCGCCCCGCCCGCGCTGGCTGCGCGGCGGCAGGCCTCGAGGACGGGCTCGAACCGTGTGGTGATCCCGGTGTTGATGCCGACGCCCGCTGCTGTGTCGAGGACCAGGTTCGGGATGCGGCGCGGCGTCAGCGCGCCGGGCCCGCAGTTCTCGTTGACGAGGGTGCGGATGATCGTCTCTGAGTTGGTGGCGGTGAACTCGCGCCAGGTGTCGCCGTGCTGGCCCACCCAGGTCAGGGCGGGCTCGGGCCAGGTGATGTGTCCCGCGATGGTGGCGAGGTCGTCGCTGAAGTTGACGGTGACCTCACCGACGCCGCGCGCGTTGTCGACGGACCAGCTGTAGTCGGTCGGCTGCTCCATCGGGCCGGCCATCCAGATCTCCTCGTCGCGGATGACGACCAGGCGGTTGCCGGGCTGCAGCTGCTCCATGACCTCCGGGTAGGCGGGCAGCGTGGCACTGCCGGAGGCGGGTTCGTTGAACTTGAGCGTGGCGTCGAGGCTGGTCCACCCCACGAGGGGGTCGCCCTGGACGGCGAGATTCTGGTCGGTGATGAGGAGAGTGATGGCCATAGGTCAGGCCGTCTCGTAGCGGGGGTTGAACACAAGGTCCACGGCCGATCCCGGGCCGGATCCGGACAGGGCGAACGTGACCGGGTTGTCGCCGGGGGCGAGTCCCCACAGCGAGGCGGTGGGCCAGTTCAGGCCTCCGACCCAGTTGTCGCCGTTCTGGTAGCGGACCTGCGGCGGATCGGTACGGATGGTGACCTGCTGTCCGGCCAGGAGGTTGCCGTGTCCGATCGCGGGCGCGCTCGGGTTGAGGGAGAAGGACTCGCCCGTCCCGGCATGTGTGAACGTGATCAGCGAGGCCGGGCCCGTGACTACCCAGGTCGGCCACACCACGGTGTCCCCGGGATTGGTGACCGTGGTCGCCCCGAGGACCTGGCTGCTCGACACCGTCGGGAACGGGGTGAAGAACGACGACGGGGTGTCGGCTTGCCGGTGCACGGTCAGCGTGACGGGGTCGGTCCAGTACGGGTCCTCGCACCACAGGGACAGCACGGCACTGTCCGCTTCCCGGCCCCAGCCCTGCTTGTCCTGGCCCTCGAACCCGTCCTGGTAGAACACGGCGATCCGGCGGCGGGTGCCGTCCGGACGGGCGATCTCCAGCACGCCCGGGCCTTCGCCCTCCCGCAGGGTTCGGGTGAAGGCTGTCGCCAGCGCCCGCCACCGCTCGGTGAGCTCCATGTGCGTGGCGCCCTGTACGAACAGGGGCCACACGATCGTCCGTGGCTGCGCCTGGGCGTGCCGCAACCGGGACCCGCCGCGCGGCTGCGCATCGGAGGTGAGGTCGTACTTCACCGCGCCAAGCCCGGAGACGCCCTCGGCGAGGGTGAACCAGCCGGCGTCCCAGTCGGTCAGCGGCCACACCGTCCCCGCCGGGTCGGTGTACGAGGCGGTCGCGTAGCCGATCTCGGGGAGCGGGACCGGCGTACCGGGTCCGCCCCCGGGATCCGGCGGGGTGACCAGTGGTGCTGCTAGAAGCGGCATTTAGCGAGGCCTCCCCACTCGTGCCCGGGCCTCCTGGACGCGCTGGACGCGCTCGAGGTCGGCCACCGTGAAGTCCGCCGTACGGGCGTTGATCTCGTACGTGACGCCTCCGCCCTGTCCGGCGGCGACCCCGACGGCGGCGGCGCCCTCGAGGACCCGCAACTGCTGCGGGGTCAGGACCGGTTCGGGTGTGCCGAGGCCGTTGTAGTTCCAGCCCGGCTGCATCCAGCCGCCGTTGTCGAACTTGCCGGGCTGGAAGCCGTACCAGCTGGTGAACAGCTTGTCTCGGTAGCCGCGGGCCCCCTTGCCGATGACCACGCCGTCCCCGCCGCGGCTCTCGACGTTGACGCCGCCGATCGTGCCGGCGGTGTGGCCAACACCCTTATTCGTGATGCCGATCCGGTAGGCCGAGTCGCCGTGCAGGACCCAGCCGGGCGGCGCGGTCTTCCCGGAGAAGGAGCCGGTCGCCCAGCGGCGGTGCGGCTTCTGCCCGCGGATCACGGACTCGATCGCGGAGACGAGACCCGAGCAGTCCCAGCTGGGGTTGCCGTTGCCGCCCCACTGGTACGGCAGGCCATCCTGGGTCTTGGCCCACTTGAGGCCGGCCTGGATCCGCGGCCCGCCGATCCCGCCCGCGCCCTTCTTGTCCGCTTTCTCGGAGTACCCGAACAGCGCGTCCAGGATCTTGTCGGGGATCTTGCGGATCATCTGCCCGAGCGAAGTGTCCGCTCCCGGGAAGGACTTCAGCAGCGGGTCGACGACGGCCTTCATCCCCGAGCGCGCGGAACCCGCGAGCGTGTCGCCCAGCCAGGCTGCCCCCTTCTTGACCGCGTTCCACGCTTCAGACCCGGCACCCACCAGGGACGAGGCGGCACTGCCGATCCACCCGAAGATCCCGCCGTCGGCGAAGGCCTGCACGGTCCCGCCGGACGCGTACTTCAGAGACCGGTCCGTAGCTGTACGCGGGTTGCCGCCGAGCACCGGCGCCAGCGCCTTGCGGACGCTGGCCGAGCCGCCCGACTTGGCGAGGTGGTTCATGGCGCCGACGAACTTGGAGCCGACCGCCCGGGTGAACTCCGGCCGGAAGATCGACTCGCCGCCGGACATCTCAAGGGCCAGGCCGGACGGGCTGTAGAACTTGTGCGGGTCACGGCCCGGGGTGTAGCCGGGCAGCACGTCGTACACGCCACCGCGGGCGAATCCCTTGGGGTGGAACTCCTTCAGCTTCGGCGCCCCGAAGGCAGACGCGATCTTGTTCCAGACCCCCACGATCCCCGCGTTGTACACCGTCTTGATCACGAAGGACACGGGAGCCTTCGCGATCCCCTTCAGCTTGTCCCACGCGACCTTGATCGCCTTGCGTGCCGAGTCGAACGCCTCGCCCACCTTGCCGACCGCGGACTTCAGCACGTCGAACGCGGGCTTGATCCCGTTGGTGTAGGCGCCCTTCACGATCGAGACGACGCTGTCCCAGACCGGCTTGGCCACCTTGTCCCGCAGCCAGCGCAGCACGGAGCCCACGCCTTCGATGCCGGTGCGGATGGCCCGGAACTGCGGGCGGATGCCCTGCTCCCACGCGATGCGGATCGCCTCGCGGATAGCTCGCCAGACTGGCTGGATCACCTTGTCGTTGAGCCAGCGGAACGCCGGCCCCAGGTGCTTGGTGACCCAGGTGACCAGACCCGCGATCACGGTCACGATGCCGGAGATCCAGCCGATCGCGGTAGCCAGGGCACCGGCGAACGCCCCGATCAGGAACCCGGCGAGGGACAGCAGCGGCGGCAGCAGCCACGACAGCACGTTGACCGCGAGCGTGACCACGAGGCCGACGAGCTGGGCCAGAGGCGGGATGATCGGCAGCAGTGCCACGACCAGGTCGAGGCCGGCCTGCACCAGCTGCATCACAGGCGGCAGCAGCTGGACGAGGATCCCGGCTGCCATTCCCAGGACCATCCCCAGCAGTTCGCCGACCACCGGCAGCAGCGGCGCGAATGCGCTGACCAGGGTCATCAGCGCCTCAGACAGCGGGGGCAGGATCTGCGCCAGCGTGTCCGCGAGCATGCCGATGAGGTCCCCCAGCAGGGGGGCGAGGTCGGCGATGATCGGCGCGAACTGCCCGGCGAGGGCCGTCACCACCCCAGCGAGCGGTGGCACGATCGCCAGCAGCGCGCCGGAGATCGCGCCGAACGCGCCTGCCAGGGTCGGCAGTACGGGCAGCAGCGCGGCGAGCACGGTGTCGAGCAGCTGCATGCCGACATCGATCAGCGGCGTCAGTACGGGCATGAGCTGCGAGAGCGCGGCCGCGAAGACGCCCGCCAGGAGCTCGGCGACCTGGCCGATCAGCTGGACCAGTGGGGTGAGGAACGGTTCGAGCGACTGGAAGACCTCGGCGATGATCGTGCCGATGTCGGTCAGGACCGGGGTGAGGGCCTGAATGACCTGGGTCAGTGGGCCGATCAGCACACCGACCAGGCCGGTGATCACGTTGACGATCGGTGTCAGGGCCGGGGCCAGCGCGTTGATCACTCCTGCGATCAGGTCGGCGATCGGCTGCAGCAGCGGGGTGAGGGACTGGACGATGTCCACGATCGCGGTGCCGACCGTCACCAGGACCGGGCCCAGGGCCTGGATGATCGGCAACAGTGCGGCGCCGAGCGACACCGCGAGTTGCTGCAGCACCGGGCCCAGCACGGTGGCGAGCTGCGCGATCGGCTGGGCGATCGCCGCGAGGAGCGGCACGGCGGCCTGCACGACCGCCCCGATCACCGGCACGATCGATGTGACGATCTGTGCCACCGACCCGAACAGGTTCCTCAGTTGGGCCTGCATCTCCGGCGCGGCGAGGATCTTGTTGAGCTCGCCGAACACGGCGCCGAGCACGCCGACGATCTCGGCGCCTGCGTCGGAGGCGGCCTTGAAGATCTGGCTCACCGTGCCGAGGACGTTGCCGAGCAGCGTCCCGAACTGGGACAGGATGCCGAGCGCGGTGGTGATGCCCTGCTCGAGGCCGCCGGATTCGAACGATTTGGCGATGCCGTCCGTGAACGAGGTGATGGCGCTGGCGAACTGGGTGAGCAGTCCGTTGAACGCGGGCTGGGCGGCGACCGACAGCTGGCCGAACGCGGTGAGGATCTGGCCGGGTGTGTCTTTGAAGACGGCCAGGTTCTTCGTGGCGCCCGCGAGGATCTGGTCCAGCAACCCGGAGCGGGCCATCTGTGTGATGGCGCCGGCCGCGTTCTTGGCGATCTGGTTCCAGACTTCGGCGGTCGCGGTCAGCTGCCGCTGCAGCACCGGGATGGTGGCGTTGCCGAGGGTGGTGACGGTGGAGTCCAGGCCCTCGAACAGCTTGTTCTGGACGCCCAGTTTCATCGCGGTCCACGCCGGGCCCAGCGCCTGCACCGCCTTGACGAACGACCTGGCGTTGGGTGCCAGCTTGGCCATGGCCTTGTCGAACTGGGATGCCTGCCCGGCGGCCGCAGCCTGGGCGTCGGCGACCGCGGCCGCCGCGTCCGCTACGGCCGACTGGGCGTCCGCGATCTGCCGCTGCCCGTCCGCGCGCGCGTCGTCCACCCCGGACTGCGCGTCGGCCAGCGCACGCTGTGCGTCCGCGATGTCGTGGGCCGCATCGACCTCGGCGCGCCGCTGGTCCTCCCGCGCCTTGGCGAGATCGCGTGTCTTGTCGGCGACGTCGCGCTGTGCGTCGGCGATCTTCTCCTGGGCCTCTTGGACTTTCTTGCTGCCGTCGACGCCGGCCTTCTGCGCTGCGGCCTGGTCCTGGGCCAGGTTCTTGGTCTCGAGGGCCTGGTCCGCGACGGCCTGCGCCGCCTGGTCGTACGCCAGCTGCAGCTTGGCGATGTCCTCGGGCCTGTTGCCCGGCTTCGCCTGCGCGTCGCGGAGGGCCTCCTCGGCCTCCGTCATCTTGATGACGAGCTCGCGCTCCTCCAACCGGCTGTTGGCGAGCTTGGTGTTGAGGTCCTCGAGGTCCCGGGCGGCTTCCTGCCGGGCCTCGTTGAGGCTGGCCTGTACTTCCTTCGCCTCGCGCTGGGCGTCGGCCAGGTCGCGGACCGCGTCCTGGACCTTCCGCTTGGCGTCGACCTGCCGCTCGGAGGCGTCCTCCACCGTGCGGGTCAAGTTCCGCTCGGCGTCCTCCACCGCCCGCAGCGCATCGGCCATGCGCTCGGCGGCCTGCTCCCGCGCATCCGCCAACGCCCGCTGGGCGTTGGCCAGACCGCGCTGAGCGGACTCCACCGCGCGGGTAGCGGAGGCTGCGGACGAGGCCTGCGCGGAGCTGTCGGCGAACGCGGCCTTGAAGGCATCGCCCACACCCGACATGCCCAGCTTGAGGGCGCCTGCCGCCGCCCCGGCCGTCGTCAGCGCCGGGGCCAGGACGGCGGCACCGGCCGCGGCCGAGGACAGGTTCGCCCCGATGGCGACCCCGGCCAGCGCACCGATCCCCTTCAGACCGACAGAGAACGCCTTGCCGAACGCGCTGGCGCCGGAGCGGCCCGCGCTGGACGCGCGAGCATTGACCGAGCGGGACCAGTCCCCCTCGAACTCCGGCCTGATGCTGACGTATCCGCGACCGACGAGTACTCCGGCAGCCATCGCGCACCTCCCGTCAGGGGTTGGTGGCGCGGCCTCCGAAGACCTTCGCCAGCTCGGCGGCGCCACTGCCGTGACGCCCGCCGAAACGGATCACCTTGGAGTTCCGGCGCTTCTCCACACCGGGCCGCATGATCGGCTCGGGCGGCTTGACGCGCTTCGTCTTCTTCGGATCGCCGTGCAGCTTGATCTGCACGTATGTGGTCTCGCGCTGGGCGTCGACCATGGCGGCCATGAGCTGCCGGTCCGGGTTCCAGTAGTCCTCTTCAGAGGTGGAGCCCCGCACCGCGCGGGCGGTGGCTGAGTCCCAGGGCAGGTATCTGAGGAAGACCCGCAGTTCCCGCCAGGACATCTCGCCGCGGTACAGCTCGAGCAGGGACCGGCCCGGCCAGTACCGGGCGATATCCCACTCCACTGCCTCCCCGTGTTCCCTCAGGAACTGGAGGAGGCCCCGGATTCCCCCGGCTCCAGCCCGGACCGCTTCTGCCAGTCGAGGGCGATCACTTCGAGGTCGCCCAGCTGGTAGCCGGCCGCGTACATCTCTCGGACCTTGTCCTTGCCGAGGACCTCGCCCATCACGCCGATGGTGTCGTTGAGGTCGCCGACCTTCTCCTGCAATTCCCACGGCAGGGCCCGCATCGGCGGCAGGGTGAACTGGACGCCGAACAGCTCGTAGTTCGTGGGGTCGGGCAGGGCGTCGCGCTTCTGCTGGGCGAGCGCGTCGAGGGAGACGACCTCGGTCCCGGGGCTCTTCTTGCTGGTGGTGGTGCTCACCTGGTTCTCCTCAACTGGGTGCGGGTTTCAGCGGGTTGGGGCCCCGGCAGGCGCGACCCGCATCGCACACCTGCCGGGGAGCCGAGAGGGGGCCGCGGCTACGCGGCCCAGGCCGGGTCGTTGGACAGCCAGGTCGCGATCTCCGGGGCCGACGACGCGTATGCGGCAACGGTCATCTCGAGGCCGACGGCGGAGGAGCGGCCGAGCGAGATTGCCCCGCGGTCGGTGATCTCACCGCGCGGGATCACCATCCGGTTCTTGATGTCGCCGTCGATCCACTCCAAGCCGAAGGCGAACTCCTGCGGGCCGGGCGCGGCCGGGATGTCCAGGCGCTGGATGGCGCCGGACACGTTGGTGATCGTCGCCCCCGGGAAGTACGCGGTGATCGTGCGGGCCTTGAGCTCGATCGCCGTGAAGCCGAGCGTCATGTCGACCGAGGTGAGGATGCGGCGGACCGGGCTGAGGGACTGCCAGGCGTTGATGTCCTCGACGTCCGTCGAGTACTCCATCGAGACGCCGTCGTCGGACATGAACCCGAGGTCGGTCCACGCGGCGTCCCATGCGGTGTCGAGGTCGGTCGGTGCGGTGGACCCCTTGGGGGCCATGTAGATCGAGCCGGTGAGTGCGGCCCTTACGTTGTCGGCGTCGTTCGCCACGGATGCCTCCAGGCATGCGAAGGACCCGCGCGACCGACGGCCGACGGGTACGGAAACGGGGGAAGGGCTGCGGGTTGGTACTGCTACACAGGCCGAATGATCATGGCCATCACCAGCACGTACCGTGGCAGTGCCGTGATCGGGTCAGGCAGCCAGATGACGCTGATCTCATCGACTCCGTAGATCTGCGCGCGGGGCTGCACGGTCCCTTGGGCGGCGATCAGGTGGGCCGAGACGAGTGCGGCGAGGTCTCTGGCCTCGCCCTTGGTCGCGGCCAGGACGTCGATGTCGAGAGTACGGTCCGCGGTGATCGCCTTCTGGCGGGATCCGCCGCCGCCGAGCGATACAGCGACGGCAGGCAAGGCATCGGCCAGGTGCTCGGGCCATTCGGTTCCGACGCTCACCTGCGGATCGAGGACGCCGGCCAGGATGTCGACGGCGACTTGCTCGACATCAGGCATGGGAGCGACCGGCAGATGACCGCTCATCGTGGCCTTCGGCGCGATGCCGGTTCCTTGACCGGGGGATCGGCCAAGGTGCCCTCGGGCTCAGGACTCGCGGGTTCCTCCGTGCCGGCAGGCCCTTCCGGCACGTCGTGGTCGTCCTCGAGGACCTCAGCGACCCGGCCGTCTCGCTGCAGGTCCCGCAACTGGTCCGACTCGACAGCGATCACCTCGCCGGGGGCGTGCCCCTCGTACCAGTGGGCGAGCTTGACTCTGGGCATCAGTTGCTCCTCATGGCGTCCAGGGTGCGGCCCAGGACACGCCACTTGGGGGAGTGCCCTTCCTGCGGCCGCTCTTGAGTGGTGTAGGGGCGGCCTGATCCGAACTCCACCTGCAGGGCCCAGTCGACGTTGGCGCCGATCTCGCTGCGGTAGCCGAACGAGTTCCGGGTCAGCTTGGCGTCCAGGGACTTCCTGTAATCCCCGGCGCGGGCCGCGTCGCCCCACGTCGGCCCGGTGTACGTCGGTGCGAGCCCGCGGGCTATCTCCAGGCCTTCGTTGGCCAGACCGAGCAGGTAGGCGCCCATCTGCGGACTGGAGGCGATCTGACGGAAGACCCCGCGGTTGAACTCGACGCGTGTGCGTGCCACTAGTCGACCTCCTTCAGACGGGCCTCGATGTGGTGCACGCCGCCTGTGAACGGGTCGGGCCAGCGGCCGACCTTGCCGTCGACCTCCAGAGTCATGCCGTCGAATTCGATCCGGTCTGTCTCCCGCAGGTCCAGGTCGACGCCCTCGCGGGTCTGCAGGTTCCAGGCGGTGACCGTGGTCTGCCGGTCCTGAGTGTCCTCGTCTGACCGCACCGGGATGCCCGCCGGTTGGACGTTCACTTCGTCCACCGTCGTCCGTGCGGCGTTGTCCCAGTCGCGTTTCTTGTTCCGGTAGCGGTCCTCGACGAGCGGCGCCCGCGCTCGTACGACGGACTGCATGAACATCAGGGTCATGGATCCTCGCTCCGGTCCAGCCGGTACTTGTCCACCATCGCTGTCCACTGCGCGGTCACGCCGATCGAGGCCTGGGCACCGAACCCGATCTGCTGTCCGCCGACCTGCATGCTCTGCACGCCGGGACGGACGGTGTACTGCGTGCGGGCCTGGTCGATGACCACCTCGGAAATGTCCTCGGGGACGGGGTTGAACCCGTGACTCCAGGTCATCTGGACGCAGCGCAGCCGGTTGGGCCAGTGGCAGCCCAGGCGACGCACGAAGCCGTCCGCCGACCACTCGAAGTCGGTGCCGTCCACCAGTGGCACATCGTCCAGGAGGAGCGACGCAATGCCGGTGACCGGTGCCGCGGGCAGCAGGAGAGTCCGTGTGCCCGTACCGTCCAAGGTCAGCGTGTCATCGGCGACGAAGGACACGTAGTGGCGGACCTGCCCGCGGAACCGGCTGGAGGCGGCACCGAGCGCCTGCAGGAGCTTCGGGTCATTCGGAGGCACCCCCAGCCAGGTGGCCAGGTCCACAGGGCTGGCGAGGTACTCAGTCGTCGCCACCGCCGGCACCACCGTCCTTGGCTGCGGCCTGGGCCTTGTTCGCCGACGCTGTCCGGCGCTTGGCCGCGGCCTTCTTCGCCGGAGCCGGGCTGCCCGCCGACGCTGCTGCCGCAGCCGACGTCTGGCCGTCACCGCTGGAGTCGCCCGACTGCTGCACCGGCTGCGCGCCCGTACCGTCGCCGCTGCCCGGTGCGCCACCGTCACCAGCAGCGCCATCGGGGGCCTCGCCGCCGTCGTTGGCCGCGCTGCCTCCGTCGGCCTCCTCGTCGGCGACCGGCTGCACCGTCGGGATGGTGGAGGCCGCGCCGATCACCTGGTCCGTTCCCATGCCAAGCCGCTTGGCGTCGTCGTCGGACAGCTTCATCACGGTCTCCACGCCATTGCGTGTGACGCGGTACTTCTTCAGGGGTCCGCTCACCGCGGCCACCTCCTCGATGAGTTGGTCCACCGGCACCGCGGTGGAGGGCGGCCCGCACGTCGCGTTCTCGGCTCCGCACGGACAGCGCCCTCCGGCGTTGCGGTGGATGAACAGGCTCACGGTGCGAGCTGGCCGGATGCTCGGAGCTTGGCGAGCAGCCCGTTGATCGTCGTGCGGGCGGCCGTGAGGTCGGTGACGACCTTGTCGAACTCGGCCTTTGTGGGGTTGGCGCCGGCGGCGGCCGCCGTGGTGACGGCTGCCATGTCGGTCTGGGCTGCGGCCTGCTTGCCTTCGCGGGCGGCGCCCGCGGCGGGGTCCAGGTACGCCATGGGATCAGCCTCCTATCAGGCGGTCAGGTCGATCTCGACGAACGCGGACGGCTGCAGGATGCCGAAGGCGGCCCGCATTTCGGCGAGGATCGCCACCAGGTTGCGGACGAAGAAGTCCAGGTGGCTGTCGGTGACCTGGACGGTGGCCTGCTCGCGGTCCCACAGCACCGCCTTGCGGAAGTCACCGACGTACCCGGTGCCCTGCGGAACCGCCTCGGTCTCGATGATCGGCAAGTTCCACAGCGGCTGCGCGGTGCCGGTGCCGGACGGGCCGCCGAAGTAGAACCGCGCCTCGTTGTCCTGCAGCAGGTCCAGGGTCTCGAGGTCCGTCGGGTGCAGCAGGTAGGCGTTGGCGATGCTGCGTCCGATGGTGCGGACCTTGGTCTTGGCCTTGCGCAGCGTGGTGAGAAGGTCCGAGTCCCAGGCCTGCGCCTGGACGCCGGACACGTTGCCGAGGCCCTCGAAGTTCTCCCCGGTGCCGTCACCCTGGATCATCTGGTCCTCGAGCTCTTCCTCGAGCCCGTACATGAGGAACGCGTCGATGAGCGTCCGTACCTGTGCGGCGTCGGAGAGAGCGCGCTTGGTGGCCGGCATCCAGTGCGCGATCGTCTTGACCGCCGTGGTGATCTTCGCGAGGGCGATGCCGGACTCCGGCTTGTAGCCGCCGCCCAAGTTGTTCACCAGCGCGCCCGCGCCGCCCGGAGCGGTCGGCGCCGCCGAGCTGGTTGCCTCGGGGACAGGGGCGGCGTTGTTCGTCACCGAGGTGACGCGCACGTATTCCACCGTGTCCGAGGTGGTGCTGCCCGGGGTGACGACGTCCCGCAGGCGCAGCGGGCGCTGGAAGACGTCCAGGCCGACCTGCAGGCCGCGCCAGTCGTTCTGGACCAGGGCACCGCCGGAGGTGTCGGAGCCGCCGGTGACAAGCGACTTGAAGCCGACCATCTCCGACTGGACGCGCTGGTTCTTCGCGAACTGGCCGTTGGGCGCCTGGGCGAGCAGGGCCCTGTACTCCGTCGAGTCGGTGAACTGCTCACCGAGGGACTTGACCTTGTCCGGCAGCTGGAAACCGGACGCGGTCTGCCGCTGCCCCTTCTCGTCGGTGCGGACGTTGAGGGCGATGTCGTCACCGAGCTCGGCGAGCGTGCGGCGCAGCTCGTCGTTGCCCTTCAGCTTCTCGATCTCGGACTTGGCCTGGGTGGCCTTGCCCATGTACTCGCGAAGCTGCCCGGCCTCCTCGTCGGTGAAGTTGCGGTCACCGTCCTGCTCGGCGGCGAGGGTGATCTCACGCGCCTTGAGGAGCCATCCCTTGGCTTCCTCGGACAGTTCCTTGATGGTCTTGGCCATGGGCCGTATCTCCTATTCCGTGAGCGCTGCCTCGAGCTCCAGGAGCTCGAGATCGGTTCGCAGACGGGCGGAGACGGATCCGGCCTTGGCGGCATCCTCGGATGCTTCGCGGGGGCCCGGGGTGGTCTCATCCTCGGTGCTGCTCTTGCTGATGTCCTCGGGGGCTTCCTGGGCGGGCGCGGGCTCCTGGGGCTGGGCGGACGGCGCATCGCCGTTGGCCGTCGAGGAGCCGGGCTGGCCGGTCGTCTCCGGAGTGGTCTCGTTCTTCTGGGCCGCGGGCTGCCGGGACTTTTCCGGCTCGGCGGCGGCCAGCACCTCACCGATCGACTCATACGCGGCGGTGAGGCGGTCGTAGTTGGCCTGGGACAGGACGCGCCCGGCCTTGGCGCCGGCGGCGATGTGAGCTGCCTTCGCGGCGAGCAGCTCGGTCTCGCGGTTCACGCCGAGCAGGCACGGTCCGACTTCGTGCAGGTCGACCTGGCGCAGCTCGTAGTAGCCGCCCCAGCGGTGGTTGTCGTCCTTCACCCAGGCGCCGCCGCCGTTGGGCACGTCGTAGGCGAAGGAGAACTGGGTGACCCGGCGGCCCTTGAGCAGGCGGTAGACCTGTTTGGCGGTCGGGTTCTCGTCATCGCCCGTAACGTCGTCGATCTGCCCGAGGACCTCCAGGCCCTGGCCGGTCTCGGTTGCTTCGACGACGCGGCCGATGTGGGCGAAGGGGTCGGACCACTGGTGAGACCAGATGACCGGGATGCTGTCGCCCTTGGCGGCCCAGTCCGACAGGGTCTGGGCGAACGCCCCGGGGCGCACGACGTCGCCGTAGGTGTCCTCGTTGTCGAACACCGAGACGAGGGCGCGGAACTGCCCCTCGGCCAGGCCGTCGGCGACGCCCGCCGCCTTGATCTTCGCGGTTACTTCCATCGTGCGCACGGCGTCAGTCCTCCTTCGCGTAGTCGAGGGTGCAGCGACAGTTCGCCGTCTCGTCGGCATCGCCTGTGCTGTCACTGGGCCAGCGCAGCCCGTTGCTGAACACGCCGCCCAGCGGGACCTTCTCGCCGTTGACCGCGAGATGCTGGGAACGCGGGTTGGTACTGGTGGTCCGCCAGATCTTGAAGCCGAGGTCGGACGCCTCAGCCGCATCGTGGCCACCGAACGACAGGGCCTCCGTCGCCGCGGTTTCGCTGCGGGTCAGCGCTGCCGCTGCCCACACGCCGCCGGCCACCAAGAGGGCTGCGGCCACGCCGCCGTCCTCTGGAACGTCCTCAACCGCCGTGACAGCCGCTTCTTCGCCGGCCAAGTCGTGCAACTCGGCGTGATGAAGGGCCGCTACGGCAAGCCACGGCTCCATCACCTCGACTGACCAGCCGTCTTCAGTCGGGTTGAACTCCTCCAGGACGCGGCGAGCACCCACCAGGCCGAAGCGGACCATGAAGTCCGCGATGACCTTGACGAACCGTGCCTGCCGGACAGCACGGCCCGACTCCCACCAGGCCTGTACTGCTTCTGCATCCTCTGGTTCCGCCTCTGTCAGCCGAGCGAACTCGTCCGCGGTCAGGTCCTTCAACGCGGTGACGAACTCCTCGCGCAGTTCATCGTCTGAGGCGGTCTGCGAGGACTGCCCGGCCTTGGCCGCCACCTGCCGGGCCTGCGCTTTTGGGAGTGCGTCAGCCTCCGGAGCCGTGTCCCGCGGGCTGGCGAGTCCGCCCTGGGTGACGTTGAGCGGCACGATCAGTTCATCCCCGCCCTCGAGGCTCGGCAGGTTGTTGCGGGCCCGGATTTCGTTGCGGGTCATCCACGGGCCGCCTGTCGCAGTCGATGCCGCGGAAGCCTGCGATTCGAAGTCTCCGCGCATCTTGGCGTCCACGTTGAACTCGCAGTAGACGTCCTTGTTGTCCGGCAGGTCGGGCAGGATCTGCACGCCGAACTCCTGCTGCAGGTCTACCGTCCAGGGCCCCAAGGTGTCCTGGTACAGGTGGGCGTGCTGCTCCTTGATGTTGGAGTAGGTGGCGTGGTCGAGAATCCCGATCAGCGGCGGTGGGATGTAGTAGAGGGCCGCGACCTCCTCGCGGGTCAGCTTCCGTGCCTCGATGTACTTGGCCTGCTCGGGGTTGAAGCCGACCGGCTTGTAGTCCATGCCGTCCTCGAGGATCGGCGTGCCGCCCTCTGCGCCGCCGCCCTGCGAGAACGTTCGCCACATCTCGCGGAACCGGGCCTTCTCCTTCGTCCCCCAGTCGGGGGCGTCGGCCGGCCGGACGAGGACCCCGGTCAGGCGGGCCCCGCTCTTCCACATCTGGGCTCGGGACTTGGTCGCCTCGGCGGATTCGAGGATCAGGTCCCGTACGGCCTCGATCGGTGATTCGCCGTAGGTCATGTCTGCGGGTGAGTAGCCGTGGATGTGAATGACCTCGTCCACCGCGAACTGCCGTCCGCCCGCGGTCTCGTAGTACTCGGGGGCGATCCAGTTCCCGCCGTACGGACGGATCAGCGACGGTGGGACGGGCAGGATCCGCAGGCGCCCGTTGAGCTTCAGCTTGATCCCGTAGAAGTTGTCGTACAGCGCGCGGTCGGACACGATCCGCTCGATGAAGCGGTACTGCGTCATGCGGGGCAGCGGCTCGGCGAGCAGCTGCGCCAGCGGGTGATCGCGCAGCCGCTCGCGGTCGGTGTCGCTGATACGGCGGAAGACGTGCACGCCGAGCTGGGCGATGTTCCGCGCGATGAACCCGATGACCGTACGGACCTGCGGCTGCGTGCGCCAGATCGTCTCGTACTCCCACGGCTGCGCCCGGAACGTCGCCGGCGCGTAGGCGGGCAGTACGCCGGCCCCGGTGGTGGCCAGTTCACCGGAGCTGACCACGAACGCCATCAGCTCTCACCGCCCGCCAGGACCTGGATGAACTCCACCCGGGCGCGCTCGACGACGACCTCGCCGTCCACTGCCTGCGGGGCACGGCCGGGCTCGAGGAGCTCGGCGTCCCGCAGCACCAGCAGCGGGCCGCGCTTGGCCCACAGGATCGCGCGGAACGCCTTGTCGGCCAGGTTCACGACGACTCGCTTGCGTACGGCTGTGCGACGCCACGCGAACACGGCGACCTCCCTTGGTAGGGCCGCTACCGTGGCGGCATGAAGATGAGCTTTCGACAGCCCGCTCCCGCCGGTGAGATCTTCGCGGCGGGTGCCTTCGACGGGCAGGTCGGCAATGAGGTGCCGGTGAACATCCCGGGAGAATCCCCGAAGACGGGGCGCATCGTTGCGGCGCAGGTAGCCGGGGATGGCCAGTCCGTTGAGTTGACGATCGACGTCGACTGGCAGATGCCGGCCCCTGAGGCTGCGCCGTCGGGCTCCTACGGTGCAGCGTTCGGGTTCCGTTAGACGACCATGATTTCGTCGTCCTCGCCTTCGGCGTACCGGGACTTCCGGCGCGGCGGGCGAGCGAGGATCTCGGACATGGCGGTCAGCAGGGCGGACACGCCATCGATCTTGTCGCCGGAGTTGGCCTTGTCCGGCTTGACGTTGCCCGCAGGGTCCATGACGACGGCCAGGTTGTCGACGCACCAGCGGGCGACGGGATTGCCGCCATGGCGCAGCACGGTCCGCTCCGGCGTTCCCTGCAGGATGAGCCGCTGGGTCTCCTTCAACACCGGCGACATCGTCTGAAAGCCCTGCCGAACCTTGACCAGGTTGGCCCGCTCGGATACCAAGTCGTTCGTCAACTGGCTCGCGTTCCACGGGTCGTAGCCGATCGAGCGGACACGGAAGGTGTCTCGGTCCTTCCGTATCGCTGCTTTGATCCAGTCGTAGTCGGCGACGTTGCCCGGGGTGGCGGTCAGCCAGCCTTCCCTGACCCACTTCGACGCGGCCTTCGCCGTGCGCTTGTCCAGGGCCTCGAGGTTCTCCTCCGGCGTCCAGAACCGCCACAGCGCGTCCAAGGTGCCGTCCCCGTCATTGGGGAACAGCCAGCACAGCGCGCACAGGTCGGACGTCGCGGCGAGGTCCAGGCCGCCCCAGGTGTCACGGCCGGCGAGCACCTGCTCGTCGACCATGCCCGCATTGCGGTTCCACGCGTCCAGCGGCAGGTACTTCACGTCCTGCCGCGTGCGGATACCCAGGTGCAGCCGCTTGAAGGAGGCCAGGTCGACGGGCGAGGACTCGGCCTTGCGCGAGGCCTTCACCAGGTACGCCCTCGTCGGGGAGACACCGAACCCCGGGTTGGCCGCGCGCCAGGTCGCCTCGGCGTGCGGGTCCGCGTCATTGTCCGCAGCGAAGATGACGCCGTACACGCTGTGATCGGTCAGGACCCGGCGGGCCAGCTGCTCAATCCGCCGGCGCTTGTTGTCGTACGGCGTCTCCTTCTTGCCGGTGTCGGCGGTCGTGATGACCACGCCGAGCGGCTGACGCCGGGAGCCGGTGCCGGACTCCAGCGTCTCAAGCATGTCCGGCGTCTTGTGGATGTGCAGCTCGTCGCACACGTAGCAGTGCAGGTTCGCACCGTGCTGCGCGTCGGCCACGTTCGAGATCACCTGGAAGTACGAGCCAGACCGCTGGTGAAGGATCTTGTCCTTGAGCGGCTTGACGTGTCCCTTCAGCGCAGGCGCCGAGTCGGCCAGGCGTCGGATCGGATCGAAGACGAACCGCGCCTGGTCCTTCGTCGTGGCCGCGGCCAAGACCTCCGCACCAGGCTCACCATCGGCGCACGTCATGTAGATCGCGATGCCGCCGCACAACGTGCTCTTGCCGTTCTTGCGCGGCACATCTACGTACAGCTCTTGGACGATCCGCACGTAGCCGTCCGCGGCGTCGTCCCAGTGAACCCACCCGAAGACCGGGGCGATCACGTACGCGACCTGCCACGGGTCCGGCCTCAGCGGCTGTCCGGCCCACTGACCCTTGGTGTGCCGCAGCTTGGAGAACGCGTTGATGACCTTGTCGACGCGAGCCGGGTCGAACACCGCGCCCGGGGCCTCGCCCGGCGACGGCGTCTGGAACAGCGGGGGGCAGTCCGGCAGCGGGATCCCGCGCGAGACCAGGTACCAGGCGACCTCGGGCGAGAGCTTCAGCTCATCGAGCGTCTCCTGGTCCGGCAGCCCGATCGTGTCCGTGCGCTGCGCCGCGCGCGGCTTGCCCGGCTTGCGTGAGCTACGCGAAGGGGTTGTCGTCCTCGCCATCGTCGGCCCCTCTCGCCAGGGCCTGCTCGCTCGAGGGGGTCAGGCCGAACTGACTGGCGTACGCGCGCAGTTCGCGGCCGGCGGACCGGGCGATCGACACGGCCGGGTGCGGCACGGTGCGCGTCGTCTCGCTGCCGGAAGCGCTGATGGTCGTGACCTCGGACGTGATGCCCTCGCGGGTGACCGTGCGGGTGGCCGTGACGAACTGGGACCACGTCTCGCAGTACGCGGCGAACGTCGCGCGGTCCTCCTCCTTCAGCAGGTCCAGACGCTGCAGGCCAGGCGCTACGCGCCGCCACTCGGCACGAGCCTCGGCGCTGAGCCAGGTCGGAGGGTTCGGAGCGATGCGACGGAAGGCCGGCCCCGGATTGACCTTGCGCCCGCCGGAGTCGGTGCCGTTCCCGCGACCGCCGATGAGCTTCAACGCGGCGGGCTGGGCAGTGCGACCCACGGCGATCACCTCCTGACCTGCAACTTCACTCAGCGTGACTGTCCGGGGGGCCCACCGCCCGAAATTTTTTCTGAGACGGTGTGTGCCGCTCTGGCCGCGGCGGTCCCCCAGCGATCTTGAGTCGTGATTTCGACTCCCCTACCCCCCGGCGACTACTCGGCTGGGTCTCGGTTTCGCGAGCGTTTCCGGCGCGCACGACGTGATCCCTCGAGGGCCTCGCGTGCCGTCTTCTCGCGGTGGCAGGGCTCAGAGTGGATCAACCCGAGGTTGTCCAGGTCGCGGGGCGCTCCGCCCTGGCTCACTGGGATCTTGTGCTCGAGCTCGTCGGCGTCTTCGCCTCCGCAGACGTAGCAGCAGCCGTTGTCGCGCCGTGCCACCTGGGCCTTGAGCGTGCGCATGGTGCCGCTGCTCATGCCGTATCGATCTTGAGGGGATGGTCTGCCACGCCACGGTTCGCGCTGGTGGTCGTCGCAACGACCGTGTGTCGTCAGGGCGGTGCACTCTGGTTCTGCGCAGCGGGAGGGTGGGGATGTTGGCATGGCGATCACCTGCCTCGGGTCACGGAGGTGGTGTGGTTGCCGTGTCAGCACGGTAGGCGGCCAGGGCGGCCTTCACCTTGGCCTCGCTGCTGTCGGCGCTGTCCCACCGTTCGATGGCCTGCCAGAGGTCGGCAAGCCGGGTTACGCGTACGGCGGCGCGGGTCTGCCACTGGCGGAAGAGGACGAGGAGTTCCTCGGTCTCGCGTGCGGCGTCCTGGGCGTAGCCGAGGCCTGCGAGGCGTTCGGCCATGGCCTCCAGGTCGTGTTGCCGGGCTTGCAGGTCCTCGAGGTCTGCGATTTCGTACAGCCAGTTGTAGCTTCCGCCGCTCACGACGGGTGCCGCCCGGCTGCGATGCGGGCCTGGGCGTTGCGGATCTCCCGCTCAGCCTGGTCACGGAACGCGGTGAAGTCGCCCTCGACGCGGAGGGTCACGGGCTCACGGTCGAGGGTGATCTCGTTGGCCGGGAGATCGATGGTGTTCTCGAAGCACAAGACCGCGCGGGCCCCGGTACGTGCGACGAAGTCGCCGTCCTGGAGGTCATTGCGCAGGGCCTCGAAGGTGAGCTCGTCGCGCGGGACCTGGTCGAGGATGAGGAGGTACGGCGTGGTCATGTCGTCGCCGTGGTGCTCGGTGGGGAGTTCGAGGATCTGGAGGCGGGGCATGCGGGTGCCTGCTTTCAGGGGTCGTCAGTGGATGCTTCGGTGTAGCCGTCGTTCTCGAGGTGCTGGGCGGCGGTGATCATGCCGAGGCGGGTGATCCAGTCGAGGGATTCCGAGCGGGCGCCGCTCATGCTGACGGTGCCGTCTGCCTTGATGATCCGGAGGATCACGTACGCGTCGGTAGGAAGGTCGCCCTCGTCGAGGGTGGCCTCTACGCCGAGGGCGTCGATGATCTGGCCGATCTTCTGCTCGGGCATCAGATGCCGAAGGCGAGGAGCTTGAGTTCCGCGTTGTCGACGTCGACCTGGAGCTGGCTGCCGTAATCGCCGGTGGGGAAGGGGCCGAATCGGCGGGTGCTTGAGATGGGGATGCTGACGGCGCGGGGTGTGACTGCCTGGCCGTCGACGGCGCCGGGGAAGCGGAAGGTGACCGTACGGGCCACGGTGGAGCCGCTGTTGCGGACATCGAGGAACATCTTCCCGTTGTTCGGGATGACGTGGTTGTTGACGGCGTCGCCGTTGGTTTCGGCAGGCGCGGCGACGCCGGCGCGGGTGATCTGAGTGACGGGGACGGCGGTGCGCGGCATGGCGCCCTCCAGGTGTGTGTGGGTGACGCCGGGGGCGGCGCAGGGTGTTGTGGGTGAGCCGGCGCGGCGGACGCGGGCACGACGAAGGCCCCGGGATTCGTCTCGCCGGGGCCTTCGTGTTGCGTTCTGGGCTGTCCGCTTTTGGACATGGGTGTGCGGGAAGATCGTGGCGCATCGATTCGCGCACGTCAAGCAGGGTTTACCGCGTGGCGCGTTGACCTGCCCGCGTGGGCTTGGGCGCGGTCTTGGCTGCGATGACGTCGTCGAGGCGGTAGATGGGGCGGCGGGGTGAGCCTCCGTAGCGTTGGAGGAGGCCTCGGCGGACCCAGTCGCGGATCGTGGCCGGGTCTACGCCGCAAGCCATGGCGGCCAGGTTGGTCGTGAGCAGGCCGGGCGGCAGGTGCGTGTACTCCATGTGGCCCATGGTGCAGGAGAGCAACCGTGGGCGGCGGGGCTGGGCGCGTTGTCCTGCGGTGGGGTGCGCCCGCTCCCGGGGGTGTCGGCAGCGGGCGCCGTGTGCCTAGTTGATGGCCCACTCGACGGGCTCGCCGCCGCTGGGCTCGTACACCAGGCGGTCGGGCTTCGTGTCGCTGGGGACGGGGTAGGCGATGAGGCCGGCGGCGCAGCGCCCGGCCTTCACGGCCTTGTCCATGGGGTACTCGGGCTTGGGCATGTCGCCGCCGGACGAGCCAGTGATCTCGACGCTGGTGCCGTCCTTGTAGGCCAGGGACCATACGGATTGGTCGACGGAGAAGGTGGTGCCTTGCAGGTTGCACACCTTGACGCTGGCGGTGGCCCAGATGTCGCCGCCCTGGAAGTCGAAGGGCTTCTCGGGCTGAGGGCCCTTGTAGGGCTGCTGGTACTCGAGGGCCTGGACGGTGAAGTGGACGTCGTTCTCGGTGTCGTCGACGGTCTTCTTGGCGCCCATCTTGAGGACACCGGCATCGGCGTCGGCTGCGGCCTGGGCGGTCGGTGAGGCCGGGACGGTCTGGGTGACGGTGACGCGGATGGTCTCCGGCTCGCCGCTGCTGCTACAGGAGGTGGCAGTGGCTGTGATGAGCAGGGCGGTGCAGACGGCTCTACGGACGTGCATGGTCCCCCCAAGGACGTTTGGTACTGAAGGGGCATCATGCGTCGCATGGCGGTTGTACGGAGTTGGTGTGTCCGTGTTGTGACCGTCGCGGTAACGGTCACGGCGAGTCAGTCTTCGGCATCGTCGGCGAGCGCTACCTCAACCTGCTTGATCTTCCCGGACGTCGACAGCTCCGCGCGGATGTGATTGCCGCCGGGGACGCCGGCCTTGCGGGCGTCCTCGACGAACTGGGCGAGCTCGTCGAGGGTCATGTCCTTGTCTTCCCCTGTGGCCCGGATGGCAGTTGGCATGGGCCCAGGATGACGTACGAGGGCCCCGTTGTGACGGGCGTGCGCGCAGCGAGGCCCGTTGGTACGAGGCGTTGTGGTCATTCAGCCGTAGTCGTGCGGCGGTATGCGCGACGCCCCTTGAGGGCTTGGGCGGCGGTGGCTCCAGTCCAGCGCTTGGTGCCGTCGTCGGTGCTGTCGGGGGCGGGCCAGCGGCCCCGGGCGAGGTCGGCGCGGATGGTGCCGGCGGTGATGCCGATGCCTGCCGCCTCGAGCTCAGCGGCGGTGTAGAGGCGGCGAGGGTCGAGGTCGACGGCCTGGCGGTCGATGTGGTCGCGGACGAACCGGTCGATGGCGTCGGGGTCGTACTGGACGCGGCGGCCGCGCTTCTCGGGCAGGGGCTTGGGCCAGGCTGGGTGGCGGCGCCAGGTGTTCTTCACGGTGGTCAGGGGACGTCCGAGGCGTTCTGCGACCTCCTCGACGGTCTCGGGCGAGCGAGGGGCCGCGGGTTGCTCGCGGTCTACCATGGAGGTTCTGTCCTTCCTCTTGGGTGGGATGGATCCGACCGGCGAGGGTTTCGCGACGGCGCTTGCGCCGAAGGCTTCGGCCTGGCCCTTGCCGGTCTCTCGTCTTCAGTGGATACCGCCCCCGGCTGGGTGCCGGGGGCGGTAAAGGATCAGTCAGCCTCGTTGATCACCAGCCAGAGGGCCAGGGACTTCAACTCCTGCTCCGCGTGCAGGAGGTTGACTCCTGCACCCTCGGCTCGGGTGTCCTCGTACCTCGCAGCGCACAGGGCGTAGAGGTCGATGGCGGCCAGAAGGTGAATGCAGCCGCTGTACAGCTGCATCGTCTGGAGCTCACCCATGGGCTGATCGTGGGCGACCTCGGAAACCCGCTTGATGGCGGGGACTGCGTCCGAGGCGGGGATGTGATGGTCGGTCGGGAGACCGATCTTCACGGGGAGCGCCCCGCAGATGTCGACCAGCATCGTGTAGATGAACGAGATGGAGTGCGCGAGCGACTCCATGATCTCGTCCTGATGGTCAGCCATGTGACTGTCCTTCCACTGTTGAGTTGAGATGGATCCGAGTTCGGGGTTCGCGGCCCCTCCCTCTTGAGTAGTACTTTACAGCGCTTGAGTAGTGGATTGCAACACCCTTGGGCGAGGAAAAGCCCCCGGATCCGCGCGGGATCCGGGGGCCGTCGCCGTCCTACGCCAGGCGCCAGCCGGACAGCCGGTCGTCGCCCCCGACCTCGGCCGTCAGTCGCGCACCTGCGAGCTCGCGCACGGGTACACCGGCGGCCTCGGCGATCTCGGCGGCCGCGTATCGCTGAGGCTCGCCGCGCTCCTCGGGCGGGACGTCGGCGACGATCTCGGCCTGGTCACCGATGAGCAGCAGGACTCGTACGTTCACGCGATCATTCATGGAAGAGATCCTCTCGTGCCGTCAGGCCAGCTGGTCCGGCTCGGTGATGCCGTTCTGCTCGCGCATCGCGCGGTCGGACTGGGTGGTGAACTGCTGCCGCTGCTCCGGCGTCCAGGTGGCTACCTGCTGCGGGAGGTCGGCCACGGTCTCGGCCAGCTTGTCGGTCTCGCTCTTGCTGCTGAAGAGGCCCATGATGGGTGTTCCTGTCTCTCGGGATGGGTGGACCGGGGCGGGCCGCAGCGTCTTGGCGGATGGGGCGGCCCGCCCCGGGGTCTAGTGCACGACGGCCGCGGCCGTCGTGGCCCAGCCGACGATGAGGGCGGCGATGGCGCGGCCGCGGTTCAGCGCGGTGAGTGTCGGGTCATCGGTCGCTCGCCTTCCCGGTACCGGGGGCTGGTGCCGAGTGGTCCCTGGATGCCTCGGCGAAGAAGCGGTTGACGAGGTCGTAGACCGTGAAACCTGCGTCAGTGCGCTCTACACGCACCCCCTTCTCCCCGCCCCCTTCTAGGCCGTTGTTGGTGTTGGTGTTGTCGCCTGACCTGCAACAACAACCGTTCCCGTGTGAGTTGGCGGCAGGGGAGCGGGCGGGCGGGATGTCGTCCTTGTGGACGGCCGGCCCATTCCCCTCTCGGGTGCGCACGGCCTTCCACGTGATGCCGTCCTTGTCGAGGAGAGCCTTGACGGTCTTGGTGTTGGGGAGCTTCAGGTCGTCGCGGAGCCGGGTGAGGAGGACGCCGTTGTCGTCGCCGACGAGGCGGCGCAGCGCCTCGCCGACGTCCGGCCGCGCCGCCTCCTCCTGCTCCCCCGCGGCGGGCTCGCTGCGCCGGTTCGCGATCCAGGCCCGGACCTTCTGCCAGCTGAGGCAGGCGATCACACCGAGCACGATGTACGCGGTCTCCGGCAGCACGGCGACAATCCCCCACATGGCCAGCAGGGCGACGGCCAGGAGCACGGCCTTCGCGGTGCGTTCGCTCATCCCGCCGGACTCCCCCGGCTCCTCGGTGTCTGCCTCGGGCGTCTGCTGCTGCTCGTCGTCGTTCATCCGAAGACTCGCGTGAAGCCCTGTCCGGCGAAGTTCACGCCGGAGCCGAGTGGGATGGCCGCGACCCCAGCGACGTTGCCGGACAGGGCTATGAGGATTCCTGCCAGGCACCCGAGAAGGATCTTCGACTTGGACTGCTTCGGGCCCCACTTGAGCAGGCAGACCAGCACGATCGTGAAGAGGAAGACGATGACGTAGCCGCCGTCGGTGAGGACGATCTGCTGGGCGCGGGTGACGTCGGGGGCGTTGCCGCCGATACCCCAGACGAGTGCGGCGTATCCGGCGACGTTGCCCGCCCACAGGCCGACCCAGGAGACTGCGCCCAGGACGGACCAGGCGCCGAGGGCGGCGAGCGCGGCGAGCATCCCGTACAGCAGGGACAGGACGAACGGGACGAGGGCGCCGAGCCTCTTCTTCTCCTTCATGACCCAGCGCATGACGAAGGCGAGGATGATGCCGACGCCGAGGGCGACGCCTCCGAGGTTGATGGCCATGTACGGCATGTCAGTGGCTCCAGATGGCCGCGACGTACGCCACGGCGAGGCAGAGGGCGGTCACGGTGCAGGAGACCGGCCAGAGGTAGAGGCCGGGGGCGCGGCGGGGCGCGACGATGCAGAGGCCGGCGGCCGCGAGGACGGTGGCGAGGGGCCAGATGATGAGGCCGATGGGCATCAGACCCTCCCCGACAGTGCGTCGCGGAGCCGCTGGGCCTTGGGCTGGCCGACGCGGAGTTCCGTTTTGAGGGTCTGGATGGACGCGGGCCGGCCGTGGGTACGGAGGTGGTCGGCGTCGACCTGGCGGGCCCGGGCGAGCAGGTCGTCCCAGCTACCCGTACCTGGCGTACCTGCCGTCTCGGGCGTGCTCCCTACTTCAGGTAGCGCGGGGTCGGGTACGGGTACGGGGTCTACCTGGACGCGGGTACGGGCCTGCTCGGTGTCGGCCGCGTGCTCTGCTTCGTTGAAGCTGCGGAGGTAGGACCGGGTGCCGCCGCCGACGGCGACCGAGACGTCGGGCAGGTCGGGTACGCGGGCGTGTACCTCGGTGCGGGTAGGGCGGCGGCGGATCATCGCGGCGGGTACGGCGGAGGCGAACTCGCGGCGTACTCCGGCCTCGGTGGTGAGGTCAAGGTGCAGGCCACCGGACTGGTAGGCGTACTCGATGGTGTCGGGTACGGCGGGTAGAGGCGCACTGTCCTCGACGGGCCCGGCGTCGAGTTGGGGCCGCTCGGGCGTGGCAGGTGCCGCCGCGAGTGCGGGGTCCGGGGTGGCGGCGCGGAGGGCGATGCGTACCTGGGTCTCGGAGACGGGTACGCCGTACCTGGTGGACAGTGCGGCGAGCTCGACCGGGGTGGCGTCGGGGTGTGCGGCGTGGATCAGCAAGATGACGTCGAGCGGGTCCATCCGACGCAGTTCGGCGCCGGTGACGCCGAGCGGGGTGGCCGGGTAGGGCTCGGGCACGGGCACAGGTACCCAGGGCGAGGTGACGGGTACGGTGCGCAGCTCGGCTGCGCCGCGGCGGGCGGCGAGTTCCTGCATGAGGTGGTGGCGCTGGGTGCCGTCGACGGCAGCACCGGACCGGTGGACGCTTGCCTTGAGGGCGGCCCTTCCCCACGGGCCCAAGTGCTTGCGGGAGGCGAGGCGTACGGCGCGGGCGGTAGCGCGGTCGCGGGTGACCTGGGCGGCGGTGCGTCCGCGTACAGCGAGGCCGAGGTAGGACAGCAGCCGCTCGCGGAGCTCGTGACCGATCTGCGCGGGCAGGCCGGTGGACAGGGCCTCGGGGCGGGCGACGCGGATCTCCAGACCCATGGCGAGGTGCCAGAGCAGGCCGGCCATGACCGGGCCGATGACGGCGCGGACGGTGCCGCCCCAGAATCCGGACTCGCTGTAGGCGGGGATGATCTGGATGCCGGTGATGCACCAGACGAGGACGCCGGGCACGCCCGGGGTGCCGGCGCCGCCGTCGATGGCGGTGGCCTTCTTGTTGGCACGGGCCATGACGGCGCAGGCAAGCAGGGCGATCTCACCGGCGGCGAACATCACCAGGCGCTCGTCGGCCTCGGTCATGCCGAGGCGGTGCTCGGCGAAGCGCCAGGACGTGTCGGCGGTGTAGGCGGTGCAGACGAGGGCGCCGATGCCCGCGGTGAGGACGGCGCCGCTGGTGCGGCGGACGATGAGGGCGCAGGTGGCGGTGAGCAGTGCGACGAGGACGCCCGCGGCCAGGAGGACGGCCACGGGGTGGTCGGCCGACCATGCGATGGGCTGGTCCAAAGACACGTGGGCTCCAAGGGAAGAGAGGTAGGGCGGCCCCGCGTGGGGGTGGGACACGGGGCCGCTGGTCAGCGGGCGGGCAGCGCGACCTGCAAGGTGATCTCGGAGTCGGGGTCGTACAACTTCAGGAGCGGGAGCCGCACGGTGTCCTCGTCCAGCACGGCGGCGGGTGCGGCGGTGTCGAGGGTGACCTCGGCGCCGTGCTGGCGTGTGCCCCAGCCGGTACGGGCGCAGGTCGCCATCCCCCACCAGCGCATGGCGCGCAGGACGGTCCATGAGCCGAGGACAGCGAGGGGCATGAGCAGCCACGTCGCGCAGCGGTGGCGGATGCGTTCGTCGGAGCGGATGACGCCGAGGTAGCGCAGGGCCTGGGCCCAGCCGATCAGTAGCGGCACGATCAGGAAGGTGGCGGGCGGCTGGTTGCCGTAGCGCAGCGGTTCGATGATCAGGAGCCAGGCGAGGACGCTCGTGGACAGGGCGACGGTGAACCAGCGGATGAGGTGCGCCCAGTACGCCCAGCCGGTGACGGGGAGGTAGCGCATCCGCCATAGGGATCGGATGGTGGAGCCGCGCATCCAGCGCATGTACATGCGGGCGAAGTGGCTGGCGCGCTCGGGCAGGGCGGTGAACACCACGGCGGACGGCTGCTGGACCGTACGGCCGCGCAGCAGGGCGTACAGGGTGAGCAGGGAGTCGTCGGAGAAGCCGACGGGGCGGCCCATGAACGTCTCGCCGAGGTAGGAGTCGAGGTTGTCCCGTACGACACCGGCCCGGTAGGCGGCGAGGGGCCCGGAGTTGACGAGGACGGCGCCCATCGCCGAGAGCGCGGACCGGTCGGTGAGCTGCCCGGTCACGAACCACAGGTCGGTGATGCGGGTGAGCCAGTTGGTGCGGTGGTTTGTCGCGAGGACGATGCCGGCGACCGACTGCACCCGGGCCTTCGCGAACGGAAGGAGGAGCTCATCGAGGGCGTTCGGTGCGAGGCAGGAGTCGGAGTCGACCGTCACGTACACGTCGGCCTGGGGGCTGGCATGGACGCCGGCGGCCTGGGCGTGGCGCTTGCCGCGGTTGGGGGTGCGCTGCCACGTGGTGGCTATGCCGGCCTCGGCCGCCGCGCGTAGCCACCAGGCCCGTACGGCCGCGTAGTCGCCGCTGGTCGATCCGTCGTCGACGACGTGCACGGAGTCGGGTCGTCGGGTCTGGGCGAACAGCGACTCAAGGCCGAGGCGCAGGTACCCGTCGTCTTCGTTGTAGACCGGGGCCAGGACGGCGACGTGCAGCGCGTCGAGCTGGCGGCGCGAGCGCGGGGACGGGCGGCGTACCCGCTCGCAGTGGTACATGAGGGTCTGCACGAGGAGCAGGAGGAAGGTCACCGACCAGACGGCGGCGAGGCGGCTGCCGGTCTGCTGCCCGTAGGCGGCGGCCTGGACGGCGTGGTGTGCGGCCCACGCGGCGGCGGCGAGGAGGGTGACGGCGGCGGAGAGTGCCATGCCGGAGCGGTGGACGCGTGCGGCGAGGAGTGGTCTGGTCATCGCTGGCCTGCCCCGCGGCCGCGGCGGAACCCGAAGCGGATACAGAGGGCGCCGCCGAGGACGATGGCGGCCGCGATGGCGAGGAGGTACCAGCCGGTGATGACGGTGCCGCCGATGACGATGGCGCCGGCAGCGGTTCCGGTAGAGGCGAGCTTGGCGTGGTCGGACACGTGGGTTCCTGTTTCTGGTAGTGAGGCCGGGCCGCGCAGGGGGTTGTCGCGGCCCGGCCGGCTTGTGGGTGTTCAGGCCTCGGGTCTGTCGGCCTGGACGTGTGCGTCGTCGCGGTGGTCCTGCCGTTCGCGGTCGGACTCGGCGTCGGCGAAGTCCTGGTCGCTGAGGTCGTGCAGCTCGGCGACACGCTCGGCGCGGGCGCGGGGCTGGCTGGGCGGCTCGGCGGCCAGGCGCAGCTTCGCGGCGTACGCGCGGCGGGTGATCGGCTCGGTGATCTCCGGCGCCTTCGCCCGCAGCGCGGAGGCGAGCGGGGGCGACATGGTGGTCGCCTGGATCAGCGCGATCCGGCCGACCGCGGTGAGCGGCACGCCGGGGCGATGGGCCTCGAGGCGCTCGGCCATCTCGATGAGCATCTGCCGCACCAGCTCTGCCGTCTGGGCGTGCTGGCGGATGTAGTGCCCGCCGGTCATCCGAGAGCCTTCGCAGCGGCCCGCAGGCGCAGGGCGTACTCGCCGCGCGTGATGGGCGCCAGGGGCGGGAGGACTCGGTACAGGCGGTCGAGGCTGTCGCGGCAGACGACGTCGGGCAGGGTGCGCAGGATCGTGTCGGCGGCGATGTCGATGGCGTGCTCGCGGGCGGTCCCGGTGACGGGTTGCGCGGCGTCCATCTCGAGGAGGCGGGCGGTGACGGTCAGGGCCTGGGCGGCGTAGCTGGGCTGTTCGATCAGCCGGCGGATGTCTTCGTCTGTCGGGCCGGGCTGGGTACGCTCCATGCGGGCCTGCCTTCTTTGATCGCTTCATGGGCGGGTCCACCCCTCGACCCGGAGCAGCAACTCCGTGTGGGCCGAGGGGTTTTGCCGTTGTGCCGGTTTCAAAGTAGCGACCTCCTTGCCATATGGCAAGGAGGTCAGACAGGATGGTGCCCATGCCCGAGGCCGAAGGAGGAGGGCCGGACATGGTTTCGTTTCGGGAGCTCGCCCGGAGGCTCGTCGCGGACGGGATCGTGGAGCGCATCACGCACCAGCGCGTGTCGCAGATCCGCAGAGAAGATCCCGACGGCTTCCCCCCCGTCGTCCCCGTCGGGCGGTCCATGGCCGTCGACTACCGGCTTGCTGCCCCCTACTTCCGGAAGCGGGTCACCCGCCCAGGCTGGCGTACCGACCTGAAGGGAAGGCCGTCGGAGACCGAGCCACAGGAGTGATCGGGCGTGGTGCCCCTGGCAGAGCGTGATGACCAGGGGCACCGCTATGTCCGACGCAGGGCCCATGCGCGGGCGGCCGGCACCATGACGGCGCATCAGGCGGCCGCCTCCTGCAGCTGCTCAGCCTCGCCCTGTTTTTCCTCGCCGGGGCCGTGCCCCCGGCCGGGCTGGTAGTGCCGGAGCGCGAGCCACGTGTTCGGCGGGTAGGGGCAACGACACCAGGCGCACTGGACGGTGCTGGTCATGTCGGCGTAGAGCGGGTGGCCGCAGACCGTGCCGGAGGGGTCGACGGCGATACATCGGCCGAGGAACGTGGGCACGTCTTCGTCCCGGCCGGGCAGGACCACGGCGCGGACGCGGTCGACCAGGCGGCGGACCTCCTGCCCGAACTGGCCGCCCTGCTCCCACAGCACGATGAAGTGGATCTGGTCGGCCAGACCGCGGCTGGCCCGGCCGACGCGGTGCGTGAGGGAACTGGCGCGTGGCGGGGCGGTCAGGCCGCGGGTCTCGCAGACGGCGGCATGCCAGTCCTCGAGGACGCCGACGATCCCGCCGGCGGACCGCAGGTCGAGTACCTCCGTGTCGAGAGGGAGCGGGGCCTCGGCGCGGCGGACGCGGCCGCCGTACAGCGCGGTGCCTGTGGCGCCGGGCGCGAGCCAGGCGTCGAGCGAGGCCCACATGCGGGGCAGGCGCTGCAGCCGGTCGACGGTGACGAGCATGCAATCGGGGCAGAGGTAGAGGTAGTCGAGGGTGCGATGTTTGCACAGGGTGCAGATCATGGGATCGGTCCGCCTTCCTGCTGTTGGTGCGTGGTGGGTGGGGCGTGGCCACGGGGTCAGGGTCTGGCCGGGGCGGGGATGGGTGGGCGTACGGGCTGGGGGATGGTGAGCTGGCCATAGCCGTCACCGATGCCCGCCTCCTCGAGGACGCGCTGCACTTGGTCGAACACCCGGCGGGCAGCGTCGGGGTACAGGCCGAGGTCGGCGGCGAGCCGGGCCACTCTTCGCTCGGTGTTGGCCTGGGCCGCGGTGAAGAGCGGCTCGAGCATCTTCCTGAGCGCTTGGTTGGCCAGGCCTTCGAACGTGTACTCCGTGCTGAGGACGGTGTGCCTGCCGTGCTGGTGGGGCCAGGCCATGACCAGCTCGGGGTCGGGCTGGCCGAAGTCGATTCCGGCGATCGGCCCGCTGGTGTAGCCGAGGTGTTGCCAGTCGTCGGCCCCGTGCGGGCGGATCCACACCTGCTGCAGGTTGTCCGCCGACGGGTCTGAGGGGTACTGCTCCACCAGTGCGTTCTGTACCTGGGCGATGCCCTGCTCAACGGCCTCAGTAGCTGGGCGCATCCGGGCTATGGCGAAGTCGTGGAGAACGCGGTCGGTGATCTTCCGGGCCGGGTCCGGTGGCATTGGTACGGCGATCATCCGTGCCCCCTGCGCTGGGGCGGACCGTACGGGGACTGCCAGGCGGGCCGGTCGGCGGGCCTGATGGGCTTGAAGTCCTCGTCGAGGATGCCGGCCTCGCGTAGCCCTTCCATTGCCTGGTTCAGCTGGGCCGCGGCGGCGATCACGGCAGGTGCGACGGCTTCGGCCATCTTCCGGATCTCAGCGACGGTGGTGACGATGCGATCGAGCATCTGCTCGCGCTGCTCGTCGGTGAGCTGGGCGACAGGCATGGTCATCGGTTCCTCGCGATCTCGCAACGGCCGCTCTCGGTGTGCTGCTCGGCGCAGGCCGGCCCGCACCGCTGCATCAATTCGGCCGTGAGAGCGGCGATGTGCGCGTACTTGGCCTCGGTGGTGTGGCCGTCCCACTGCGCGCGGGGGTCGTCGGCGGGCACATGCTCGAGAGGCTCGGCCAGGTCGGCGTCACGAGGGCCGAAGTGCCACGACGCCTGAGCGCCGCCGAGGTAGAGGTAGGCGATCTGCCAGCCGTGCTCGGCCACATCCGGGGCCGGAGCCACGACCGCGCCGTCGGTGTGCGCGGCCAGCAGTGAGATGAGGGCGTTGCGCTCCCGGTACGCACCGTCCCGCTCTTGCTCCAACGTGTGCTTCTGCTCGCCCACCGCTTTCAGCTCGGCCTCACGCTGATGGGCGACCGCTTCCCAGTCGACGGGCGCGCCCTGCTCCTGGTGCTCGGCGGGCTGTTCGAGGGTGGCCAGGTCGCGTACGAGGCGGGTGACCAAGGAGCGGTGGACGATCAGGCGGTGGACCCGCTGCTGAAGCGGGTCGCCCTCCGAGTATCCGGTCAGGTCGATCATGTAGGGCGGGTCGTTCGGCACGACCGGATGCGGGTCGGCGACGACCGCGGCGTACGAGATGGGGAAGAACAGGTCCTCAGCCTCGGGCGGCAGCCCTCGCATGAGAACTTTCGGGTGGCCCAGCTGATCCGCTGTGAGGTTCTCCGGCTCGACCAGGGCCCTGGAGTGCGCCAGTTCGGCGTAGGTGCGTTGACGCACACGGCCGCAGAGATCGGCCCACCAGCTGGCCCACGAGGTGTGGCCTTGGTGCCTGGCCTTGTCATCGACTGGCAGGCCGAGTGCCTGGTGCAGGTCCATTGCCGTCCACCCCTGCACGCCCCGGATCTCCTCCTCGCGTGTGAGCTCGCGGTCGGCATCGCTGTCCTGGGTATCGGTGCTCGGCGGCTGGGCGGGGAGTTGGCCGGCGAGGTAGGCCTCACCGATCGCTGCGGCAAGCCGCGTGTTCACGGTCTCGAGGGCGCCTTCAGCGGTACCGCCCCGGATGATCTCCACGCTGGACGCGAGGCCGGTGAGCATGCCGGAGATGAACAGGCCCGCGGGTGCGGCGAGCTCCGACGGGTTGGTCTCCTTCAGCGTCTCGAGGACGGCCTTGATGTGGGTGAGGGCGCGCTCGTCCCGCTCCTGCACCGCCTTCCGATGACGGGCTTGCAGGGCCTCGAACTTCTTCCGGAGCTCGGGGGTGAGGACGTCGTCGGCCCGCGCGTCGGGCGTTCCCTGCTGCTGGATGTCCTGGATGAGTCGTTGCTGCTGCTCGTTCACGTGTTGTCCTTCGTGGTGGTGTGCCGCCAGGCGGCGGGGTCGGCTTTGTGGTCGCGGGTGGGCAGGACGATCGGGTTGCCGTAGATGCCGTGGCCGATGACCCGGCCAGGCCCGAGGTGGGGGTTGCCGGCGGACAGGCCGCCGCAGGATCCGCAGGGGTCGCCCTCGTGGCGGCCGTGCTGGCAGCGATCGAGGTCGGCGAGGATCCCGGCCAGGCGCAACGCCCACCGGTCCTTGGCCTGCTCGCCGGAGTCCCCGGGCCGAGAGAGCGAGCCCTCCGGCAGGGTGAGGGCATCGCCGAGTTCGATGAGCCGGGCGTCCCACCATCGGGAGATCGAGATGCCGATCGGCGGAGCTCCGCTCTTCAGCCAGGTCCGCCGCAGTTCGACGACCTGCTGGACGATGGCGCCCTGCTCCTCCGCGAATCTTCGGGTGGCGACCCGGACGAGGGCGGTGAGGACAGCGCTGCTCGCCTCGTCCATCTCGCCGCTGCCGCGGACGCGGACGGTCTCGCCGTCGACCTCGAAGGGGCGGCAGGTGTCGACGGGTGCGGCGCAGGATCCGTCCGGCCGGTTCTCGCGGGACTCGCAGTTCCACGCAGTGGCGTCGCGTTCGGTCATGTCGCCTGTTCCTTGATCGAAGCTTCGTTGACGGGCGTGCCGTAACCGGGAGCGAAGGCGAGGGCACGGCAGCAGGGGGTACAGCGGCGGCGTCCTAGTCGGGAGAACAGTCCGGGCAGCGACCACCGGCGGCGCAGCCCGCACACTGCCCGTGCGGGGATCTGCCGGCCCTCGTCGATGGCGGCGCGCATCTGGTCCGCGGTGACGTCGTGGCCGCGGATGGCGTGTAGGCGGCGTTCCTTGCCGCTCACCAGCCACCAGCAGTGGCCGTTCTCCGGGATGGGATGAGAGGTCATGAGGTTGTGGAGTCCTCTCGCTTCTGGTCCGGGTCGCGGAAGGGCTCGGTCGGCAGGGGCCGGCCGGTCTGCTGGGCCCACCAGCCGGCGCAGATGAGTTCGCCGAGCGGGATGTCCCGGGTGTGGCCGGGCGGGCGCCAGGATCCGAGGGGGACGTTGGCGCCCTGGTAGCCGCGGGCGGTGCCGTGGTGGCACCAGAACGGCCCGTCGTCGGGGAAGCACTTGCCGCCGTCCTCGAGCTCCGGAGAGCCGGGCCGGAATGCACAGTCGCGGCAGGGCTGACGCATGACGCCGGGCGGCACCGGCGCCTCGACGACCATCTCCTCGGGCACGTTGTCGACGTCGTTGGTCAGGCCGGACCCGGCGCAGTGCAGGCACCGGCCGGTGCTCGGCCCCATGTCGCCCTCGGTACAGAACGGGCAGCGGTACCGGTAGACGATCAGTTCGGTCCCGCTCACGCGCTGCTCCGGCCGCTGTGGCGTCGCGGGAGCGGGGGCTTGCTGCCGCCGTGCTCCCACTTCGTGGGGTCGGTGCAGTTACGGTCGTGGGCCTGGCCGTGCGAGGCGCGGGCGAGGAGGCAGCACGGGTCGAGGGGGCCGGGGTTCTCGCCGAGGGCGCGGCGTCTGGCCCAGTCGCACTCGGCCCGGACGCGCTGATACCGGAGGTGCTCGCGCCATGTGGCCTCGCCGAGGACGATGGCGCCGAGCGCGAGGTACGCGGCGTGCAGGTAGAGGCCGTTGAGGGTGCTGGCGGTCGCGGCCGTGGTGAGGAAGAGGGCGCCGGCCGTGGCGGCGTGCTGGTAGAGGCGGGGCCAGGTCATAGCGGGTGTACCTCCGGGTCGATGAGGTCGATGTACTCGCGGGCGATGCAGCACGAGCAGCTGCCGCACACGCAGTCGAGGTCGTAGCCCTGGCTGCGGAGGTGGTCGCGCTGCTGCTCGGCGAGCCGATGCGCGAGGACGTCTTTGATGGCGGTCTGGTGGTCGTCGACCAGCTGCGCCACCCGCTCGTGCGCGCGGGGTCCTGTCACGCCCTTGTAGAGCCAGGCGTGCAGTTCCTGCCGGGCCCGCGCCAGTTCGGCCATGCTCATGGCTGCCTCCCGCTGCGCAGGGCGAGGACAGCCACGCCGACGAGGGCGGCCAGGGCAATCAGTGGGCAGGCGGCGCCGACGAGGGTGGCGATCACGCTGCCTCCCGGTAGTCCTGCGACCGCGTGCGCCGGCGGGCCAGGAGCCGGGCACGGATGGAGCCGCGGGCCCAGGAGGGGACGCGCCGTCGTACGGCACGCGTGGCGGGCGCGATGAGCGGGCTGATCGCGAACAGCACGATGCACAGGGCGACTGCCGCGGCGGCGGCGAGGATCTTCACCCATCGGATCGCGGTGTCGACGAGGACTACGAAGGTGTCCGCGGCTTCGAAGATGATCACGACGGCTGCTCTGGGTTGCGCTCGGCCTCGACGGCGAACCGCACGGCGGCAGACACGGCGGCGGAGGGGGTCCCGGGGCAGGTGCACCGCTCGCTGGCACTGACGAGCGCACCGCACGGACCGTCGCCGTCGCAGCGCCAGTGACGGCAGACCGGGCACTCCGGCACCGGCTGAACGGAGACCGCCGTAGTGCGCTGCGCCATCCGCCACGTGATGTTGGAGTACTTGGCGCGCTTGGCAGCCAGCCGCTCAGTTGCCCAGTCGAGGGCGTCCATGAAGCTGCTGGCGGACTCCCATGTGCCGTCGTCCTGCTGAGCTTGGAGGAAGTACTCGATCGTCTCGCGCCTGCCGCACGCCTCGGCTTCCGTGTCGGGCTGCGCCTCGTCGGCCCTGCAGCGCAGACCCCTGACGATGTCTCGGACCGCGGTCCAGTAACGGGGGTCGCATTGGACGTCCGCGCCCATGTCCGTCAGCAGCTGGTCGTAGAAGTCGGCGGCCTCCCGCAGCGCGGCGGCCCGGATGCCGGCTGTGTCACCGGACCTGCCAGGCAGCACCCCCAGCACCGCGTCGGCCAGCTTCGGCACCCATTCCTGCGTGTCCGGCTCACCTTCGAGTAGATACGAGACGTCGTCGAGGCCGAAGTTGTCGAAGGGGAAGTCGCGGATCACGTCGGCGATGCGGTCACGGGGGGCGGCCCGGTCCGTGGGAGGCGCGCTTTTGGCCGCGGGCTCGTACGTTTCCGCGAAGATCGAGGGCTCGCAGGCGTAATGCTCGCCTCGTACGCCCTCGATCAGTACCCAGGTGGGTGGGATCTTGTCGGGCTCAGAGCCGCGCTCCATCGTGCGGATGAGGAGCGTCCACTCCCCGTCCCCGTCCTCGGTGCCGACGAGATCGGCCCCGAGAAAGGCACGGACGGCGGGAAGGTCAGCCTCCCTGCCGCTCCAGGGCAACGCGGTGATCGTGACGGGACGCTTGCGGTAGCTGGTGGCGGTCATGCATTCATCTCCGGCGAGTCGAGGGGCAGTTGCCCGGCCGTGTGAGGCGGCGGTTGGGTGAGGACGACGCGGATGCGAGCGGGGTCGCGGCGGATCGCGGCGCGCTGGTCGGGCCGGAGCTTGCGCCAGCAGCGGGACCCGATCCGCCGCGCCCGGGCGGCGGCGGACCGGACGGGCTTGTGGCACAGCGCGCACTCGGCGGTCTCGCTCATGGCGTGCCAGCGCTGTTGCCGGTGGCTTCACGCCATGCATCGACGACGGACTTCGGCACGCGGCCCTTGGGAGGGCAGGCGATGCCCTCTTTCCTGGCCCACGCGCGTACCTCGGCCGCGGGGTAGCCGACTGGCTTGCGCTCCGTCTTCAGTTTGGCCGGGGCCAGTTGGGCCTGGCGGGCCTGCAGTTCGGCGAGCCGCTGCTGCAGCTCCTCAGCTTCGGTGTTGATGGCGGCCAGCTCTTGGTCGGCGGCATGCCGCTGGCGCAGGCCGCCGAGGATGACGCGGGCGCGGGCGGCCTGGTCCTGGACGTCCGGGTCCAGGTGCGCGTCGCCCCAGGCGAGGAGTTTCCCCTCGGACAGGGTCGTGGGTTCGAACGGTGCGGCGGGTGCGGGCGGGGTGTCGGCCATGGGTTCGCTGGTCCTTTCGGAGGGCGGGGCGTTGCGCAGCTGGTGATCGGTGAGGTGGGGGCCGGCGATGCATGTGATCTCGCCGCAGTTGCTGCGGACGCGGCCGACGGGCGGGCGGCCGTGGTGCTCCTCGAAAACCACGTGCCGGGCGTTGAGCTGGAGGCCCTCGGCGTGGAGCTGGGGCATGCGGCCGGCCATCGGGCCGGTCCACCGGGCGTGCCCGTCGCCGTACGGCTCGACAGCCGCAGCGAGGGCGTCGGCCTTCGTGCGCGCCGGGTGCCCGCCGGTCAGCCCGGACGGCGGGATGCCGGCCTTCCTGCGGATGCGGGCGATGGTCGGCGCAGTGATGCCGACCTCGGCGGTGACCTGGCTGTTCGACGCACCAGCCCGTAGCAGCTCCTTGGTGCGGCGCTCGTACGCGGCGCGCTCCTCGGGCGAGTACCGGCCGCCCGGCTTGACGGTGGTGATGCGGCTGCCCACGTCGGATGTCCCTTCGTCAGGAGCGGTGGTGTCGGAACTGCCGGGGAGGAGGTTGCGCAGTACGGCGATGGCCTGGCGTCGCCCCTCCGGCAGGGGCGGCAGCGCGCGTCGCTCTTTGCGGGTGAGGCCGCCCCAGACGCCGTTCGGTGCGTCTGCCTCGAGGGCGTCGTGCAGGCACTCGGGGCGGACGGAGCAGCCCTGACAGATCGCTTTGGCAGCGGCGGGCGAGGGAACGAAGAACGCCTTGCTGTCGGTGCCACCGCAGGCCGCGGACGCATGCCAGTCCGCGGCCGCTGCCAGGGCGTGCCCGTTCACCGCGGCTCTCCGCCAGCGCGGGGTGGGCGGCCGACGGTGTAGTCGGCGATGGCGTCGGCCAGGACGGCCATGTGCTCGGCCTGCTCGGCCGGGGTGCAGGGCCGGTAGCGGGGCGGGAGCAACGGCGCCTGCGGCCGTGGCTTCGGCGCGCGCCAGGCCGCACCGGTGGAGCAGTCCTCGGCTGGCACCGGCTGCGCCTGGTCCACGTCGGCGGTCATCGGGTCCACCGCCAGGCGCCGGGCCGTACGACGGGGCGGCGGGAGCTCGAGGCGCCCCGCGGCCGCGGCCTGGGGCGCGGGCTCTTGCAGGTCGCGGCGTGCGGCATGGCCTGCCACTCGGCGTGCTCGAGGGTCGGCCGCTCGGCACTGAGCACGCGGACCTTCAGCGTGCCGGTGCCGTCCGTGTGCGCGGCCAGGTTCCCCTCGGGGTCGGGGTCGGCGTTGACGGCCTGGCGGCGGCCGTTCACGGTGATGGCCCACCGGATCCGCTCAAGGCAGCCGTCGCAGCGGGCGACGTCGTGGTCACTGGGCATGAGTCCTCCGGTCGTTACCGGTCTCGGATGGGGCTGACAGGAGCGGCAGCACCCGGAGATGGCCGTAGATGTGCAGGGCGACCTCGGGCCCGTGCGTGGCGATCGCCGCCCGCACCTGGCCGTCGGTCGCCGCGTCGCGCTGGCGGTACGTCTTCTTCGGCGGCAGCACGACAGCGCCTGCCAGGCGCAGTTCGCCGGGCAGGCCGGGCAGAACGAGCTGCTCTTCGTCCCCGTGCGCGCCATGCGCCTCGGCCGCCTGGCGCTCGGCGCGGAGCTGCTGCAGCCGGGCCTCGAGCTCGCGGGCTTGGCGCCACTGAGCACGCGTCACCTGCCGGTGGTGGGCGCAGATCTCGCACGGGTCGCCCGTCGGCCACACGTAGCCGTCCTCGCACGACGGCACGCCGCAGCCCTGGTGCCTGATGCCGACCGCGAGGAGCCACGCGCCGACGTCGCGGATGTCGGCGCGCATCACGTTGCGGTAGCGGGCGTGGATGCGGGCGGCCATGCGCTCGCTGCTGATGCCGGCGTCGAGCTGGCGGCCGACCTCGCGGGCGATGCGGCGCAGCACGAAGCGTCGGACGTCGTCGAGTTCGTGGCTGACGGGTGCGAGGGCGTCGCGGATGCGCTTGGTCCAGCGCAGCTCGGGCCCGGTGTAGGCGCCGGGGTTGTCGTTGTGCTGGTTGCGGCTGGGAGCGGAGGAGAGGCGGTTTCCGCGCGGAGCGCGAGACGCGGCCGAGCGGAATGTGTCCGGCACTGGGTTGTCCACAGGAGCCGCGACCCACTTACGGTCACCTCGCCTACGGCGGGAACCCCCACCCACCTGCGTAATCCCGTCAGTAACAACCCCACTGTCTTCCTTGATCGCGAGGGATCCGCCACTGGTGTCCGCACCCGATCCGCCATGGATGTCCGCACACGCCTCGCCCAGACCGGGTGTCTCCGGACGGTCGCCCGTGGACACCCGGTCGGTGGCCGGGCCCAGTTCGTCGGGCTCGCCTGCCGGCGTGCCGGTGGCCAGGGTGGTATCGGGCCGGTCGATATCGGCCGAAGCCGCGGGCGGGGTGGGAGCGTCGGTGAGAGGGCTGGGCTGCAGGGGGTGGTGGTGGACGGTGACGGTGTTGCGGCCCTGGTGGCCGGCGCGGTGGCCGACTCCGATCCAGCCGGTGTCCTCGAGGCTCTTGAGGATGCGGCGGGCCGTGCGGTCGGTGAGTGGTTCGCCCTGATGGTCGCCGTGGTGGTGGAAGAGTTCCCCGGCGAGTTCGGCGGCGGTGAAGACGTGGCCGTCTTGCTCGGCGTGCAGGGCCAGAAGCGCGGCGCGTAGCTGGCGGGGGGTGAGGGCGTCGCACATCGTGACCGGGACGCGGACGGACCGCTCGCTGGTGGTGACCGCGCGCACGCTGCGGATGGCGGTGCGGCCGGTGCCGCCCGTACGGGTCATGCGGCGGGTGGCGAACTCGGGCGGGCCTCCGTCGGGTCCGGGTATGTGGCCCTCGGTGAGGGCGCGCTGGACGTCGCGGACGGACAGGCCGGTAAAGCGGGCCAACTGCTCGACGCCGGCGTTGCAGTGCTCGATGTTCCCGTCGAGGTCGAGGGCGGCGATCTTTCCCCAGGCCTTGATGAAGACATCGCTGTAGTGCGAGCCGCGGTAGATGCGTTCGGGGATGTCGACCATCTGCGTAGCGCGCCGTGCCGGGCGACGCGGCAGCACACGCACGGCCGCAGCGCTGCTGGCCCCGCCACGAAGGTGGCGGGGCGCAGCGAGCGCGACGGCGGCGGACATCCGGTTCCTTCAGGGGGTGGAGGTGGTCAGTGGGCGGTGCAGGCGGTGGCGAGGGCGATGACGGTCAGGGCGGTGCAGAGGAGGCCCAGGAGGCGGGTCATCGCGGGCGGCCGCAGGTGTGTTCGCGGCCCTGGGTGAAGAAGCCGGCCTGGCAGCAGTCCTGTTGGGCGGCCTCGTACGTGGCACGGCGGTCAGCGAGAACCTGGGTGGCCCGGTCCTTGCTGGCGAGCATGTCCTTCATGAACTCCTCGCCCGCCTCGCCGTCGTGGGCGGCATCGATGTACGCCAGGACGGCGCCGAACAGGCCCGGGGCGACGCAGGCGGGGATGAGGATGCCGATGTCCTCGGTGCTGCCGCCGCGATTGCTGAAGAGGTGGAGCGAGACGGCTGGGCTGCCGTGCGCGCAGGGGTGATCGAAGTTGAGGCCGGCGCCGCCCTCGGTGGCGTGGAAGAGGCGGCTGGGTTCGGTGACCCTGATGTCCATGGGGCGCCTGTCTGCTGGTCGGAGGTGGGCGCTGGGCGGGCGCGGCATGGTCAGCGCCCGCCCAGCCGTCGAGGGGTGTCAGCTGGTGGGCTGGGGTTCGTGGGCGCGGGCGCGCAGTTGCTCGAGGACTCCCGCAGGTACGGCCAGTTGCATGGAGGGCTGGCCGGCGCGGGGGCCTTCGGCCATGGGCCGGGTGTAGAGCCAGCCGCGCTGGGTGAGGATCTCGATCTGCACGAGGACCTGGCCGGTGGTCAGGCCGGTGGCGTACGAGAGCTGCTCGGTGGTCGGCATCCAGCGCGGCTGGAGAATGCCGGTCTGGAAGTTCGCGTAGCCGAGCAGGGTGTGGGCGACGAGGCGGGCCTCGGGGTGCATGCGGCTGACGCGCAGGCCCAGTACATAGAGGGGGCGCAGCCGCTCCTTGCGGGTGAGCTTGCCCGGCTTGATGGAGTCCTCAGCGCTCAGCTTCTTCGGCGTGTACGACTCGCGGTCCGCCGGGCGAGCGGCGGGCTTCCCGGGTACTGCCTGGGCTCGGGGTGCAGTCGTCTTCAGTGTTGTGGCGGGGCGGGCCGGGGGCGGGGTGGGCTTGGGTGCGGGGCGGCGGGCGAGGTCGGCAGGGGTCGGGGTCATCTCGGTTCCTGTTCGTGCTGGGTGCTGGTGCGGTCGGCGGCCTCGGGGTCGGTGCCATGTGGGGGATGGCGGCGGATGGGCCAGCCCGGCCCAGGCGGAGCCTCGGGCTGGCCCTGCTCAGCGGCGGGCGTGTGGTTCGCGCACCGCCAGCCGGTGATGTAGCGGCGGGCGTAGGTGAGGGCGTGCGGGAACGCGAGGGACTCGCACGCCCTGCGCTGCCAGGGCTGCATCACTCCTCGGCATCCCAGGCCGTCGCGGCTGCCTCGAGCGCGTCGGCGCTCTCCCACGAGCCGCCGATGATCCCGCCGTCCCACTTCGGTCCGCTGTGACCGTGGAAGCTGCCGGCGCCGATCTCGCGGGAGATGACCTTGTGTGCGGCCTCGACGACGGCGGCCGGGCTGGCGTAGCCGTACACGGGCAGGCCGGTCGGGTACTCGTTGGAGCCGTCGGGCTTCAGCTCCGCGAACAGCCAGACAGGGCCGCGCTCGGGCTCGCCCTCCTCGCGTCCGGTGTGCCACTCCCAGATCAGCAGCAGCCCGTGCGGCCACGCCGCGGCGTCCTGGGCTTCCTCGTCGTCCGAGGCGAGGGTGCCGGACGGGTCGAGGGTGATCACGGCGTTGAGGTAGCAGTACGTGCCGCGGGTCTCGCAGTCATCGGTCCAGCAGTGGTCGGTGAGTTCCAGGCCAGCGGCGGTGAGTGCGTCACAGACGGCGGTGATGTACGGGTCGTGCGGCAAGGGGCGCTCGGTCATGACGCTCCGTTCGAGGGCGTGATCGTGGACGTGCTGGAGGGCGCGCTGCTGGGGCGGGGCCAGACCTGGCCGTACTCCTCTTCGTGGCGAGCGGCGATCGCCCGGGCGGCGTCGGGGCCGCACCACATCTCGCCGCGCTCGATCTGGCCGAGGACGCGCTCGGTGTCGGGGGTCATGAGCGGGTTACCTCCGTGGTGGTGTGGCGTTCCCAGAGACCGGCGAGCGCGTCGGCGGACTCGGCGGACGTGATGCGGCCCAGGCGCCGGCCGCACTGGCAGGAGCCGAGGAACTCGCGGTCGCCGTACTCGATGACCAGGGCGTGGCCGCCGGCGAGGGTCTCGACGAACTCCTTGTCGGCGACGTCGGCGTGGGGTTCGCGGTGGGCGCGGGCGAGGGTCTCGGCCGCGGCGGGCAGGTTGTAGCCCGCGGCCTGCAGGAGGGCGAGGATCTCGGCGCGAGCAGTGGACGCCGTCCCCTGGGGGATGTCCTTCTCCTCGCGCGCTGCCCGGGCCAGGGCGGCGTCGATCTCCTCGGCGAGCAACTCAGGGGGCGCCTGCCAGGTCGGGTCCGTGGTGCCGGGCGCGAGCAGCTGCACGACCGAACCGCGCAACTCGTAGGCAAGTGGCCCGCGTACGGGCTGCGGGTGTCGCAGAACGGCCGCGATGGTCTGCATGCGGGACGGCATCAGCTGTCACCGCCCGGGCGCATGGGGACGGCGCGGAGCTCGGCGCGGGCACGGGCGATCGCCGCGCACCGGCTGGGGCAGTACCAGTGCGCGGCCGCGCCGTCGGCGGCGCCGTGGACCTGCACCATGCCCTGTGCCGGCGGGCGCCGGGAGATGGCCGGGGTACCGCACGCGTCGACCGAGCACGCCTCGACGGCAGGCGTGTCGGCGGCCTGGCGGCTGGTGCCGGTCTTCCCCTCGTTCCAGGCGAGCCGGGCCTTGCGCTGGCCCTCGCTGATCTCGGGCAGCCGCGGCCGCTGAGCGGAGGACGGCATCAGCGGTCACCGTCCTCGGCGAGGAAATCGGCGATCTCGCTCCAGCGGCCAGCGACGCTGCGCAGGAGCGTGCGCTCTCGTTCCATGGCTTGCGTCGCCGTGTCCCAGAGGTCGACGTCCCGGCAGTCCCAGATGTTCTCTTCGATGAGCCGGTCGAGCAGGCTCGGCTCAAGAGCGTCGAGCTCCCAGCTGCTGCGCCCGTGCTCGCGGATGTAGCCGGTGGCGCGAGAGTCGGTCAGCTTGGCCGGGTTCGGCGGCGGCTGGTGCTCTTCGACCTGGTCCATGTTCAGCGCGATCCGCCGCACCTCGACCTCGGCCCCGAACAGGGCCAGTCGCTCGCGGATGTCCCGGGTCATGTCCACCCCGGACGGGTCGTGGTCGCCGAGGTGGATGATCACGGGCTTCTGCCCGGCGTTCTGGTAATTGATCATCCGCTGAGCGGCGCCCCACAGTTCGGACTGCGAGGTGTAGCCGCGGCAGGAGAAGTAATCGACGTCGTAGCGCTGGCAGACACCGGTGATGACACCGACGAGGGCGTCCTTCTCGATCCAGACCTCGACGCGATGCGGCTGGTCCGCCCACCGCTCGGTCCGGTAGCTGCTCGCCGCGGACCTGATGACCGAGTGCGGGTTGTCCCAGTGCGGGAGGCCACGCAGGTTCCGGGTGCGGTCGACGATGTAGTCCCAGTCGAGCAGGCCCGCCAAACGCGCGTCGTTAACTACGCTGCCCAGCCTCTTGTACTCGGACTGCTTGTTGGGCAGCAGGTCACGGGCGACAAACTGGTAGTACAGCTGGCGCAGGGTCAGGTCGTAGCCTTGCGCGGCGTAGGCGCGGCAGATCTCGTCGGCCTTCGTGATCAGCGCCATGCTGGCCGGGCTGAACTTGCGCTCGATGTAAGCCTCGCGGGGCATCAGCTGTCACCGCCGTCGGCGGCCTGGGCCTGCTCGAGCGGGACGACGTTGATCGTGCCGAGGAAACCGATGGAGGACGGGTGGCCGTGATAGTCGGGTGTCTCGGTCTCCTGCCACTCCCACACGGCACCGGGCGCCGGGGCGTAGCCGAGCTTTGCGAGGGCGGCCGTGCGCTCGTCCGGGGTGGGGACCTGGTGGCGTCGGGAGGCCGGCCACTTGTGAGCAGGCCACTCGTCCGTCGTGTTGTAGACGACGAGGTACAGCTCCCAGCGGGCACGGCTGGTGGAGCCGATCAACTTGTCGGGGCTGGAGTCGCAGCACAGACGGTGGACCTGCGCGCGCTCCACGACGGGCGTCTTCTCGGTCATCAGCGGCCACCGCCCTCGGGCTCGGGGGTGCCGCAGTAGACGCAGGCGATCGGGGAGTCCGTCAGCGTGCCCTTCTTGAAGAAGTGCTGGCCGACGCCACCGTCACCGTCGATCACGTTGCGCGGGCACCCGTCCTGCGGGGTCGCCTGCTGTTCGGCCTGGTGCTTGGCGACCTTGTCCGGGTCCAGCTGCCAGTCGCCGTCGCGGTGTACGGCAAAGCGAGTGAGGTGGTGCCAGGTGTAGTGGTGCGGTTGGTGGTGGTACATCGACGGCGGAGTCTTGGCCAGCCAGCGGCGGATGATTTCCCAGCCGATCTTCTTGACCAGCTCGCCAGCCAACTCGTCGCCGAAGGGCGCGGGGTTGAACTGAGCCGCGTGCCACAGCGCCACCAGGTAGTCGTCCGGGACACGGGGCAAGGCGCTGAGGTCGACGTCGATGGCGATCGAGGCCTTGGTGTTGGGGCCGATGCTCATCAGACGGCCACCACCAGCGTGCGCTCGGCGGGCAGTTCAGCGGTGGTGATCCAGGCGGCGGCGTCCTCGAGGGCGGCCAGGCCGCGGGAGGCATGGCGCCATCGGGTGGTGGAGACCTGGTGGGCGCCGTCCTCGTCGGGGACGGCGGCCGCGATCCAGCGCGGAGCGTGGTCGGCGTCGCGGTAGCGGGTGATGATCCCGTACAGCGTCTCGGCGGTGAGACTAGCGGGCTGGCGGGTGACGAGGTACTGGTGCGGCTCGCCGCCCGGGACGGCCGGGCGGCCGGGCCACAGCCACACGTCGCCGTGCCGGGCTGGGGCCTGGCCCCAGCCGGTCAGCGAGGTGTGGGAGCAGACCTCGGTGAGGCCTTCGCCGGTGATGGTGCGGACGGTGCTGCAGTCGCGGCACAGCAGCCGCACCTGCACCCTCCCGAACGTGTCGGTGTGGGAGCACACGTCGTTGGGGCAGGCATGGGGCTCGGCGCCGGTGGCAGCCGGGCGGGCGCCCTCGGTGCGGCGCATCTCCACCACGTCCCAGGAGGGGTTGGCGCAGTCGACGGCGTGGGACAGCGGGTCCCACCCGAGATAGGTCTCTTCGATCAGCTGCATCAGGCGGCCTTCTTGGCGTGGCGTGCACGGGTCGGCTGCACGCAGGTGACGGGCTGGGTCTCGTCCGGGGCAGGCGGGCTCGCGTGCCGGCGACGCTGGTGCCGGGGCGGCGCGTAGCTGGGCATGGGCGGTACGCGCGGCGGGGGCGGGGTGCGGGTGGCCCAGTAGTCCGGCAGCTCGCCCTCGTCCAGGGCGAGCTTGAGCAGGCCGAGGAGGACGGCGCCGGTGCCGGTGCCAATGGCGCCCGCGGCCAGCCACTGGGCGGTGGTCGCGGGCCCGCTCACGGTGTGTCCGGTGCGATCACGCCCGCGAGCCGGGCGGCCGCGCGGTCGGTAAGCAGCTCGGGCACGCCGTCGCCGCGCAGGTGCACGGTGACACCGCGGCGGTGGCCGGTGGCCGTGGCGCTGCCGTCCACGGTGTTGACCTTGGCCGGATCGATGTCGAAGTAGTGGAGCCACCAGCGCCAGGCATCGATCGACTGCGGGTCGACGGTGATGCCGAGCGTCGTGGCGTCGGGCACGTCGGTCGCCGTCACGTCCGGCTGCTTCGACCGCAGATCGTGCGCCATCAGCGCGGCCGGTGAGTCGAGGTCGATGTCCGTGCGGATGCGGGTGGTGCAACCGGCGTACTCCGAGACGTCCGTGTCCGCACTGACGGCGGGGTCCGCGACGGCGTACGCGACGGGCACGGTCGCGGTGATCTGGTCGGCCTGCTCGGCGAGCAGCGCCTTGACGGCGGGGGTGAGCTCGAGGGCCAGGCGCTCGATGTGTTCGGCGGACAGCGGCAGATCCAGCATCGTGACGGCCGTGTCGATGCTGCTGTGCAGCTTGTGCTGCAGGCCCCGGCTCACTGCTCGTGGCCCGTCGGCTGTGCAGCGGTCACCGGGGTGACGGCCTGGACCTGGGCGAGGACGCTGGCGCCGAGCGGTACCGGCTCGACGGTCGGGGGTTCGTCCTGCTCGGGCTGCGCCTCGCAGACGGCGGCGGCCTCCGCGGACAGGAGGACCTCGGCGCAGACGGGGATGCCCTCGATGATGGCTCGTGCCTCGAACCAGACGCCGGATCCCTTGTGGTCGCGGACGGCCTCGGTGTCGGCGATCGCAGCGAACTCCAGAACGCCGGCCGGGTCATTGGTGCCGAAGTTCAGCCGGACCCGGAAGCCGGTCAGGTCGCCGACAACGGCGGCCGAGCGCGGCAGGGTCTTCAGCTGGTCGACGATGCGGTCCGCCAGCGCGGAGGCCTGCTTGTACGCGAGGCGCTCCTGCTTTTGGGCGTCACTGGTGGATGCGGTGGGCGTAGCGGGGTGGGTAGCCTGTTCCACGTGAACCTCATTTCTCAGTGGTGAGGTGACGTCTTCGAGCGGGGTCGTACGGACCGGGCAGGGTCCGGGCGGCCCCGTTTGTCATGTCGCTGGTGCTGGCCGGCAAGCGATCCGTCGGGTGCACCGGGGTCAGGCGCCGAGTGGGCGGTCCCTGCGGCACTTCCTGCACTGCATCCGCGATGGCGGGTTCCGGTGCTCGCAGGTGGGACAGCGCCAGGCGAGCAGGGCCCGCACGAGCGCCCGCATCAGGCGCCTTCCAGCAGGTGCACGAGCGATGCGGTGATGACTCGGTTGCGCCCGCTGATGGGAAGGACCTTGACCGGCGCCTGGTCCTGCTTGATCAGCTCGTGCAGGTAGCTCTTGGAGATGCCGAGCGCGGTGGCGGCCTGCGGGACGCTGATCGTGGCTGGCCATCCACGCACTTCGCTGAGGGTCGGAACGCCGGCGTCCATCAGGCGGCACCCGCCGGGTTGTCCGCGTCCGTCAACGGCGGCATCAGGTCAGCGACCTGGCAGTTCAGGGCCTCTGCGAGCCGTGTGAGAACGCGGGGTGAGGCTCCGCGGAGGCCGCGCTCGAGCCACGACATGTGCGAGGGGTGAATGCCGGCCTTGTCGGCGAGCTCCCCCTGGTTGAGTCCTGCCTCGATCCGTCTGCGCTTGAGTCTCTGTGGGTCTTGGGTGGGTGGAGACATGCAAGAACAGTAGCTGGAAGTAGAAGCAAGTCAAGGCGAAAGTAGAAGTATGTAGAACTCCGTTTGTGAAGGAGTTGTGTGGTGGGGTTCTCGACTTTCAGGGAAGCGCGTACACCTGCAAGAGTTGACTGAAGTTGACGAAAGTCCACAGGAGCAGAAGGAAGTAGCCATGGGCTCGCCCGAGCACGGTTCCCCCGCGCCGCCGCCCGAGGCAGACCTCATTCGCCTCGCCCGCCAGGCACGCGGCCTCAGTCCCGAGGAAGCCGCCGACCTGACCCCCGTCAGAATCAAAGGCTTCCGATGGCGCCAGATCGAGAAGGGATGGAAGGGCAAGCCCGGTTCCTCAGACGCCGTCAAAGCGCCCTCCAAAACCCTCGCTCACATGGCGCACACCGTCGGACTGTCGTCAGCCCGACTCGCCGAGCATCGGCCGGACGCGGCTGCGATCCTCCGTGAAATTGAGATCCAGCACGTGGAGCGGTCCGAATCGCTGCCTGATCCGCTGGCCAGACTGACTCCCGAGCGGCAGCGCATCATCATGAACATGATCGCCGAGCTACCCGTCGGGGACCGCGCCCCCGCACTACGTCGCCTCGCAGAACGCGTAGAAGCCGGCGAGCTCGAGAGCGCGGGCGAAGCGCCACCGCAGGCGCCAATCCGCGCAGTCGAACCACAACAACCCCGCGTCGGATAGTAACTATTCAGTCACGAACTGTGTTTATGTGAGTGGTAAAGGTCAACTTGGGGGGCATCGTGTCTACCCCGCGCACCCCGCCGACGTGCGTGGTAACCGAGACCCACCGTGCCACAGGGGATGAGAATGATCTGGATCATTCTCGCGGCTGGGCTCGGCTTGCAAATCACCATCGTGGTGCTGCTCTTCCGGCGGCTGAGGCTGGACCTCAACCGGCAGCTACGCGACATGCGTGCCGAGCACAACAGCGAAGTCATACTGCGCGCCCTCAAGGAGGCGTCCGAACCAAGACAGGAAGCCGCACTGGCAGCCGTTAGCGGCGGGCTGGGAACCGAGTCGCCATCCGGCGGCCTTCAGCCGGTTCGCCGCAAGAAGCACTTGGGACTGTTCATCGGCGGCGCCGTTGCCGCGCTGGTCGTGACGCTAGGTCAGACAGCGCGCGAGGCATGGGAAACGCGCCGAGGACAGGTGGTAGGCATCGCGGCCGGAGTGGCCGCAGCGGCTACCGCCACCGCCGTCATCCTGGCGTATGCACCATGGGAGGACGGCAGCCACAGCCCGCCGTCCTCCGCACCGACGGCGGAGCCGACACCCACCTACACTCAACCGCCGCCCAGCGGCCCGACGCCCAGCCCGTCGCAGTCGACGAACGGGCCTCAGCCAAGTCAAGGCACCAGCCCCACCAGCAGCGTGCCCGGGCCCGCGAGCGCGATGGCCACCGCATCGCCGGTGCCCACCGTCGACGGGCCGGAGCCGACAGCGACACCGAGCCAACCCGCAGAGACCCCAACCCCAACCAGCGAGGTCCCGACCGGTTCGCCTCCGCCGGAGCCGACGCCCTCGGCGGAGCCGCCAGCCGACGAACTGACGGGATCGCCGACCGCCTCAGGCCTGTGTATCGGCCTTGCCCTGGCACCGCTGCTCGACATCGAGGCATGTCTCCTGGGCGGGGGTGGTGGCTGAACCGAGAGAGGAGAGAAGTGCCAGAAATCAAGAAGGTCGTACTGCAGAGCGGCAAGGTCCGCTACCGCACTGTCATCGACGCAGGCCGTGACGCCGAGGGCAAGCGGAAGCAGCTGACCATCACCAAGGACACGGTCAAGGAAGTCCGGGCCGAGGTGTCGCGCATTCAACACCAGCGCGACACCGGTCAGTTCATCATGCCCAGCAAGATCACCATGTCCGAGTGGACCGCCAAGTGGCTGGAGAAGAAGAAGGAGGACCTCGAGGAGACGAGCCTCTACAACTACAACAACATGCTGCTCCACATTCACACCGGTCTTGGTGGCGTCCGCGTCCAGGAGCTGACGGAGGAGGACGTCGAGGACTGGGTGGAGTGGCTGCTCACTTCTGCCCGGCGCAGGGGCGGAAAGCCTGGCACCGGGCTGCGCCCCTCGACGGCCGACGTCATCCTCGGGCGGCTGAAGGAGATCCTCGGCCGCGCGGTCACCCGGAAGCTCGTACACACCAACGTCGCCCAGTACGTGACCATCCCACGCCAGGCCAAGAAGAAGGACCGGCGCGAGAACGAGCGGGCCAAGCCGTGGGACGTCCACGAAGTGGGCACGTTCCTGGCCGGCATCAAGGGCGACCGCCTGGAGGCGCCGCTACACCTCTCCCTCATGGGCCTGCGGCCGGCCGAGGTCGCGGGCGGGCGCTGGGAGGAGGACATCGACCTCAGGGCCGGGACGCTCGCCGTCCTCAACACACGCACCATGCTGGGCAACCTCGTGGTGCACGAGAAGGACACCAAGACCACCAGCGGCGAACGCACCCTGCCCCTTCCCCAGTTCGTCTGGGACTCGGTGAAGAAGTTCAAACGGATCCAGGCCCGCGAGAAGCTGGCCGCCGGCGAGGGATACACCGACTCCGGGTACTTCTTCGTGGACGAACTGGGCGTGCCGATGAGCACGCGGGACCTACGCGAGTACGCCTACAAGAAGATGGCGGAGCTGGGACTGCGCCGGGTGCGTCTGTACGACGCCCGGCACTCAGTGCTCACCCTGCTCGCCGTCAGCGGAGTCGACGACAGCGTTCTTGCCGCCTGGGCCGGGCACACCAACGCGGCCTTCACCCGGGCCAAGTACGTCCACCCGAACCCAGAGGACCTGCGCCCCGCCGCACTCGTCATCGACGGTCTTCACCAGGCTGCCGCCAACAGAGGCCGCAAGTCTCCGGTGTGAGATTCCGTGAGAAACGATCTCACTATCGGTCGCCCAGATTGCCTCTGACCTGGCCATAGAGGCAGATTCATAGAATCCTGCTTCTATTCTACTGCCCGCCACTGACAAAAGGCCCTGGCCACAAGGGCTTTCGGGGGTGCTGTGGCACAGGTGAAGGACGGGTTTTCGCGTACCGTGGGCCGTATGGAGATCTGGATCAATCCGGCCTGTTCGAAGTGCCGCAGCGCGCTCACCCTGCTCGACGCTCAGGGCGCGGACTACACCGTCCGCCGCTATCTGGAGGACGTGCCGAGCGAGGACGAGATCCGGGACGTCCTGAACCGCCTCGGTCTCGAACCCTGGGACATCACCCGCACCCAGGAGGCCGCCGCGAAGGAGCTCGGTCTCAAGGGCTGGTCCCGGGACGACACTTCGCGCGACCGCTGGATCACCGCCCTCGCCGCGCATCCCAAGCTGATCCAGCGTCCGATCATCACCGCGGACGACGGTACGGCGGTCGTGGCCCGCACCGACGAGGCCGTACGGGACGCTCTGTCACGATAGTCAACGGTTTGTCGGGCGGCGGGAGTTCGGAGGGTCTGCGCTGTTACCCTCCGCCGCCATGACCTTCGGCGATCAAGGAATGCCCCCGCACAGCCCCGACCCGTACACACCTGGCCCGTACACACCTGACCCGTACACCCAATGGGTGGCCGAGCAGGAGCGCATACGCAGAAGACGCCGTACCCGGCGCGCGGTCGCCGCCGGCACGGCGGTCGTCCTCGTGGCGGCGATCGCCGTGGGCGCCGTGATGTACGTGAGCGGCGGGGAGGGGGACGAAGCGACGACGGCGACCCCGCTGACCTCGGCCACCACGGGCTCCGGCACCGCCGCCCCGTCCGTCGACGTCTCCCTCCCCTCCGACGCCCCGACCGCCCTGTCCTCCCTGCTCGCGCGGCCCGTCATCCGGCCCGAGCAGGCCTTCCCGCAGCAGAACGTGCGCCTGAAGGACGGTTCCCGGCACCACCGTGTCGACCTCGCCACCACCACCGACTGCGCCCGTGCCATGTCTCCCGAGCTGGCCGCGCTGCTCGAACAGGGCGAGGGATGCGTCCGGTTGACGGCGGCGCTCTTCACGGACACCGAGCGGCGTTCGCAGGTGACGGTGAGCGTGCTGAGTTTCCGGCGCGTCGAGGACGCCTCGGCGGTGTTCACGATGGCCTCGATGGACCCGGTGACGTATCAGGTGGTCGCGCTCGACCCGCCGCCCGAGGCGGGGCTGCCGACCGTGCCGCCCGGTTCGGCGGGGGTCTTCCGGCGGCTGATGACCGTGCGCTCGGTGGTGTTCGCCAGTGGGCAGTGGGGGGACGGGGCGGAGACCGGGGAAGCCGAACTCACGGGCCACACCGAGGGGTTGCTCCAGCACGTCAACGACACCGTGGCGGCGTACGAACAGGACCAGAGCTGACACCGATGTGACGCGCACCACTTTGGTGACTCCTGTAACCGCTGAGTAACTTCGTTCGGTATCTCGTACATGGCGGCGTACGCTCCCCTACCTCTCAGGAGCCGCGCATGTCGCGTAGGAGAACGCTCGGCACGAAGAAGAAGCTCGCGCTGCTGGCGAGTGCCGCGACGGTGGCGGGAGGCGGCGCCTTCGTCATGGCGGCCACCTCGAACGCCTCGCAGTCCCCGCAGACGGCCGCCGAGTCGACCGTCTGCCAGGGGCTCGCCACCGCCCTCGGCAACAACCAGCGGTTCATCGACGGCCAGCGGGCCGCCCCGGACGCGCAGTCCGAGGCCCGGATCGCCAACCGTGAGGCCGTCATCGCACAGATCAGGGTGCAGCAGGAGGCGTCCGGGTGCGTCGTCGGGGAGTCGGCTCAGGACCCCCGGGCGACCCAGCCGGCCCAGACCACGCCCCCGGCGCAGACCGCGCCACCCACGCAGGCCGCGCCCCCGGCGCAGGCCGCGCCGCCCGCCCCCGGTCAACAGGTGTGCAACGGCTCGACCGTCACCCTGTCCGGCGAGGACGGCGCCCCGGCCGCGTCCAGCAACCAGTTCCCGGCCGGCACGAGGCTGAAGGTCACCAACCTGGACAACAACAAGTCCACGACGGTGGAGGTCGCCTCGGTCTCCGGCAGCTGTGTCCTGCTCAACAACGCGGCCTTCGAAGAGGTACGGGAGCCCGGCAAGTTCCTGATTCGCCGGGCCGTGATCGAGAAGGTGGGGTGATGCCACGACGCCCGTAACCGTACGTGTCACCGGTCCCGCCGCCCCCGGCCAGGGGTGGCGGGACCGGCATGTCCGTGACCTTGCATGCCCCCGCGCCCCGCCCGCAACCCCATCGCATACGAGCCACCCCCCCGCGCTCCGTTCGGGGCGTCTTTCCCTGTCGCTCCGCGCACCACTCCCCGCGCAGCGCCGGCCCTCACAGCGTGAGTCGCGCCACAGCACCACCAGGTAACACGGGGTTCACATTCGAGCAATGACCGGGAAATCGCCTGTTGACAGGCTGCCTGGCATCGAAAGCGGTGCCCCAGTGCCGCAGCGCCGCAGCACCCGCACGTGCGTCTAGACACACCCCCGAAGGAAGTGGCCCGTGACCTTCAAGGCTGAGTACATCTGGATCGACGGCACCCAGCCGACGGCGAAGCTCCGTTCCAAGACGAAGATACTGGCCGACGACGCCAAGGGTGCCGAGCTGGGAATCTGGGGCTTCGACGGGTCTTCCACGAACCAGGCCGAGGGCCACTCCTCGGACCGTGTCCTCAAGCCGGTCTTCTCCTGCCCCGACCCGATCCGCGGCGGCGACGACATCCTCGTCCTGTGCGAGGTCCTCAACATCGACATGACGCCGCACGAGTCCAACACCCGTGCCGCGCTGGTCGAGGTCGCCGAGAAGTTCGCCGCACAGGAGCCGATCTTCGGCATCGAGCAGGAGTACACCTTCTTCCAGGACGGCTACCCGCTGGGCTTCCCCAAGGGCGGCTTCCCGGCCCCCCAGGGCGGCTACTACTGCGGTGTCGGCGCCGACGAGATCTTCGGCCGTGACGTCGTCGAGGCGCACCTGGAGAACTGCCTGAAGGCGGGCCTCGCGATCTCCGGCATCAACGCCGAGGTCATGCCCGGCCAGTGGGAGTTCCAGGTCGGCCCGGTCTCCCCGCTGGAGGTCTCCGACCACCTGTGGGTGGCCCGCTGGCTGCTCTACCGCACCGCCGAGGACTTCGGCGTCGCCGCGACGCTGGACCCGAAGCCGGTGAAGGGCGACTGGAACGGCGCCGGTGCGCACACCAACTTCTCCACCAAGGCGATGCGCGAGGGCTACGACGCGATCATCACCGCGTGCGAGTCGCTGGGCGAGGGCTCGAAGCCGCTCGACCACGTCAAGCACTACGGCGCCGGCATCGACGACCGCCTGACCGGTCTGCACGAGACCGCCCCGTGGAACGAGTACTCCTACGGTGTCTCCAACCGTGGCGCCTCGGTCCGCATCCCGTGGCAGGTCGAGAAGGACGGCAAGGGCTACATCGAGGACCGCCGTCCGAACGCCAACGTCGACCCGTACCTGGTGACCCGCCTGATCGTCGACACCTGCTGCTCCGCCCTGGAGAAGGCCGGCCAGATCTGATCACCGCGCACTTCCCGGAAGGGGCGCCCGCCATCTCGGCGGGCGCCCCTTCCGCGTGCCGGACGAGAGCGAGTTCACGCCAGGCAGGCGTCCAAGCAGTGAGAGCAGGCTCCTGTCGCGGAGTCGTGTCTGCTTCAATGGGCCCATGGCCGGCTTCCAGAACCACACCGCGACGGGTCGCCATGACCTCGAGCCGTTCTGGCCTTCCCGTCAGCACCACGACTTCGACCGGGTGTGTTGCCGCGCGACGAACGCGCCGGCCCTCTAAAGCCGTACACCCCGGCCTTCGGCCAGCGCGCACGACGTACGTTCCCGTCGGACCTCTCGCGCGAAAGAGCTGACCTCTCATGGCGACCACTCGTTCCCTGTCCACCGCCGTTCCCTCCTCCCCCAACGGTTCGCGTCATCGACTGCGGGCCGTCGACCGGGACGAGGTGATCGACGTCGCGGAGTTCCTGCCGCCGGGCGCCACCTGGCTGCCCGCTCCCCCGCACACCCTCCCCACCCTGCCGGGGCAGCCGCCGATGATCGGCTACCTGGTGCTCGTCCCGGCCGACCAGCAGCCGCCGTTCCCGCCGGTGGCGGTGCCCGACGCGGCGGCGCCGGAGGGCGGCGAGACCGCCGCCGACCCGCTCGTCCGCGTCGACACCGTGCAGCGCACGGCCGCGGTGGACGGACGCGAACTCGACCTGACCTACCTGGAGTTCGAGCTGCTCGCGCATCTGGTCACCCACCCCCACCGGGTGCACACCCGCGACCAGCTGGTGACGACGGTGTGGGGGTACGGCCATGTCGGCGACGGCCGTACGGTCGACGTCCACATCGCCCGCCTGCGCCGCAAGCTCGGCTCCGAGCACCGCCGGGCGATCCAGACGGTGCGCCGGGTCGGCTACAAGTACGCGCCGCCGACCGGACGCTGATCCCCTAAGCCTCTGCTGACGGCAGATACCCGTTCCGTCCCGCGGTTCCACCGGGCACAGTCACCGGCATGAGACTTCTGATGCTGGGCGGTACGGAGTTCGCGGGGCGGGCCGTCGTCGAGGCGGCCCTCGGGCGCGGCTGGGAGGTGACCGTCTTCCACCGGGGACGCCACGAACCTGAGGCCGGCGTGCGGTCCCTGCACGGCGACCGCACCGCCCCCGAGGGGCTCGCCGCCCTGGCCGCGGCGGACGGCGACTGGGACGTGGTCGTCGACACCTGGTCGGCCGCGCCCCGGGCGGTGCACGAGGCGGCGCGGCTGCTGCGGGGCCGCGCCGACCGGTATGTGTACGTGTCGAGCTGCTCGGTGTACGCGTGGCCGCGGGGCGCCGGGTACACCGAGGACTCGCCCCTGGTCGAGGGAGCCTCGGCCGACGCCGAGCAGACCGACTACGCCCGGGACAAGCGGGGCGGCGAGCTGGCCGCCGTCGAGGCCTTCGGCGCGGACCGCTCCCTGCTCGTACGGGCCGGGCTGATCCTCGGGCCGTACGAGAACATCGGCCGGCTGCCCTGGTGGCTGAACCGGATCGCCCGTGGCGGCCCCGTCCTCGCGCCCGGGCCGTACGACCTGCCCATCCAGTACGTCGACGTCCGTGACCTCGCGGAATGGATCCTCGACTCGGCGGAGCGGAAGGCGAGCGGACCCTACAACCTCGTCGGGCCCTCGGGGCACGCCACCATGGGCACGTTCCTCGACGCCTGCGTGGACGTCACCGGCGCCGCCGCCGAGCTGCGCTGGACCGAACCGGACGTCGTCCTCGACGCGGGCATCGAGCCGTGGCAGCAGCTGCCGGTGTGGCTGCCGCCGGGCAGCGAGGGGCATGCGGCCCTGCACAGCGCGGATGTCTCCCGGGCGCTCGGGGCGGGCCTGCGCTGCCGTCCGGTCACCGAGACCGTCGCCGACACGTGGAACTGGTTGCGGAGCATCGGCGGGGTGGCGCCGCAGCGCCCGGACCGGCCGACGGTGGGACTGGACCCGGAGCTGGAGGCGAAGGTCCTCGCCGCGACCGGGGGTGTATCTGGCACCACCTCCTGACCGGCCGCCCAGCCCCAGTGACCCCCGCCTTCCGCTCGGCCAGACTGACGCCATGACGACCATCGAGACGAAGAGCGGCACCGGCCGCACCGGGACGCGAGGCGTGGGGCGGGCGGCGGTACGGGGGCTCGGGCTGGCGCTGGTGACGCTGCCGGGGGCGGTGCTCTGTTTCACGCTCACCCTGGTGTCCCTCGCGCTGATACCGATCGGGATCGGGATCGTCACCACGCCGTGGGTGCTCACGGGGGTGCGGGCGTTCGCCGACTGGCGGCGGGTCCTGGCCGCCCAGTGGTGCGGGGTGCAGATCCCGTCGGCGTACCGGCCGGTCCCGAAGGACGCCAACCCCTGGATGCGTACCTTCGCGATGCTGCGTGACCCGGCGACCTGGCGGGACCTGAGGTGGCTGCCGGTCGACATGACCGCGGGGTTCCTCACCGCGCTGCTGCCGGCCGTGCTGCTCTTCTACCCGCTGGAGGGGTTCGCGCTGGCGGCCGGGCTGTGGCGGGTCTTCCCGGACGGGTACTGGTACGGGTTCGTGCCCGTCTCCGGGCAGGCCACCGCGCTCGCCGCCGCCGCGCTGGGCCTCGTCCTCCTGTTCTTCGCCCACTTCCTCACCCCGCGGCTGCTGGAGGCGCACTTCCGGCTGACCCGGGCGGTGCTCGCCTCCAACCAGGGCGAACTGGCCGAGCGGGTGCGGGTGCTGACCGAGACCCGGCGCGACGCCGTCGACACCTCCGCCGCCGAACTGCGGCGCATCGAGCGGGACCTGCACGACGGGGCGCAGGCCCGGCTGGTCGCGATGGGCATGGATCTCGGCACCATCGAGGTGCTGCTGGACAAGAACCCCGAACAGGCGAGGAAGCTGCTCGCGCAGGCCCGCCAGTCGTCCGTGGACGCCCTCACCGAGCTGCGCGACCTGGTGCGCGGCATCCACCCGCCGGTGCTCGCGGAGCGCGGACTGGGCGACGCGGTACGGGCGTTGGCGCTGCGGCTGCCGGTGACCACCGAGGTGGAGGTGGACCTGCCCGGCCGGGCGGACGCGCCCGTGGAGTCGGCGGCGTACTTCGCGGTCAGCGAGGTGCTCACCAACGCGGTCAAGCACGCGGACGCCGACCGGATCTGGGTCGATCTGCATCACGTCGCGGAGGGCGCCGGCATGCTGCGGATCTCGGTCACCGACAACGGCAGGGGCGGCGCGGCGACCGGGGCCGGTTCGGGTCTGGCCGGGGTGGAGCGGCGACTGGGTACATTCGACGGCGTCCTGGCCGTCAGCAGTCCCGCGGGCGGTCCCACCATGGTCACCATGGAGATCCCTTGCGCGTTGTCCTAGCCGAAGACCTGTTCCTGCTGCGGGACGGACTCGTCCGTCTCCTGGAGGCGTACGACTTCGAGATCGCGGCGGCCGTCGAGAGCGGGCCGGAGCTGGCCGCCGCGCTGGCCGAACTGGAGCCGGACGTCGCGGTGGTCGACGTACGACTGCCGCCGACGCACACCGACGAGGGCTTGCAGTGCGCGCTGAACGCCCGCCGGGACAGACCCGGTCTGCCGGTGCTGGTGCTCTCGCAGCACGTGGAGCAGCTGTACGCGCGTGAGCTGCTCGCCGACGGCAGCGGCGGGGTCGGCTATCTGCTGAAGGACCGGGTGTTCGACGCGGAGCAGTTCGTGGACGCCGTACGGCGGGTCGCGGCGGGCGGTACGGCGATGGACCCGCAGGTGATCCAGCAGCTGCTGTCCCGCCGGGCGGCCGACGACCAGCCGCTCGGCCGGCTCACGCCCCGGGAACGCGAGGTGCTGGAACTGATGGCGCAGGGCCGCACCAACGCGGCGATCGCCGCCAAGCTGGTGGTCACGGAACGGGCGATTGCGAAACACACCGCCAATATCTTCGCCAAACTGGGGCTGGAAGTGTCGGACGACGACAACCGTCGCGTCCTGGCGGTTCTCGCGTATCTCGACCACGGCCGCTGAAATCGGGACCCTGCCCGGGCACCTCCTGTGAGGGATCAGCAACTGCATGTATTTCATGGGCAGTTGAAACCGAATTGTCTCGCGAACCTCTCACCAATTTCTGAGACGGCTGAACACCACTGGGACCGCTTGCGTATTCAGGGGAGCCGCTTCACTCCTGTCGGGCGCCTCGATAGCCCCGCAAGGAAGTCAGAGGAGTTCCATGGGACGCAACACAAGAAAACGCCGTATGCCACTGGCCACCAAGGCCGTTGCCGCTTCGGCAGCCCTAGCGCTCGGTGGGGGCGGGCTGATCTGGGCAAACTTCTACGCCTCGGCTCATGAGACAGGCTCGGGGCAGAATCAGACCAAGGCCACGGGCGCTCAGGTCGCGACGATCAACTGCCCGGACGTCGGCCAGAAGCTGACGGACGTGCCAGAGGGCGCGCGCCAAGGCGTCGCCAAGGAGCTGGCGCTGCTCGACAGGCAGATCACGGACGCCTACACGCGTCTCGCGGACACGCGCCAGGCCCAGGCAGGAGACGCCGGCTACGTCAACAACGCCATCCTGGGCCCGCTGAAGTCCAAGCGGGTCGCCACCATCGACCGGATCGGCATCAACATCAACCGCGTGGGCGGTAAGGCTCCGCAGGGGATCGACCAGCTCGCCGAGTGTCAGGGTGTCCCGGCCGAACAGCCGGAGACCAACGACGGTCAGGGCGGGGACCAGAACAACGGCGGTCAGGACCAGGGCCAGGACAACGGCCAGGACCAGGGCGGCGGCCAGGACCAGGGCGACGGTCAGGACAACGGCCAGGACCAGGGTGACGGTCAGGACCAGGGCAACGGCGGTCAGGCCGGCAACGGCCCGGTGGCCGACGACTTCGTCAACATCGAGGACGTCCAGCCCAATTCCCGCAACCTGCCGAACGGCCTCGCCGCGAACGGGGACACCGGTTCGACGGGCAGCTTCACCACGAACTGCGGCACCAACGAGAACGAGAACCGCAACTCGGACAACGTGATCGTCGCTCCCGGTGTCAGCAACGGTGCGCAGCACCAGCACGACTACGTCGGCAACCAGGCCAACGACGCTTTCGCGAGCGACGAGGACCTGGCGAACGGCGAGACGACCTGCCAGAACCAGGGCGACAAGTCGTCGTACTTCTGGCCGGTACTGCGGGTGCAGGACGGCCAGAACGACATCGACGCGGACGCGCCCGGTGGCGGTCAGGACAGCAACGTCGGCACCATCCAGCAGACCGCCGAGGCGGAGCTGAAGTTCGTCGGCAACAAGACGAGCGATGTCGTCGCGATGCCGACGGCCCTGCGCATCATCACCGGTGACGCCAAGGCCTTCACCAACGGTCTCGCGAACGCCAACACCGCCTGGAGCTGCACCGGCTTCGAGGACCGGCAGGTGACGGACAAGTACCCGATCTGCCCCGAGGGCAGCTCGGTGGTGCGCACGTCCGCCTTCCAGAGCTGCTGGGACGGCCAGAACATCGACAGCGCCAACCACCGTACCCACGTGGCGTTCGTCCAGGCCGACGGCACCTGTGCCAACGGCTTCCAGGCCATCCCCCAGCTGCAGGTCCGTCTGGTCTACGACGTGCCGGCCCCGCAGATCGAGAACGGGCAGGTCGTGAACCCGTTCGCGGTGGACTCCTTCCCGGAGCAGCTGCACAAGCCGATCACCGACCACAACGACTTCATCAACTTCTTCGACGAGGACGTGATGAACCAGATGGTCGACTGCATCAACAGCGGCGAGGACTGCCAGTAGTCCTGACCCAGTAGGAAGCCGGCGGTGGGATTTCCCACCGCCGGCTTTCGTTTGCCCTCAAGAGCCTCGCGCGAAAAGACCCGCGCGGTCAGCCGCCGTGGCCGGAGCCGGAGTGCGTGGCCTCGCCGCCCGTACCACCGTGGCCGCCGTTCATGTGAGCGGACCCCTCCTCCATGGTCCCGCCGAGCGTGGTCCGCAGCTCGGTGACCGTCTTCTCCTCGCCGACGGCGACCCACTTGCGGCCGACGAGGTAGTAGCCGCCGTAGTCCTTCGCCCCGTTCAGCCACTCGCGCTGGCCGCGGTCGGTGGCGAAGGTGGCGAGGACGTACTTCTGGTCGCCGTCCTTGCAGATGGCCTGCCGGATCGTGTCCGCGTCCGTCTGCATGTTCGGCTTGCACTTCGCCTCGGCCGCCAGGTGCTCGAGGCTGCCGGTCGCCGTCTCCGGAACGGCCGCCTCGCCGTCCCCGTCGGATCCGCAGCCCGCCAGCGCAAGCACCAGCGCCGCGCCGCTCAGCGCGAGCATCGGTCGGGTCACCCTCATCTGTTCCTCCGGTCGCCTGCATCGGACCATGCCTCGGTCGGCCCCGGCAAGGGGCCCGTCCCCTTCGATACGGCTCCCGGGCCCGCCGCGCTCAAATCCGATGCCACGACGGGCACACCCGTGCGAAAGTGTCCCGGTGAACCAGGACTGGGAAGATCGCGTGACCGCAGCTTGGGCGAGCTTCGACGACTACGCCGAAGAAGATGCGGCCGACTTCCGCGCGGTGATCGACGCACTCGTCGCCGAATTGCCGGCCGGCAGCCCGCTCGGCCCCTTCGAGCAGGCCTGCGCCTGGGATTCGACGGGCCACTCGGACAAGGCCGTTCCGCTGTATCGGGAGGCCCTCGCCCGCGGCCTCGACGGCTACAAGGGGCGGCGCGCCAGGATCCAGCTGTCCAGCTCCCTGCGGAACACCGGACAGGCGGAGGAGGGCGTCAAGCTGCTGACACCCGAACTGGACGCCCCTTCGGACGAGTTGGACGACGCGGTACGCGCGACACTCGCCCTGTGCCTGTCCAGCCTCGGCCGCGACCGCGAAGGCCTCTCCCTCGTCCTGGGCGCCCTCGCGCCCCATCTGCCGCATTACCAGCGGTCGATGGCGAACTACGCGCGGGCTCTCGTCGATCCTCGGGGTTGAGTCACCCGGGTGGCGGTGACCAACCACCGATTCGCTCGTTCTGCTGAACGTGCAGTCACAGGATGTCGCCCCGCGCCCCGCACCCGGCTCCGGCTCCGCCGCCGCTTCCTCGTCGTCCGACCCGCTCGTCGATGTCGAGCAGGCAGAGGCGGCGCTCGTCGAGCACTACCCCCGGCTCGTCCGGCTCGCCTATCTGGTGCTGCCACCGGGCCTCGGCCGCAACAGGCGCGTTGTGACCGCACACGCGCTCACCCAGCGCGCCCTGCCCCGGCGCCGGACGCCGGCGCCCGTGATCCCGGCCCAGTCGACCGGCCGCGAGGGTGACCCGGGCTACGCCTTCGTCCGACTCCAGGTGCTGCGTACGGCACTGGAGGCGGGCCTGCCGCTGACGCTCAGGGCATGGCCCAAGCGGTCCCAGCTGCCGCCGCTGCTGCCCCAGGTGTGGGGCCTGCGTCTCTTCCCGCGCTCGGGCGGCGCCGACGAACTCGCCCTGGACCAGCGGCTGTCCGCCCTGTCCGGACCGGCCCGCGCCGCGTACGTCCTGCGCGGCCTGGAGAAACTCCCGGACGGCGACGTACGCGAGGTGCTCACCACGGCGGGCGTCGACGACGTGGACGCCGCGCTGGACGAGGCCGACGAGGTCCCCGCGCAGTACGCGCTGCTCGACTCCCCCGAGTTCGACCCCTGTTCGCTGCAGGCCCGGGCCACCGACCTGATGCGGCGCCGCCAGCACCTGAAGGCGGCGCTCGCCGCCGCGGCGGCCGTCGCGGTGTGCGGGGCGTTGCTCGGCCTGCCCGGTGACGGCTGGGCACCCGACGGCGCCGCCGCCCCGTCCTACGCGCAGAACCCGTCGGCCCAGGCGGCCCTGGACCCGGCCAACTTGACCAAGGTCCCGGACACCGCGTGGCAGTCCGCCTCGCGCACCGACTTCTCCGTCTGGCCCGCCCGCGGCGAACTCACCGGCGACAAGGCGCTGCTGCGCCGCGCCCTCGCCGTCTGGGCCCGCCCCGGCGAGACCGTCCAGGTCTCCGCCACCCCGGGCACCCCCTCGGGCGGCCCGGCCGGCCCGCCGCAACTGCTGTACGCCGGGGACGTCGACAACGCGCGGGTGGTGATCCTCTACGACGGTCTGCGCATCGCCCGGTACGCCGAACCGAAGGACAGCACCAAGGGCGCCGCCCTCGACTTCGCGCGGGTCGACGGCGCGACCGGCGCCGAGTCGAACGCGGTGGTGCTGGGCCGGGCCGACGGCAACGTCCGCTATCTGACGGCGCCTTGGGTGAAGAAGGCGGCCGAGCGGGATCTGCTGAAGCCGGGCGCCGGCGCGATGGACCTCACCCTGACCGACGGTGTCACCTCGCCGCTGGCCAGCGCCGCCCTGCAGACCGGCGCGTGCACCTCGTGGAACGTGCTCCAGCTGACGGACGGCTCCGGCACCCGCCTGTCCACCGACCTCGGCGAACTGGTCCCGGCCCGCCTCACCACCGGCCGCCCAGGCGCGGAGCGCGACGCGACCGGCGCGGCGGCGCTGCGCGCCTGGGCACCGTTCGCCTGCTCGCTGTCCGCCGTGCGCTCACAGGGAGTGCGATCCGTGAACGCCTGGGAGTACGCCACCCAGTCGCTGCCCGACGCGAGCGGGTCGGCCTCCTGGGTGTGCACCCGCGCCGAGACCTGGCGGGGCGGCGGGACGCGCGTGCTCGCGCAGTTCCACACTCCGGGCGGGGCGTACGGTGCGGTCGCGGCGAAGGCCGAGAACGTGCCGGCGTGCGGCCCGCGCGACCCGCACGTGCTGGCCGGCGTGCTGTGGAAGTCGGAGGCGGGGTCCTGGTACCTGCTCGCGGCGGGTGGCCGGGGCACCGCGTCGATCACGGCGACGGGCGGGGTCGACGGTTCCGCACAGGGCAACCTGCTGGCCGTGAAGACGAAGGCGGGAGCTCAGGCGGGCCTGAAGGGCGAGCTGGAGAGCGGACGGTCGATCAACGCCCTGCGGTAGCCGGGCACCGACGTCCTGCCGCCGCCCGGGCCGAGGACGCGATCGTCTTGTGTCGAATATGTGGACACCGCTGGCCGGTCCGGTCCGTTCGGGGCCGGATCCGATCGGTAAGGTGTTCGCATGACTATCGGGGTGCGCCGCAGAATGGGTGTCGAGGAGCGGCGGCAGCAGTTGATCGGCGTCGCCCTCGACCTGTTCAGCCGTCGCTCGCCCGACGAGGTCTCCATCGACGAGATAGCCGCGGCCGCCGGCATCTCCCGCCCGCTGGTGTACCACTACTTCCCCGGCAAACTCAGCCTGTACGAGGCCGCGTTGAAGCGCGCGTCGGAGGATCTGGCAAGCCGGTTCGTCGAACCGCGGGAGGGTCCGCTGGGGGCCCGGCTGCTGCGCGTGATGCACCGGTTCTTCGACTTCGTCGACGATCACGGGCCCGGTTTCTCGGCGTTGATGCGCGGAGGCCCGGCCGTCGGCTCCTCGACGACCAACGCGCTCATCGACTCCGTACGGCAGGCCGCGTATGACCAGATTCTTTCGCATCTGCGCGTGGAGCACCCGCCCGCGCGACTGGAACTGGTCGTCCGCTCCTGGATCTCGCTCGCCGAGTCGACCGCGCTGATCTGGCTGGACGGCCGGCGCATCCCGCGCCGCGAGCTGGAGGCACAGCTCGTGCACGACTTCGCCGCGCTGGCCGCCGTGAGCGCCGCGTACGACGAGGAGATGGCCGCGCTGGTCCGGCACATGTTCAAGGACGAGCCGACCGACGGGCCGTTCACCGACCTGGTCGGCCGGCTGATCGCGCTGGGCTCCTAGGCCCGGACAGCCCTGAAGGGGCGCGGGGCGACATCGGTATGCGGCTCCGCCGCGCGGGCGCTCAGCTCTCGAACTTGCGGTACGAGGCCTCCAGATCGCGCACCTCGGCCGAGGCGTGCAGCGCCAACCCCTCGGCGGGCTTCACGTACGTGCGGAGCAACTCCAGTACCGCTTCGGTCAGTTGCGCCTTGGTCTCGTCGGTGCGGCCGGCCAGCAGGCCTAGGGAGACATGGACGACGGCGTGACCGTTCTCGTCCCGGCCCACGGTCGTGTCCTCGGTCGCCCGGAACTGGGTCTTGCACGCCTCGTGCTTAGCGGCCGCGATCTCCACCACCGCGTCGTGCAGCGCGAGCGCGAAGCCGCGCCGGTCGAAGCCCTCGGCGAGGGGCATGGAGTAGTCGACGGTGATCTGCGGCATGGGGACTCCTGTTCTGGGCAACAGGACCCACCTTAGTTCTTCAGTTGCAGCGCCAGCATCGCGATGTCGTCCTCGCGCTCGTGGCCGAAGCAGGCGAGGAGCGTGTCGCACAGGGCGTCCAGGCCCGGCAGGGAGCCGGTGGCGGCCGCGCGGAGGTGCTCCATCGAGACCTCGAGGTCGGTGCCCCGGTTCTCGATCAGGCCGTCGGTGACCATGAGGAGCCGGTCGGAGGGCTCCAGGAACAGCTCGGTGGGCGGCGGATGCGGCAGGCCCACGCCGAGCAGCGGACCGTTGACCTTGGTGTAGTCGGCGCTGCCGGTGTCCCGGATGATCAGCGGCGGGATGTGCCCCGCGTTGGCGATGCGGGTGCGGCCGGTGCCGGGGTCGATCAGGGCCAGGCAGACAGTGGCCGTGACGTCGGGGTGGTAGACCTGGAGCATCCGGTCGAGGCGCTCGGCGAGCACGGCCGGGTCGCTCTCCTCGAGGCAGTAGGCGCGCAGCGCGTGCCGGATCTCGACCATGACGGTCGCCGCCTCCAGCGAGTGCCCGACGACGTCACCGACCGCGGCGAGCACGCCGTCGCCGGTGCGCAGTACGGCGTAGAAGTCGCCGCCGATCTCGGTCTCCCGGGACGCGGGTACATAGCGGACCACGACGTCCATGCCGGGCAGCTCGGGCAGCCGGTGCGGCAGGGGCAGGAAGCTGTGCTGGAGGGTGAGGGCGACGTGCCGCTCGACCTGGTACATGAGCAGCGGCTCGGCGGCGAGCGCGGTGGCCTGGGCGAGCCGGGCCAGCAGGGCCTCGGCCTCGGGGCCCGCCCGGCGCAGCCCGCGGGTGGGTACGGCCAGGCACACCGGGGCCCTGCCGTCCTGGGTGACGACGAGCGCCAGCCGGGCGTCGTGCTGCACGCCGGGCCGGAAGAACCCGGCGGGCCACAGCGGTGCGGGCACGGTGGTGATCTGCACTCCGGCCTGTCCGCGGGTGAGCCGTCGCAGCAGGCCGGCCACGGTCCGGTGGGCGCTCTCGTCCGGCAGCGCGATCGAGGTGCGGTCCCGGGAGAGGCCGCGGTACAGCTCGTCGTCCTGGCCGAGGACGAAGACGGCGGCGGGAGAGCCGGTGAGCCGCGCGGTGCCGTCGGCGGCGGCGTCGGCGAGCTCCTGCAGGGAGCGCGCCGCCTGGATGGTGACGATCGTCTCGGAGAGCATGGTCAGCCGCCGTACCTGCGCCTGGCCGTCGGCGCGCAGCCGGGCGGCGCGCACCACGGCCCGGACCGCCGCCTCGATCGCCTCGGGCTCGGCGGGCATCGCCAGGAACGCCTCGGCGCCCTCGTCCAGCGCCTGGCAGCGGTCGCCCGGGACCACGGCGACGGCCGAGCAGTGCACGACGGGCAGGCCGGCCACGCGCGGCCGTTCCTTGAGCCGGCGGCACAGTTCGAAGCCGCTCATGTCCGGCAGGTTCACGTCGATCAGAGCCGCGTCGGGCAGGTTGCCCTTGCGCAGCCGGGTGTCGATCTCGGTGAGCGCCTCGTGGCCGGTGGCGACCTGGACGACCCGGTGACCGGCGCGGCTCAGTACGGCGGCCAGGGCGTACCGGCTGTCCGCCACGTCGTCCACGACCAGCACGGTCGTGCCTGTCTGCTTGCCGTTGACGTCCATCTGCCAGCCCCTCGGACACACCGGTGGGGCAGACCTGGTTCGGGGTCTGCCCCACCAAGGTAATGCCCTTGTCAGGAAACCGGGGAGAATACCGCCACGGTCCGCCCAGGAACCGTGAAGGTGCCCGATATCCGCTCGTATGACGAGGACTTGACGACGGAGTCGGCACCCGACGCCTGCACCGGGTGCAGGCGGTAGCCGGTCCCGGCGAGCGGACCGACCCGCTGCTCCTGCGCTGTCGGCGTCGCGTTGAACACGACGACCAGATCACCGAGCTCCATGGTGATCACGCCGGGTGTCTCGTCCTTCCCGGAGAGCGGGAAGGTGAGCTTCGACTGCACCTGGCCGGCCGTGTCGAGGGAGAAGTCCCGCTCCGTCGTCCGGATCTTCAGAAGATCCCGGTACGCCGCCGAGGCCCCCTCGATCTGCGGGCAGCCGACCTTGATCGCGCCCAACAGGGGCTTGGCGTACGGCCACTTGGACGCGTTGTCGGCGGCCATCGGCAGTCCGCGCCCGAAACCGTTGCCGTCCTTGCAGTTCCAGTGGACGGCGTTGAACCAGTCGCCGCTGTCGTAGGAGTTGCGGTCGAGAGACTTGGACCGCAGCAGGTCGGTGCCCGCCTGGGAGAGGGCCGGGCCCTGCGAGAGGGTGGCCGTCGCCATGGCGAGGACCTGCATCCGGGCGCGGTCGGACGCGGACGTGCCCGCGGACAGCTTGAAGGCCAGCGCGTCGAACAGCGTCTCGTTGTCGTGCGCGTCCGCGTAGGCGAGGGCGTCGCCGGGCGCGTCCGCGTAGCCGGCGGGGGCGCCGTTGTAGTCGACCTCGGCGCCGGTGACCTCCTTGCCGTCGGTGTCGGTGAAGGTGAACGCCTTGAGGTTCCCGGAGAGCCCGACCTTGATCAGGTCCTGGTAGTGCAGGAGGCGGGCCTTCTGCTGTTCGGGCGTCCCGTTGTTCGCGGACGCGTTGGGGTCGGTGTACAGGCCGGACGCGAAGCCCTGGACGCCCGGGTCCTCGTCGAAGGGGCCGCCGCCGCGCACGGCGTCACGGGCGCGGTCGGAGAAGGTCGCGACTCCGGTGCCGGCCATGTTCTTCTGCGTGGCCTGCACGAAGCGGGCGTCGTCGGCGACCTCGCCGAAGTTCCAGCCCTCGCCGTACAGGATGATCTTCTTGCCGTCGACGCCGTCCTCGGCGACGGTGAGCGCGTCGAGGGCCTTCCTGACGGCCAGGATGTTGGCCTTCGGGTGGTGGCCCATGAGGTCGAAGCGGAAGCCGTCGACCTTGTACTCCTTGGCCCAGGTGACGATCGAGTCGACGACCAGTTTGCCCATCATGGCGTTCTCGGTGGCCGTGTTGGCACAGCAGGTGCTGTTGGCGACCGAGCCGTCGGCGAGCAGCCGCTGGTAGTAGCCGGGGACGATCCGGTCGACGACGCTGGTGTCCGCCTGGCCGCTCGCGGCCGTGTGGTTGTAGACGACGTCCATGACGACCCTGAGGCCGTCCTCGTTCAGTGCCTTGACCATCTCGCGGAACTCGACGGTACGGCCGCTGCCCTCGGGGTCCGTCGCGTACGAGCCCTCGGGGACGGTGTAGTGGTAGGGGTCGTAGCCCCAGTTGTAGGCGTCCTTCGCGGCGACCGCGGAGACGCATTCCTGCTGCCGGTCCGAGTCGGCCCCGTAGGAGGCCAGGTCGCAGTCGACACTCGCCTGGTCGGACTTCTTCTCGGGGATGGTGGCGATGTCGAAGGCGGGCAGGAGGTGCACGTACGACGTGCCCGACTTCGCCAGCTCACGGAGGTGCTCGGAGCCGTCGCTGTCCTTGTCGGTGAAGGCGAGGTAGGTACCGGGGTCGGCCGCCGTCCTGTCCGCGACGGAGAAGTCCCGGATGTGCAGTTCCTGGATCTGCGCGTCCTTGAGGGGCACGGCCTTGGGCTTGGCCAGCGAGGACCATCCCTTGGGGGCGAGGGAGCCGTCGTCGAGGTCGACGACCAGGCTGCGCTCCGAGTCGGTGGTCAGGGCGAGCGAGTAGGGGTCGGTGACCTTGTTGGTGACGACCTTGCGGACACTGGGCGCCCAGACTGTCACGGCGTACCGGTAGGCCTTGTTCTTCCAGGACTTGGGGCCGGTGACGGACCAGACTCCGGTGGTGGCGTCGCGCTTCATGGCGACCGTGGAGCCGTCGAGTTCCAATGAGACCTTTTGCGCGGTCGGTGCCCAGACCGCCAGCGTCGGACGGCCGTTGCGGAACGTCGGTCCGAGCTCCGCCTTCGTCGCCGCGGGGTACAGGTCGTCGAGTACGCCGGCGATCTGGACGCCCGTCGCGGCGAGCACCGCTCCGTTGGCGGCCCGCTGGGAGGCGACGACCTGGCCGCTCAGCGCACCGCGCACCCGGTCGCGGTCGCGCGGGTCGACGGACCAGGCGGTGTAGTCCTTGAGGTGCGGGAACCTGGTCTTCTGGGCATCGGTGAGGGCGGTTTTGGAGAGGCGGAGCCACTTGGCGTCTCCGGTCAGCGTGCCCTTGTCGACGGCGATCGAGCCGTCGCGGGAGTACAGCAGCTGTGTGGAGGCGGCCGTCTCGGAGCCGTTCCAGGCGACCGTGTTCCGGTCGATCCAGACCGCCTTGGAGGTGGTCAGGTCGAGCGCGGCGGCGGAGCCGGCCGGCTGCGGGAGCAGGTACTTCTCCTGGCCGCTCACCAGCCACACCTCGTGGCCGTCGGCCGTGAGGTCGAGGGACTGGTCGGTGGGCAGGTCCTTCTCGTCGCCCTTGTGGATGATGTAACTGAGGCTGCCCGCACCCTCGTTGAGCGGCACCTCGAAGACCGCGCCATAGGGGTCGGTCTTCACCGGCTTCAAAGGGTTCGACCAGTCGGTGGGGTTCGCGGCGCCCGTCCAGACGTGCAGGCCCCAGCCGTCGTAGTTCCCGTCGGCGCGGTGGTAGTGCAGGACGGCCTTGGACTTGTCCTGCGCCGGGTAGTCGGGCCGCTCGGTCCGTACGGCCTCCTTGCCCTGCTCGATCCAGATCTCGCCGGTCTTGCTGACGTCGATCGTGCGGTCGGCGGAGACGTCCTTGTTGCCGTCCTTGTCGATGACGAGGAAGCCGACGTTCGAGGCGCCGGGCTTCAGCTTGACGTAGGCGAAGGCGCCGTACGCGTCCCGGCCGATGAAGGGATGGCTGTCGGGCCAGTCGGTCGACTCGCCGTCGGCGAGGTCGCCCCAGGCGTACAGGCCCCAGTCGGCGTAGGCGCCGTCGGTGCGCTTGTAGTGGACGACCGCGTAGTCACGGGAGGAGGCGGAGGGGATCTCCTCGGCGGGCGGGGTGCCGGTCACGCTGTCGGCGGTGGCGCTCGCCGTGCGACCGGCCGAGTCGACGACAACCGCCTTGTAGCGCAGGATGGTTCCGGCCGGGACGTCCTTGCCGAGGGTCTGTGTGACCTGGTACGGGGCGTGGTCGGCGGAGCCGAGGGTCTGCCACTTCCCGTTGCCGACCTGGGCGGCGAAGACGACCCGGTTGAGCTGACCGCCGGCCACGTCGGCGGTGACCTCGACCGTGCCGGTGGCGCCGGCGGCGGGGGCCTTGAGGGTGATCGTCGGCTGGGTGGCGGGCCGGGCGAGCCTGCCGGCCGCCTTGAGGACGATCGCCGAGCCCGCCGGGACGGTGACGGTGATCTTCTTGTCGGCGTCCGACCTGACCGTGCTGTCGGTGCCGTGGATCCCGCGGAACGTCATGTCCGCCGAACCGGTCGCGAAGGTCGCCTGCTTCGCCTCGTCCGCGTTGTTGACGGCCACGACGTACTCGACGCCCGTCTTCGCGTCCGTACGGGAGAAGGCGTAGACACCGGAGCCGTCGGCCGCGTACCGCTCCGTCTGTACGCCGTCCGCCAGCGCCGGGTTGTCCTTGCGGAGCTTCGAGAGGGCGGCGAGCTGCCGGTAGAGCGGCGCAGTCGTGTCGTACGCGTCGTCCGCGTGCGTACGGTCGGTGCCGAGCCGGTCGTCGTCGAGGTAGTCCTCGGTCTTCGAGGCGAACAGTGTCTGGCGGGCGTCCTTGTCGCCGCCCGCGCCGGTGAAGCCCTGTTCGTCGCCGTAGTAGACGACGGGGTTGCCCCGGCTGAGGAACATCAGCTCGTTGGCGAGCCTGTCCTTGGCGAGCAGCTCGGCGTCGGTGGCCTTCGGGTTGTCCTGCTTCAGGAAGTACCCGATGCGCCCCATGTCGTGGTTGCCGAGGAAGGTGACCTGCTCGTACGCGTTGGCCTTGTCGGTCGTGTACTTGTAGTCGTCGCCGAAGACCGCGGCGAGCTTTTGCGCGCTGCCGCCCTGGGAGGCGTACTGCCGGGCCGCCTCCTGGAAGGGGAAGTCGAGCGTGGCGTCGAGGCGGCCCTCGGTGACGTACGGCGAAGTGATCGACGTGTCGGCCGAGTACACCTCGCCGAACATGAAGAAGTCCTCGCGCCCTTGCTTGGCGGCGTAGGCGTCGAGGGCGGTGGCCCACTGGGTCCAGAACTCCGTGTTGACGTGCTTCACGGTATCGATGCGGAAGCCGTCGATGTCGAAGTCCCGCACCCAGCGCTGGTAGATCTTCTCCATCCCGCTGACGACCTCGGGCCGCTCGGTCCACAGGTCGTCGAGGCCGGAGAAGTCGCCGTTCGTGGAGCTCTCGCCGGCGAAGGTGGAGTCGCCGCGGTTGTGGTACATCGTCGGGTCGTTGAGCCAGGACGGGACCTTGGCGCTGTTCGTGACCTTCGGCGTGCGGGGGAAGGAGTCGGCGTCGACCTCCGGGAAGTCCTTCGTACCCGCGTAGTCCGCGTCGTCGAACGGCTCTCCGTCCTTCGTCAGATACGGGAACGCGCCCTTGGAGAGGTAGTCGTAGGACTTCTCCTCGTAGTCGACGACGTCGGCGGTGTGGTTGGTGATGACGTCGAAGAAGACCTTCATGCCCTTGGCGTGCGCCTTGGAGATGAGGGTCTCGAGGTCCTTGTCGGTGCCGAAGTGCGGGTCGACCTGGGTGAAGTCGGTGATCCAGTAACCGTGGTAGCCGGCGGAGGCGTTCGCGCCCTCCCCCTGCACGGGCCGGTTCTTGAAGATGGGGGCCATCCACAGGGCGGTGGTGCCGAGGCCCTTGATGTAGTCGAGCCTCTTGGTCAGGCCCTTGAGGTCGCCGCCCTGGTAGAAGCCCTTGTCGGTGGGGTCGTAGCCGGTGCTGAGGCGGGAACCGGTCAGGCCGCCCCGGTCGTTGCCGGTGTCGCCGTTGGCGAAGCGGTCCGGCAGGACGAAGTAGAACTGCTCACGGGTGGCGTCGTGCCGGGCGGGCTCGGCGGCGAGCTTCGCGTCGGACGGCGGTGGGGGCGGGGCGTCGGCCCGGGCGGCCAGGGGCTGGACGAGCGCCGCGACCAACGCGGTCACGGTGACCGCGGCGACCCGGCCGGCCTGGGCAGTACGGCGCCTGGGCGCCGTCCATCTCGGTATCACGGACGTGGACTCCTTGCGATGACGGCTCTCTTGGGTCCGACCCCGCGCGACCGTATCGCCGAGGAAAGGCTTACAGCAAGAGTCCTGAAAGTTCTGGTAAGAACTTTCAGCAGCTCGACTTGCCCGCGTAGATCGCCAGGGCCGTGTTGGCGCCCAGCGTCGCGGTGAACTGGCCGCTCGAATTGACCGTCACCGTCGTGTTGTTCTGCACGTTGCAGTACGTCCCCGCGGGCAGCGAGGTCTGGTAGGTGCGGCTCAGGCTGCCCGACTCGTGGTTGATGGCGACATAGCCCTTGGCTCCCCGCCCGAAGGCGATGGCGTCGGCGCCGTTGTCCCACCAGTTGGTGAGCGACTCGCCGCGCACCGCGTTGCGGAAGGCGACCATGCGCCGGAGCTCCGGCCAGGCGTGCTGGCACTTCCAGCCGTCCTGCCAACAGGCGTTCACCGCACCGCCGTTGGGCGGCCCCGCGTCGGTGTCGGAGAACTCGTAGCCGGAGTTGATGTCCGGGGCGCCGTACGGATGGGCGAGCATGAAGACGTTGGCGAGCGTGTAGTTGGCGCCGTCCTTGTAGCTGAGCGTGGAGCCGTTGCGCTCGGTGTCGTGGTTGTCGACGAAGACACCGGAGACCGAGCTGTTCAGGTACCCCCAGCCCTCGCCGTAGTTCTTCAGGTAGGCGAGGTTCTCGCTGTTGAAGACCCGCTTGAGGTCGTAGGCGTAACGGAACTCCTGGACGTCGCCGTTGCCGGTGTACTCGGTGGGCTGGACGGCCTCTCCACTGCCGTGGATGACCTCCTGCTTCCAGTACACGGACGGGTTGCTGAGGCGCGACTTGATGTTCGCCAGGTCGGTCGCCGGGATGTGCTTGGCCGCGTCGATGCGGAAGCCGTCGACGCCGTACCCGAGCAGGGAGTTCAGGTAGCCGGCGATCGCCGAGCGGACGTAGTTCTCTCCCGTGTCCAGGTCGGCGAGGCCGACGAGTTCGCAGTTCTGGACGTTGGTGCGGTTGCCGTAGTCGCTGATCGTGGCCGTGCAGTCGTCGAAGTCGTAGGAGGAGTACAGGCCGGGGTAGGTGTACTTCGAGTACGACGAACCGCCCGTGCCGGTGCCGCTGCCCGCCGACATGTGGTTGACGACCGCGTCGACGACGACCTTCACACCCGCCGCGTGACACGTGTCGACCATGCTCTTGAAGGCGGTGGCGTCACCGAGCCGGCCGGCGATCCGGTAGCTGACCGGCTGGTACGAGGTCCACCACTGCGAGCCCTGTATGTGCTCGGCGGGCGGGGAGACCTGGACATAGCCGTACCCGGCCGGGCCGAGGGTGTTGGTGCACTCCTTCGCCACCGAGGCGAAGTTCCACTCGAAGAGGACGGCGGTGACGTCCTTGGTGCCGGGCGGCGCCGCCTGTGCGGTGCCGGCGGGGGCGACGAACGCGGCGGCGCCTGCCATGAGGGCGCATGCTCCGGCGAGGGCTCTTCTGGCCATGTGGGCCCCTTCTTCGTTGAAGGTTCTTGCTGAAAGCTTGCAAAGCCGTGCGGTGTCGCAGATCGTAGAGGCCCGCCTCCCCAAGCGGAAGGCGGGCCTCGAAGATTCCTGCAACTTCTTGCAGGGTCGGTCAGTTGACCGCTGTCAGTTGGCCGTCCACCACACGGTCGTGTCCGCCGGCAGCTTCGCCTCGCCGTCCGTCTCGGCGATCTCGCCGCTGGCGAGAAGCACACGGCCGTACGCCGGAGTCGTGACCGACTCGCCGCTGGTATTGGCGACACACACGAACTCGCCGCGGCGGAAGGCGAGGACGCCCTCGGGAGCCTTCAGCCACTCCACGGAGTCGCCCGCGCCGAGGTCGGGCTGTTCGCGGCGGGCGGCGAAGGCGGCGCGGTACAGCTCCAGGGTGGAGCCGGGGACACCGGTCTGAGCCTCGATGCTCAGCTCGCCCCAGCCCTCCGGCTGCGGGAGCCAGCTGCCGCCGCTGCCGAAGCCGTACGACGATCCCTCACGCGTCCACGGGATCGGCACCCGGCAGCCGTCGCGGAAGCCGTCCTGGCCGGCGCCCCGGAAGTACGCCGGGTCCTGGCGCACCTCGTCGGGCAGGTCGACGACGTCCGGCAGGCCGAGCTCTTCGCCCTGGTAGACATACGCCGATCCGGGCAGCGCCAGCATGAGGAGGGTCGCGGCCCGCGCCCTGCGCAGGCCGAGTTCGCGGTCGCCGGCCGTGCGGATCTGGGTGCCGAGGCCGGGCGGGTTGGCGAAGCGGGTGGCGTGGCGGGTCACGTCGTGGTTGGACAGGACCCAGGTGGCGGGGGCGCCGACCGGGCGCATCGCCTCCAGGGTGCGGTCGATGACCGTCCGCAGTTCCTCGGCGTCCCACTCCGTGCTCAGGTACTGGAAGTTGAAGGCCTGGTGGAGCTCGTCCGGGCGGACGTAGTTCGCGGTGCGCTCGACCGTCGGCGTCCACGCCTCCGCGACGAAGATGCGCTCGCCCGCGTATTCGTCGAGGATCGTGCGCCACTGCCGGTAGATGGCGTGCACGCCGTCCTGGTCGAAGAACGGCATGACATCGTTGCCCAGCAGCTTGAGCTGCTCGTGGGATCCGAGGTCGGGGAGCCCCTCCGCCTTCACCAGGCCGTGGGCCACGTCGATGCGGAAGCCGTCGACGCCCATGTCGAGCCAGAAGCGCAGGATGGAGCGGAACTCGTCGCCGACGGCCGGGTGATCCCAGTTGAAGTCGGGCTGCTCGGGGGCGAAGAGGTGCAGGTACCACTCACCGGGCGAGCCGTCCGGTTCGGTGACGCGGGTCCACGCCGGGCCGCCGAAGATCGACTCCCAGTCGTTGGGCGGCAGTGCGCCGTTCTTCCCCTTGCCGGGCCGGAAGTGGTAGCGGTCCCGCAGCGGCGAGCCGGGGCCGTCCGCGACGGCCCGCTTGAACCACTCGTGCTGGTCGGAGGAGTGGTTGGGAACCAGGTCGACGATGATCCTGAGGTCCAGGTCGCGGGCGGAGCGGATCAGCGCGTCGGCGTCGAGGAGGTTGCCGAACATGGGGTCCACGGCCCGGTAGTCGGCGACGTCGTAGCCGGCGTCGGCCTGCGGGGAGGCGTAGAAGGGGCTGAGCCACACGGCGTCCACGCCGAGGTCGCGCAGGTACGGCAGTCGGGAGCGGATGCCCTCCAGGTCGCCCATGCCGTCGCCGTTGCTGTCGGCGAAGCTGCGCGGATAGACCTGGTAGATCACCGCGTCCCGCCACCAGTCGCGGCGCTTGGCGACGGTGGCGACGGCGGAGTTTTCGGCCGGGTCGGCGGAGTGCTGGCTCATGGCGTCCTTGATGCGTAACGGGGTTCGGGTCACGTTTGGAATTGTGCGGCTTGCAGGTTTTCGGCGATTTACGGAAGCCTCGGGGTCTGCCGGGCAACGGATGTGAGGCGGCCGCGGTGACAGCGGGGTCGGATGGACACCGCGGCCGCCTGCCCGCGCGGTCAAGCGCGCGGGAGTCTGTTCGCGAAGGACGGTCAGCCCTTCGTGCCGCCCGCGGTGAGTCCGGTCACCAGGTTCTTCTGCACGAAGTAGAAGAACGCGGAGACGGGTATCGCGATCAGCACCGCGGTGGCGGCCATGAGATTGCGCTGCGCGTCGTGTTCGCTGACGAAGGTCTGCAGTCCGACGGCGAAGGTGTACTTCGTGTCGGACAGCATGAACGTCGCGGCGAACGCGACTTCCCCGAAGGCGGTGAGGAAGCTGTAGAAGGCGGCGACCGCCAGGCCCGGCTTGGCGAGCGGCAGGATCAGTCGCGCGAACGTGCCGAAGGGGGTCAGCCCGTCGACCCGTCCCGCCTCGTCGATCTCGAACGGGATGGTGTCGAAATAGCCCTTCATCAGCCATGCGCAGTACGGAACGGTGGTCGTGCAGTACACCAGGATGAGCCCAAGGTAGCTGTCGATGAGCTGCAGTTCCGAGAGGATCTGGTACATCGGCACCATGAGTACGGCCACCGGGAACATCTGCGTGACCAGGAGCACCCACATGAACTTCCGGTAGCCCGGGAAGCGCATGCGCGAGACCGCGTAACCGGTGGTCGCGGAGATGACCACACCGATGAGTGTGGTGCCGAGGGTGACGATCATCGTGGTCTGCAGCCAGTCGAAGAACTTCGTCTCCTGGAGCACGAACGTGTAGTTGTCGAACGTCATCTTCCCCCAGATGCGTCCGGGATGCAGGTAGTCGTCCTTGTCCGGGCCGAGGGACAGGAACACCAGCCAAGCGACCGGGAAGAGCGCGATGAGGCTCGCGGTGATCAGGATGCCGTGGGAGGCGAGGCGGACGGCGGGGGTGCTCTCGCCGCGCTTGGTGGCCTTGCGCGGCGCGGGCGCCATGGAGTCCTCCTTGTTCGCCGCGGCGGAGGTCTCGACGGTGGTCGTACTCATGGGGACTCCTGCCTCAGATCGCGAGCTGCTGGTCATTGCGGTTCAGCCAGCGGCGGTAGAAGGAGGTGAAGACGATCAGGATGGCCAGCAGCAGGATGCCGTAGGCCGCCGACTGCGCGAAGTCACGCGGCTGCTGTCCGAAGCCGAGGTACCAGGCCCAGGTGACGAGGATCTGCGCGTCGGGGGCGGTGTTGCCGAACAGCAGGAAGATGATCGCGAACTGGTTGAAGGTCCAGATGATGCCGAGGAGGACGACGGTGGAGCTGACGGACCTCAGGCCCGGCAGGGTGACGTACCGGAACTTCTGCCAGGCGCTCGCCCCGTCCATCTCTGCGGCCTCGTACAGCGAGGTGTCGATGGACTGCAGGCCGCCGAGCATCGACAGCATCATGAAGGGCACCCCGCACCAGGTGTTGACCATGATCGCGGAGAACCGCTGCCAGAAGGTGTCCTCCAGCCACAGCGGTGTCGGCAGGTGGAGGGTCTCCAGGAAGGAGTTGATGATCCCGCCGTCGGCGAGCATGAACCGCCAGCCGAAGACGGTGACGAAGGTCGGCACGGCCCACGGCAGGATCAGAACCAGCCGGTAGAAGGTGCGCCCGCGCAGCTTCAGGTTGAGCAGCAGGGCGAGGCCCAGGCCGATCGTGTAGTGCAGGGTGACGCAGAGCGCGGTCCAGACGATCGTCCAGATGAAGTGCGACCAGAAGCGGTCGTATGCCGTGTCGCCCCACAGGATGTCGGCGTAGTTGTCGAGGCCGATGAACTTGTAGGTGGCGTCGATGTGGTTGACGCCGATCGTGCGGGCGGTGTTGAGGCTGTTGGCGTCGGTGAGCGTGAGGTACAGGCCGTACGCCAGGGGGTACAGCACGAGGACGCCGAGGACGACCACCACGGGGGCGATCATCGCGTACGCGTACCAGTGCTTCTGATAGCCGTGCCGCAGGCGCCGGCCCAGCCCGGACTTCGGCTCGCGGTCACCGCGGCGCTTGCCGGTCGCGCGGTCGATGGCGACTGTCATTGGTTCGACACCTTCTTCGACACCTTCTCCGACACCTTCTGGAAGATCTTCGGCCTGCCCGGCCTGCACGGCCCGGTCACAGGCCGGTGGCCGCCGGATCCCTCCCCCGGTTCGCGGGGGATCCGGCGGCCACTCGGGGTCACTTGGCGAAGTCCGGGACCAGCTTGGCGATCGCGGTCTCGGCGGTGCCCAGGCCCTTGTCGAGGGATGTCTTGCCTCCGGCGATCTGCGGCAGCTCGGTGTCCAGCGGGCCCCACAGGGAGCTGTACTCGGGCAGCGCCGGGCGCGGCTGGGCGGCGGGCAGGACGCCCTGGAAGCCGGCGATGCCCGGGTCGGCCTTGACCTCGGCGGTGTAGGCGTCGTCGCGGGTCGGCAGGGTGGAGTTCTTCAGCGCGATGCTCGCCTGGGACTTCGCGGAGGTCATGAAGTTGACGAACTTCAGGGCCGCCTTCTGGTGGGCGGAGTCCGAGCCGGCGTACACCGAGAGGTTGTGGCCGCCGGTCGGGGCGCCCGCCTTGCCGGTGGAGCCGGCCGGGACGGTGGCGATGCCGAGGTTGTTCTTGTCCTTGAAGGCGGTGCCCTTGTAGAAGTTGGTGATCTCCCACGGGCCCTGGATGATCGAGGCGACCTTGCCGCTGACGAACGCCTCCTGGATGTGGGCGTAGGCGTCGGCGGTGGTGTCGGCCTTGTGCAGGCCCTTGCCGCCGAACAGGCTCAGCCAGGTCTCGTAGCCCTTCTTGGCGGGCGCCGAGTTGACGGTGACCTTCTTGGCGGCGGCGTCGACGGTGTCGGTGCCCTCGCCGTAGAGGAAGGTCTGCGCGTAGTAGGCCTGGGTGGAGCCCCAGTAGCCGTCGACGCCGGTCTTGTCCTTGATCGTGGCGGCGGCCTTCTTCAGGTCGTCCCAGGTCTTCGGGGCCTCGACGCCGGCCTTCTCGAAGAGCTCCTTGTTGTAGACCAGCGCGAGGGTGTCGGTGACCAGCGGCACGCCGTAGGTCTTGCCGTCGTACTTGGCCTGCTCGATCAGGTTGGGCTGGAACTTGCTCTCGTCCGCGAGGGCCTCGGTGCCGTCCAGCGGCAGGAAGTAGCCCTTCTTCGCGAAGGCGGGGGTCCAGCCGACCTCGGAGCGCAGGATGTCCGGGGCGCCCTTGGAACCGGCGGCGGTGTCGAACTTGTTCTGTGCCTGGTCGAAGGGCACGTTGACGTACTTGACCTTGACGTCCTTGTTGGCGGCCTCGAACTCCTTGATCAGGGCCTGGTACGTCGGCGCCTCGTTGGTGGCGTTGGAGGTGTCCCACCAGGTGATGGTGACCGGACCGTCGGCCGAGTCGCCGCCGTCACTTCCGCCGCAGGCCGTCGCCGCGAGGGCGAAAGACGCCACCAGCGCGGTGGCCGCTATGCCACGCCGCATGAGTTCTCCTTGAGGGTGAAAGCCCGTGTGCTCACAGAGGACGGCCCCGTCTGCCGCCTCTGTCGACTTGCCGACTGCGCCGTTGCCGCCGCCGGGCGTCGCCGAACGTAACAGCGATGTAAGCGGGTACGAAAGACCTTGCAGCAAAAAAGTGCAAGAGAGCTCCGAAGTTATCCGTGCGTGACCCGAGAGCGACCGCCGTGAGACGCTTATTTGCGGCCGTCGAGCAGTTGGGACGGGTTGTGCAAGACTCTGCAAGCTCTTGCCATCACTTTCACGAGGGAGCGCGATGACCCAGCAGCCCGGACCGGGCCGGCCAACAAGTCGCACACGGCGCCGGATTGGTGTGCAAGGCGAGACCTGGCCGGTACAGTCCACCCCTGTGACCACACGGCTTGCCGACATCGCTGCTCAGGCGGGGGTGAGCGAAGCGACCGTCAGCCGCGTCCTCAACGGCAAGCCGGGCGTCGCCGCCACCACCCGCCAGTCCGTGCTGGCCGCCCTCGACGTCCTGGGCTACGAACGCCCGGTGCGTCTGCGGCAGCGCAGCGAAGGCCTCGTGGGCCTCATAACCCCGGAGCTGGAGAACCCGATATTCCCGGCACTGGCCCAGGTCATCGGCCAGGCGCTGACCCGGCAGGGCTACACGCCGGTGCTCGCGACCCAGACCCCGGGCGGTTCCACGGAGGACGAGCTGACGGAGATGCTCGTCGACCGGGGCGTGGCCGGCATCATCTTCGTCTCCGGTCTGCACGCGGACACCTCCGCCGACATGCAGCGCTACGAGCAGCTGCGCGCGCAGGGCGTGCCGTACGTGCTGGTGGACGGCTTCTCGCCGAAGGTGCAGGCGCCGTTCATCTCCCCCGACGACCGGGCGGCGATGACCCTGGCGGTCACGCACCTGGTGTCGCTGGGGCACACGCGGATCGGCCTGGCGCTCGGTCCCAAGCGGTTCGTGCCGGTGCAGCGCAAGATCGAGGGCTTCGTCCGCACCATGCAGGACCTGCTGGGTCTGGGTACGGAGGCCATCGAGACGGAGTTCGTCCAGCACTCCCTCTACACCCTGGAGGGAGGCCAGGCCGCGGCCACCGCGCTCATGGAGCGTGACTGTACGGCGGTGGTGTGCGCCAGCGACATGATGGCGCTGGGTGCGATACGGGCGGCCCGGCAGCGCGGCCTGGACGTCCCCAAGGACATCTCGGTCGTCGGCTTCGACGACTCCCCCCTGATCGCGTTCACCGACCCGCCGCTGACGACGATCCGCAAGCCGGTCCCGGCGATGGGACAGGCAGCGGTCCGCACCCTCCTGGAGGAGATCGGCGGGACGCCCGCGCCCCACAGCGAGTTCGTGTTCATGCCGGAACTGGTGGTGCGCGGCTCGACCGCCTCGGCTCCCGGGGAACGCGGACGCCACTGAGGTCGCACGGCTCGTGAGGCTCGGGGCGCGGCTCGTTCTCAGGGTGGAGAAATCGACCTTTCCGCAGTGCGCTGGTAGGAGGTTTCAGGGGTCTTCCGGGCGTAGAAGGTGCGGCCCGGACCCGACCGGGGGATGATCGGCGGGGGAACGCTTTTCTGGCAGACTCTGTGCCTATGACTGAGACGACCGTGACGACGCAGGAAGGGCCCGACGAGGCCGTTCCGCAGCCCGTCACGGCCGGGACCGGGCCGGGTCTCCTGCACCGGCTGCGCACCCCGCGCCGACCTCGCTTCTGGTTCGAGATCCTCTTGATCGCGGTGAGTTACTGGACGTACTCGCTCATTCGCAACGCGGTCCCGGAGCAGCGGTCCGAGGCGCTGCGCAACGCCGACTGGATCTGGAAGGTCGAGCACCAGCTCGGTATCGCCGTCGAGGAGTCCGTCAACCATGGCGTGAACTCGGTGACTTGGCTCATCGTCGGGATGAACTACTACTACGCGACCTTGCACTTCGTGGTGACGCTGGGTGTGCTCGTGTGGCTCTACCGCAGGCATCCCGGCCGCTACGCCGCGACCCGCCTCGTGCTCTTCGCGACCACCGGTGTGGCCCTGGTCGGTTACTACCTGTATCCGCTCGCCCCGCCGCGGCTGATGAACGGCGGCGACTTCGTCGACACCGTCATGGTCCACCAGACGTGGGGCTCGATGGCCTCGGGCGACCTGAAGAACATGTCGAACCAGTACGCCGCGATGCCGTCGATGCACATCGGCTGGTCCCTGTGGTCCGGTCTGACGATCTTCGCGCTGGCGTCGGTGCCGTGGGTGCGGGTGCTGGGCCTGCTCTACCCGACGGCCACGCTGGTGGTCATCGTCGCCACCGCCAACCACTTCTGGCTCGACGCGGTGGGCGGCATGGCGTGTCTCGCCTTCGGCTTCACGGTGGCGCGGGTCTGGTACGGGGCGCTGCCGTACACGCTGCCGAAGCTGGTGCCGGCCCGCGGCGGGCCCTTGCCGCCGAAGAAGGCCTGGGCAGGCTCTTAGCCCGCCGCCTCCCGCAGCGCCCCGATGAACGCCTCCAGGGCCGGCTGCGGCGGGGCCGTCTCCCGTACCGCCGCGTGGATGCTGCGCACCGGTTCCGGGCGCCGCACCGGGCGTACGACCACGTCGGGATGGCGGCCGCCCAGGCCCAGCCGTGGGATCAGGCTGACTCCCAGGCCCGCCGCCACGAAGCCCTGCGCGGTCACGTAGTCCTCGCTCTCGACCACGAACCGCGGCCGGAACCCGGCGGCCTCGCAGGCGTGGAGCTGTGCGTCCAGGCACGGTCCGGGCCACTCGCTGCCGACCCAGGGCTCCTCGGCCAGCTCGGTGAGCGCCACGGACCGCCGCGCCGCGAGCCGGTGCCCCCTGGGGAGGACGGCGAGGTAGGGATCGTCCAGCAGGTGCAGCAGTCGTACGCCGTCGCTCCCGGCCCCCTCCCCCACCACCAGCGCCAGGTCCGCCCGCCCCTCCCGCACGTCCGGCAGCGGGTCCTCGGGGTCGGTCAGCCTCAGCTCGACCTGTACGCCGGGATGGTCGGCCCGCAGCCGTGCCACCGCCGGGGCGACCAGCGAGGCACCGGCCGTCGCGAAGTACCGCACCGACAGCCGGCCCGTGCGCCCCGCCAGCAGGTCGGCGAGCGCGGTCTCCGCCTCGGCGACCTGCCGGCCGATCGTGTCCGCGTACTCCGTGAGCAGCAGCCCGGCCGCCGTGGGCCGCACCCCGCGCCCGACCCGCTCGAGGAGCTCGGCCCCGGCCTCCTTCTCCAGCGCGGCGACCTGCTGACTGACCGCGGACGGCGTGTAGCCGAGCCGCGCGGCCGCCGCGGTCACCGATCCGCAGGCCACGACGGACCGCAGCACCTGCATACGCCTTACATCCAACATGCAGGACAGCTTAACGGTGCATGCACAATACTTCACTTGTCCTCACGCTTCCGTGGGCGGACCGTGGGGGCATGCAGCGCTCCTCCACCGTCCGCATGGCCGTGCTCGCCCTCCTGTGGGGCTCCGGCTTCCTGTGGATCAAAGTCGCCCTGAACCACGGCCTGTCCCCCGCCCAGATCACCATCGCCCGGTGCGCCCTCGGTGCGGCGGTCCTGCTCCTGCTCGCCCGCTCGGCGGGCCAGCGCCTGCCGCGGTCCCGCTCGACCTGGAAGCACCTGGTCGTCGCCGCCTTCTTCTGCAACGCGCTGCCCTTCGCCCTGTTCAGCGTCGGCGAACAGACCGTCGACTCCGGTGTCGCGGGCGTCCTGAACGCCACCACCCCGCTGTGGGCACTCCTGATCGGCCTGCTCCTCGGCACCGACCGGGCCCTGCGCCCCGTACGCCTGACCGGCCTGTCCCTCGGATTCGCCGGGACGCTGCTGATCTTCGCGCCCTGGCACCGGTCCGGGCTGCTGAGCTGGGGCGCCCTGGCGCTGCTGGCCGCCGCCGTGAGCTACGCCGTGGCGTTCGCCTACATGGCCCGCAAGCTCACCGCCGGCCGGGATCCGCTCGCCGTCTCCGCGGCCCAGCTCCTCACGGCGACGGCCTGGAGCGCCCTGGCCCTCCCGGCCGCGGGCCCCCTCGACACCGACCTCACCGGACTGCTCGCGATCACCGCACTCGGGGTCCTCGGCACAGGCGTCACCTTCTACCTCAACTACCGGCTGATCGCCGACGAGGGTCCGACGACGGCCGCGACGGTCGGCTATCTGCTGCCCGTCGTATCGGTGTCACTGGGCGCGCTGCTCCTGGACGAGAACGTGGGACCGCGGGTGCTCGCCGGAATGGCGGTCGTGCTGGTGGGGGTGGCGCTCACCCGCGGGCGGCGGGCGGCCGGGACAGTGGCGAGTGTCCCGGCCCCGAAGGCCTACGCCCCGTAGAACAGCTCGTCCACCACGCCCCGCGCCCGTCGTGCCGTACGCCGGTAGTCGTCGAGCATGTCGCCGACGTGCCCGGGGCCGTAGCCCAGGTACCGCCCCACCGCGCCCAGTTCGCGGGCGTCCGAGGGGAAGGTGTCACCGGCGCGGCCGCGTACGAGCATCACGGCGTTGCGTACGCGGGTGGCCAGGACCCAGGCCTCGTCGAGGGTGCCGGCGTCCTCGTCGGAGAGGAGGCCGGCCGTGCGGGCGGCGGCGAGGGCGGCGCGGGTGCGGGTCGTGCGCAGGCCCGCCACCCGCGCGCCGTGCCGCATCTGGATGAGCTGCACCGTCCACTCGACGTCGGACAGGCCGCCGGGCCCGAGCTTGGTGTGCAGCTTCGGGTCGGCGCCGCGCGGCATCCGCTCGGACTCCATCCGGGCCTTCAGGCGCCGGATCTCGCGTACGGCGTCGTGGCCGAGGCCGGCCGCCGGATAGCGCAGCGGATCGATCAGCTCGATGAAGCGGCCGCCCAACTCCTCGTCCCCGGCGACCGGTTCGGCCCGCAGCAGGGCCTGCGACTCCCAGCCGAGGGACCAGCGGCGGTAGTAGGCCTCGTAGGAGTTCAACGTCCGTACGAGCGGGCCGGACTTGCCCTCCGGCCGCAGGTCGGCGTCGATCAGCAGGGGCGGGTCGGCGCTGGGGATCTGGAGGAGGCGGCGCATCTCGGAGACGACCTTGTTGGCCGCCTGGGAGGCCTCGCGTTCGTCGACGCCGTCGCGCGGCTCGTGCACGAAGAGGACGTCGGCGTCGGAGCCGTAGCCGAGTTCGTGGCCGCCGAAGCGGCCCATGCCTATGACGGCGAACCGCGTGGGCAGGGTGTCCCCCCAGCCTCCCCCACTCTCAACTTCGTTCGAGCGGGGGGACCCCCATCGGACCACCGCGCGCAGCGTCCCCGAGAGGGTGGCCGCCGTCAGGTCGGACACCGCGCCGCCGACCCGGTCCACGAGGGCGCCCTGGTCTGCCTCGACCGGCTGGGACTCGGTGCCGTAGGAGCCGACGATGTCCGCGGCGGCCGTACGGAACAGCTCGCGGCGTCGGACACCGCGCGCGAAGGTGACCGCCTGCACGGCGCCGTCCGCGCGGCCCACCGCGGCGAGGATCTCCTGCTCCAGGGCCGCCCGGTCGCGCGGCTCCAGGCCGCCCGCGGCGCCGTCCCCGAGCAGGGCGACGGCCTCGGGCGCGCGCATCAGCAGGTCGGGGGCGAGGCGGCCGGCGGACAGGACCCGGGCGAGGTTCTCGGCGGCGGCGCCCTCGTCCCTCAGCAGCCGCAGGTACCAGGGGGTCCTGCCGAGCGCGTCCGACACCTTGCGGAAGTTGAGCAGCCCCGCGTCCGGGTCGGCCGAGTCGGCGAACCAGCCGAGCAGGACCGGCAGGAGCGTGCGCTGGATGGCCGCCTTGCGGGTGACCCCGGACGCCAGCGCCTCCAGGTGCCGCAGCGCCGCCGCCGGGTCCTTGTACCCGAGCGCGACCAGCCGTTCGCGGGCCGCTTCGGGGCTCAACCGGGTCTCGCCTGGGGCGAGTTGGGCGACCGCGTCGAGCAGGGGGCGGTAGAAGAGCTTCTCGTGCAGCCGTCGTACGACACTGGTGTGCCGTTTCCACTCGCGGGTCAGCTCCGCGACCGGGTCGGCGCGCAGACCGAGCGAGCGGCCCAGGCGCCGCAGGTCGGCCTCGTCCTCGGGGACGAGGTGGGTGCGGCGCAGCCGGTAGAGCTGGATGCGGTGCTCCATGGAGCGCAGGAAGCGGTAGGCGTCGTCGAGCTGGACGGCGTCGGCGCGGCCGACGTAGCCGCCGGTGGCCAGGGCCTGTAGGGCCTTGAGCGTGGTGCCGCTGCGGAGCGAGACGTCGGCCCGTCCGTGCACCAGCTGGAGGAGCTGGACGGCGAATTCGACGTCCCTCAGGCCGCCGGGGCCGAGCTTCAGCTCGCGTTCGATCTCGGCGACGGGGATGTTCTCCACGACGCGGCGGCGCATCTTCTGCACGTCGGCGACGAAGTTGTCGCGCTCGGCGGCCTTCCAGACGAGGGGTTCGAGGGCGGCGACGTACTCCTCGCCGAGCTCGATGTCGCCGGCCACCGGGCGGGCCTTGAGCAGGGCCTGGAACTCCCAGGTCTTGGCCCAGCGCTGGTAGTAGGCGAGGTGGCTGGAGAGCGTGCGCACCAGCGGACCGTTTCTGCCCTCGGGCCGCAGATTGGCGTCCACGGGCCAGATCGATCCCTCGACGGTGGTCTCCGAGCAGATCCGCATCAGGTGCGAGGCGAGCTTGGTGGCGGCCCTGACGGCCTTGCCCTCGTCGGCGCCCTCGGCGGCCTCGCCGACGAAGATGACGTCGACGTCCGAGACGTAGTTCAGCTCGTGGCCGCCGCACTTGCCCATCGCGATGACGGCGAGCCGGCACAGCGCCGCGTCGTCGGGCGCCGCCGCGCGGGCGATGGCGAGCGCGGCGCGCAGGGTGGCGGTGGCGAGGTCGGCGAGTTCGGCGGCGGTCTCCGCCAGGTCGGTGGTGCCGCACACGTCCCGGGCGGCGATGGACAGCAGGCAGCGGCGGTAGGCGACGCGCAGGGCGACCGGGTCGGCCGCCTCGGCCAGTCCCCGCTCGAACTCCTCCACCCCGGGATGCAGATCCCGCGGCTCGTACATGACGAGGGCGTGCCAGTCGCTCGGGTGCCGGGCGAGATGGTCGGCGAGCGCGGCGGAGGCGCCGAGCACCCCGAGCAGCCGGTCGCGCAGCGGCTTGGCCGCTATCACCGTGTCGAGCAGTTCCCGGCGGGCGGTGGGTGCGGGCTGCGCCTCCAGCAGCCGCACGAGACCGTGCAGGGCCAGGTCCGGGTCGGCGGTCGCACCCAGCGCCTCCAGCAGGACCGGGTCGTCCCGCACATGCGCGAGCTCCACGCTGTCCAGGAGCCGCTCGGCGGCGGAGGGATCGGTGAAGCCGTGCCGCAGCAGCCGCGTGAAGGTACTGCTCCTGCGCCCCGGCGCCGTCATGTCCGGCCTCCTGTCGGATCAAGGTCGTACGGGGCCGAGCCTAACCGGAGAGCCTGGGAGAAGCTCCGGGGCGGGCGGCGACGAGTCGGGGCGGCAGGTGGGGTCTGTACCGGTGCGGGCGGGGAAGGTCTGTGGTGAGACATGTCTGGAGGGCCGCCATGACCGACAAGGAAACCGAGCGGGCACCCGAGGCCCGGCTCGACCCCCGCTACAGCGACGAGGCCGCCACCGCGATCCCCTGGCCCGACGCCGAGGCACTGCTGTCCGCGGCGGAGCTGTTCTGGATCTCGACGGTACGGCCGGACGGGCGGCCGCATGTGACACCGCTGCCCGCGGTGTGGGCGCACGGCGCGCTGCACTTCTGCACCGGGCCCGACGAGCGCAAGGCGAAGAACCTCGCGCGCAATCCGCACGTCGTGCTGACGACCGGTACCAACATCTGGGACAAGGGCTACGACCTGGTGGTGGAGGGCGAGGCGGTGCGCGTGTCCGACGACGGCAGGCTGCGCGAGCTGGCCGCCGCGTGGGAGACGAAGTACGGCGAATTCTGGCGCTTCGAGGTACAGGAGGGGTATTTCCACCACGGTCCTGGACACGCCGTCGTCTTCGCGGTGGCGCCCCACACCGTTTTCGGCTTCGGTAAGGGGGAGCCGTTCAGCCAGACGCGCTGGCGGTTCGTCTGACACTCCCGTCAACGGCGACTTGGAGAACCATCGATGGACTTCACCCTCGAAGTGTTCCCGCTGCCCGTGACCGACATCGACCGGGCCCGGGACTTCTACCGGGACAAGGTCGGTTTCCACGTGGACATCGACCAGGAGGTCATGCCGGGCATGCGGATCGTCCAGCTGACCCCTCCGGGCTCCGGCTGCTCGATCGCCCTCGGCGACAGCATCTGGGAGATGGTCCAGGGGCAGCGCCCGGCACCCGGCTCCTACCAGGGCCTGCAGCTCTGCGTGAGCGACATCAAGGCGGCCCACGCCGAGCTGGTCGAACGCGGCCTGGAGGTCTCCGAGCCGGTCCAGTACACGCCCGACGACGGCGCGACCTTCATGTACTTCCAGGACCCGGACGGCAACGGCTGGGCGGTCCAGGAGTACCGGCGCCGGGTGACGGAGCCGCTGCACCAGGTACTGGCGAAACTGGCGGGACAGTAACGCCGCCAAGGGGCGCGGTGACCCCGCGCCCCACGGCGATTGCCTACAGCACCGGCAGGTTCTTCCGCAGCTCGAAGGCCGTGACCTCGCTGCGGTACTCCTCCCACTCCGACTTCTTGTTGCGCAGGAAGAAGTCGAACACGTGCTCGCCCAGCGTCTCGGCGACCAGGTCGCTGCGCTCCATCAGCGTCAGCGCCTCGCCCAGGTTCTGGGGGAGCGGCTCGATGCCCATCGCGCGGCGCTCGGCGTCGGAGAGGGCCCAGACGTCGTCCTCGGCGCCCGGCGGGAGCTCGTAGCCCTCCTCGATGCCCTTGAGGCCGGCGGCCAGGAGCATCGCGTACGCCAGGTACGGGTTGGCACCGGAGTCGATGGAGCGGACCTCGATGCGGGCCGAGCCGGTCTTGCCGGGCTTGTACATCGGGACGCGGACCAGGGCCGAGCGGTTGTTGTGGCCCCAGCAGATGTAGGAGGGGGCCTCGCCGCCGGCGCCCGCCGTGCGCTCCGAGCCGCCCCAGATGCGCTTGTACGAGTTCACCCACTGGTTGGTGACCGCCGCGATCTCCGCCGCGTGCTTGAGCAGGCCCGCGATGAAGGAACGGCCGACCTTGGAGAGCTGGTACTCCGCACCCGACTCGTAGAAGGCGTTGCGGTCGCCCTCGAAGAGGGACAGGTGCGTGTGCATCCCGCTGCCGGGGTGCTCGGAGAACGGCTTCGGCATGAAGGTCGCCTGGACGCCCTGCTCCAGCGCCACCTGCTTCATGACCAGGCGGAACGTCATGATGTTGTCCGCCGTGGAGAGCGCGTCGGCGTAGCGCAGGTCGATCTCCTGCTGGCCCGGGGCGCCCTCGTGGTGGGAGAACTCGACCGAGATGCCCATCGACTCCAGCATGGTGATCGCCTGGCGGCGGAAGTCCATGCCGATGTTCTGCGGGGTGTGGTCGAAGTACCCGGAGTTGTCGGCCGGAGTCGGCCGGGTGCCGTCCAGCGGCTTGTCCTTCAGCAGGAAGAACTCGATCTCCGGGTGGGTGTAGAAGGTGAAGCCCAGGTCGGAGGTGCGGGCCAGGGCGCGCTTGAGCACGTACCGCGGGTCCGCGAACGACGGGGAGCCGTCCGGCATCAGGATGTCGCAGAACATGCGGGCCGTGCCGGGGGCCTCCGCACGCCACGGCAGGACCTGGAATGTCGACGGGTCGGGCTTGGCGATCATGTCGGACTCGTAGACCCGGGCGAAACCCTCGATCGCGGAGCCGTCGAAGCCGATGCCCTCGTCGAAGGCCTGCTCCAGTTCGGCCGGGGCCACGGCCACGGACTTGAGGAAGCCCAGCACGTCCGTGAACCACAGGCGTACGAACCGGATGTCACGCTCCTCCAACGTCCGGAGCACGAACTCCTGCTGCTTGTCCATCTTCCGCTTCCCCATCCTTGCTGGTCAGGCCGCCTGTCTCCCGTACCACAGGAGGCGGTCGGGCACCCGAGCATCCCACCACAACACCATTTCATGCGCGTTGCGTGCCTTGATCGTCCGGCCGACCCAGGAGTGAACGCCTCACGTAGGGCGGGTGTACCGCTCTCCCGCCCATCTTGCCTGCTCGGACCCGTATACGTAATGCCGGGAGGTCCGGAACCTCCCGGGGGCCGGGTCCCCCGGTACCCGATCCTCCCCGGGTACCCGATCTTCGGCCATTCCTGTGCCCTCCCTACGAGAGTCCACTCCTCCCCGATTACCATCAGCGGACCCGACCGGCTCCCTTTCCCCAGAAGGACACACGCATGGGCTCCGCCAAGAACAGCAGCAGCGCCGCCCGCAAGGCCCGGATAGAGGAGATGCGGCGCGCCGAGCAGTCCCGTGACCGCCGCAACCGGATCCTCACCATCGCCGCCAGTGTGGTGGTCGTCACCGGCCTGGTGGTCGGCGGGGTGGTCCTGGTGAACTCGCAGTCCGACGACGACAGCACGGCGGCCGACGGGAAGACCACGGGGAAGTTCGTCACCGGCGCGGACGGGGTGAAGACCTGGGACACCAAGCTGAGCCAGACCCACGTCACCAAGGATGTGAAGTATCCGATGGAGCCGCCGGTCGGCGGTGACCACAACCAGGTCTGGATGAACTGCAACGGCGACGTGTACACCGAGGCGATCAACAACGTGAACGCCGTGCACTCCCTGGAGCACGGGGCGGTCTGGGTGACGTACACCAGCAAGGCCGCCAAGGCGGACGTGGAGGCGCTGGCGGCGAAGGTGAAGAGCACGCCGTACACGCTGATGAGCCCGGACGAGAAGCAGGCCGACCCGATCATGCTCTCCGCGTGGGGGCACCAGCGCACGGTGACGAGTGCCGACGACCCGAACGTCGCCAAGTTCTTCGAGAAGTTCGTGCAGGGCGAGCAGACGCCCGAGCCGGGCGCGGCGTGCACGGGCGGTCTGTCGAAGTGAGGTCCGCGTCCGTGGCCGTCGCCGTGGCGGGCGTGCTCGTCGCGGCCGGCGCCATCAGTTACGCCGTCGCCGAGGACGAGGGTTCGAGCACGGTGCCCACCGCCGACTCCGCGGACGCCGGGTTCGCGCGGGACATGGCGGTGCACCATCAGCAGGCCGTCGAGATGTCGTACATCGTGCGCGACCGCACCGACGACGAGGACGTGCGGCGCCTCGCGTACGACATCGCGCAGACGCAGGCCAACCAGCGCGGCATGATGCTGGGCTGGCTCGACCTGTGGGGGCTGCCGAAGGTGTCGGCGGACCCGCCGATGACCTGGATGGGCATGGGCGCCATGGCCTCCGGCAAGGACGGGTCGCTGATGCCGGGCATGGCGACCAACACCGAGCTGAAGAAGCTGGGCACGCTGAACGGCAAGCAGGCCGAGGTCTTCTATCTCCAGCTGATGACGGACCATCACAAGGGCGGGGTCCACATGGCCGAGGGCTGTGTGGACCGGTGCACGGTCGGCGTGGAGAAGCGGCTCGCGCAGGGCATGGTCAATGCGCAGGAGTCGGAGATCGGCCTGATGACGGACCTGCTCGAGGAGCGGGGCGCCGAGCCGCGTTCGTAGCGCGGCAATCCTCAAATGGCTTTGTCATTGCGTTAATTGGGCTCTTCTTGGCACGCGTATTCCCCTGGCGTGAACGGTTCGTCGCGAGAGTGGCCACCGTCGAGTGATCCACTCGCGACGAACCGCACAGGGGGCTCCATGAGATCCAACCGCGCCAAGGTGCGCGCCGGGGTGAGCATGGCGGCGACACTGCCGATGCTCGCGGGCGCGCTGGCGCTCGGCATACCCGCGGCACACGCCGTGGACAATCCGGGCCGGGACACGCTGGCCGGGACCAAGCCCGCGTGGGCCACGGCCAAGGCCGACAAGGGCGCGACCGCCGACAGCAGCGCGGTCTCGGCCCGGGTCTATCTCGCCGGCCGGGACGCCGCCGGCCTCGCCGCGTACGCGAAGGCCGTGTCCGACCCGTCCTCCGCCTCGTACGGCAAGTACCTGAGCACGCGAGCGGCACAGGACCGCTACGGCGCGACCGAGGCCCAGGTGGCGGCGGTCAGGTCCTGGCTGACGTCCGCCGGTCTCAAGGTCACGGGCGTCACGCAGCACTACGTGTCCGTCTCCGGTGACGTGTCCGCCGCCGAACAGGCCTTCGGCACCCAACTGCACAACTACGCCAAGGGTGCCAAGACCTACCGCGCGCCCGCGAAGACGGCCTCCGCGCCGGACAGTCTGAACGGTGCCGTCCTGACCGTCACCGGCCTGGACAACGCCCCGCACCTGGCGAGCCACAGCGACACGCTGCCGCCGCCGGACGCGGTGTTCAAGAACGCCGGGCCGTTCTCCTCGTACTACGGCTCCAACGTGGCGAGCACGCTGCCGGACGCGTACGGCGGGAAGATCCCGTACGCCGTCGAGGGTTACACCGGCAAGCAGCTGCGGGCCGCGTACGGCGCGGGCAGCTACACGGGCAAGGGGGCACGGGTCGCCATCACCGACGCGTACGCCTCCCCGACCATCGCCTACGACGCGGCCACCTACGCGAAGAAGCACGGCGACGCGGCCTACACGGGCGGACAGCTGAGCCAGGTCCTGCCCAAGAAGTACGCCCACACCGACGAGTGCGGGGCGGCCGGCTGGTACGGCGAGGAGACCCTCGACGTCGAGGCCGTGCACGCGGTCGCGCCCGCCGCGGACATCACGTACGTCGGCGGCGCGTCCTGCTACGACGACGATCTGCTCGACTCGCTGAGCAAGGTCGTCGACGGGCACCTGGCCGACATCGTGTCCAACTCGTGGGGCAGCATCGAGTCCGCCGAGACGCCCGACCTCCAGGCCGCCTACGACCAGGTCTTCCAGTTCGGCGCGGTCGAGGGCATCGGCTTCTACTTCTCCTCCGGCGACAACGGCGACGAGGCCGCGAACACCGGGACGAAGCAGGTCGACTCCCCGGCCAACTCGGCGTGGGTGACGGCGGTCGGCGGCACCTCGCTGGCGGTCGGCAAGGGCGACAAGTACCTGTGGGAGACCGGCTGGGGCACCGAGAAGGCCATGCTGTCCGCGGACGGCAAGAGCTGGACGGACTTCCCCGGCGCGTTCACCTCGGGCGCGGGCGGCGGCACCAGCGCGACGGTCGCCGAGCCCTTCTACCAGCAGGGTGTCGTCCCCGGCGCGCTCGCCACGGCCAACAGCGCCGCCGGCAACCGCGTGGTCCCGGACATCTCGGCGATCGCCGACCCGAACACCGGCTTCAAGGTCGGCCAGACGCAGACCTTCCCGGACGGGTCGCAGCAGTACAGCGAGTACCGCATCGGCGGCACCTCGCTGGCCTCGCCGGTCATCGCGGCCGTACAGGCCCTCGCCCAGCAGGCGCGCGGCGGCAAGGCGATCGGTTTCGCCAACCCGTCGATCTACGCGAAGTACGGGACGAAGGCGTACCACGACGTCACGGACAACCCCACGGGCTCCGGCCTCGCGGTGGCCCGCGTCGACTACACCAACAGCTACGACGCGTCGCAGGGCCTTCTCACCTCCGTGCGCACCCTCGGCGCGGACAGCTCGCTCAAGGCCGTGAAGGGCTACGACGACGTCACCGGCGTGGGTACGCCGGCGGGCGGCTATGTGGAGTCGTACCGGCGTCGCTGATCCGGTGAGCGGAACGGGATCTCTCTGATCCGGCAGTACGGGATCTCTCTGATCCAGCGGTACGGGATGGGGTGGTCGTGAAGTGGCCCACACTTCGCGCCACCCCATCGCGTCGCACTGACGATTACACTGGGCCCGTGCCTCAACTACGTCTCGCCCTGAACCAGATCGACTCACGCGTCGGTGACCTCGCCGGGAACACCGAGACGATCCTCCGCTGGACCCGGCACTCCGCCGAGCAGGGAGCGCACCTGGTGGCGTTCCCGGAGATGGCGCTGACCGGGTATCCCGTCGAGGACCTCGCCCTGCGCTCGTCCTTCGTGGAGGCGTCCCGCGCGGCCCTGCGCGAGCTCGCCGCACGGCTCGCCGAGGAGGGCTTCGGGGAGCTTCCGGTGGTCGTCGGCTACCTCGACCGGTCCGAGTCCGCGCAGCCGAAGTTCGGCCAGCCGCCCGGCGCGCCCCGCAACGCGGGAGCGGTGCTGCACCGCGGCGAGGTGGTCCTGACCTACGCCAAGCACCACCTGCCGAACTACGGCGTCTTCGACGAGTTCCGCTACTTCATGCCCGGCGACACCATGCCGGTCGTGCGCGTGCACGGCATCGACGTGGCCCTCGCCATCTGCGAGGACCTCTGGCAGGACGGCGGCCGCGTGCCGGCGGCGCGCTCCGCCGAGGCCGGGCTGCTGCTGTCCATCAACGCCTCGCCGTACGAGCGCGACAAGGACGACACCCGGCTGGAACTGGTCCGCAAGCGCGCCCAGGAGGCGGGCTGCACCACCGCCTACCTCGCCATGATGGGCGGGCAGGACGAGCTGGTCTTCGACGGCGACTCGATCGTCGTCGACAAGGACGGCGAGGTCGTCGCGCGGGCGCCGCAGTTCTCCGAGGGGTGTGTGGTGCTGGACCTCGACCTGCCGGCCGCCTCGGTGGACGCGCCGACGGGTGTCGTGGACGACGGTCTGCGCATCGACCGGGTCGTCCTGTCCGAGGACCCGCTGCCGGCGTACCAGCCCGAGCTCGCCGGGGCCTACGCGGACCGTCTCGACGACGCCGAGGAGGTCTACTCGGCGCTGGTCGTGGGCCTGCGGGCGTACGTCGCGAAGAACGGCTTCAGCTCGGTCCTGATCGGCATGTCCGGCGGTATCGACTCGGCGCTGGTCGCGGCGATCGCGTGCGACGCGGTGGGCGCCCAGAACGTGTACGGCGTGTCGATGCCCTCGAAGTACTCCTCCGAGCACTCGAAGGGGGACGCGGCGGAGATGGCCCGGCGGACCGGGCTGAACTTCCGTACCGTGCCGATCGAGCCGATGTTCGACGCGTACATGGGTTCGCTGGGCCTGACCGGGCTGGCGGAGGAGAACCTCCAGTCCCGTCTGCGCGGCACGATGCTGATGGCGATCTCCAACCAGGAGGGCCACATCGTCCTCGCGCCCGGCAACAAGTCGGAGCTGGCGGTGGGGTATTCGACGCTGTACGGCGACTCGGTGGGCGCGTACGGGCCCATCAAGGACGTCTACAAGACGTGGATCTTCCGCCTCGCCCAGTGGCGCAACAAGGCCGCGGCCGAGCGGGGCCAGACCCCGCCGATCCCGGAGAACTCGATCACCAAGCCGCCGAGCGCGGAGCTGCGGCCGGGGCAGGTCGACACGGACTCCCTGCCGGACTATCCGGTGCTGGACGGGATCCTCGAGCTGTACGTCGACCGGGACCAGGGCGCCGACGCGATCATCGCCGCCGGGTACGACCGGGAGCTGGTCGTGAAGACACTGCGGATGGTCGACACGGCGGAGTACAAGCGGCGGCAGTACCCGCCGGGTACGAAGATCTCGGCGAAGGGGTTCGGCAAGGACCGCCGGCTGCCGATCACGAACGGCTGGCGGGAGTCGGTGTAGTCGTCGCGCCCGCGCGGGCCGGCGGTGCGCGGGGACGGCGGCTCGGTCACCGTCCCCTCTCTCCCCCGCCGCTCCCCGTCGCGGCGCGCCGCAGGGGGCTTGCCTGAGCGGCGGTGTTCAGACGGCGCCGGCGCCGCCACAGCAGCACGAGCAGCGGGAGCAGGAGCACTGGGAGCAGGCGCAGCGCCCAGGTGCCGGCCGACACGGGCTCCTCGGGCGGGACGAGGCCGGCCGCCTGGCGCGGAGTGGGTGAGCCGAGCCAGACGGTGTCGTCCCCGTCGGCGGACGACGGCGCCTTCAGCGAACGGTCGATGCTGTCCGGGAGCCCGGCGAAGTCCGCGGTGAAGCGCTCGTCCGCGACCTTCTTGACGGACAGGTCGGTGAGGTCGACACCGCCGTAGACATAGGTGCGTACATAGGTGGTGTCACCGCTGGTGGTCCTGTCGGTGACCTTGAACTCGCCCTTCTCGTACGAGTCGACGTACCGGTCGAAGGTGTCGGTGGGCTTCCAGTCGGCGGTGGTCTGCCAGTCGTCGACCTCGCCGGTGTCGATGAGGTCGCCGTACGTGGTGTCCTTGGCCCGGCTCAGCTCGCGGTACCACTCGGCTGCGACCCGGGCGAGATAGACACGGCGCAGCGCGGCGTACTCGGGCGCGGTGTTGATGGCGTGCTTGAGCTCGGGGAGGATGAGGCTGCGGAAGTGCTCCTCGTTGCGGTCCTCGGTGGCCTGGTCCTGCTCGGGGCACGTGGCGGTGTCGGACTCCCCGAGCCGCTCCAGGTACTCGGTCTCCATTTTGACGTCGAGCGGCGCGTCGAGGATGTAGAGCTTGTCGCCGTCCTGGTGCACCGATGCGGGCGCCGGCAGGATCCAGTTGCGGAACGACATGCAGTCGCCCTGGACACCGTCCCAGAACCTCTTGCCGAGCGCGGTGTGGGGATGGATCAGCTCGCCGACGGTCTTCTTCATCCGCAGATCGGCCTCCAGCAGGACGCGTCCGGCGTCCGTACGCCCCAGCTGGTCGTCGACGATGCGGTCCGGCTCGTTGGGGTTGAGGTTGACCCAGAAGTCCGAGGGGTTGAGGGAGAGCCAGACGAAGAAGGCGTCGGAGCTCTGAGACGCGGCCGCGCGGCCGGTGGAGGTGCGGGCGTCCCCCTTCAGGGGGTTGAAGTCGGCACTGAACGAGTACTGCAGACCGCTTCCGTCACCGGGGTCCGAGAGGTAGCGCAGCTCCATGCTGGAGAAGTCGATGCCGCCGTTGCCCATGCCGGGGGCGGCAAGCATGCCGCCCAGGCCTGTGCCGGCGCGTGCGGAGTCGGTGGAGTCCTCGGGGTGGCATGGACCGGCGGCTTCGGCTGCCGCCACGAGGACGAGCGACTGCCGCTGTGACTGGGCGTTCGCGGGTGGGCAATCCGTGGGATGGACAAAAACGGTGGCGAGCAGGGAGCCGCGTTCCTTCGCCAGCTCCCTCCGCACCTGTCGGAAGTCGAGTTCCAGTTGCTTGTAGGCGTCGTTGCCGCGGGCCTCCCGCAACAGCTTGAACTGCTCTCTTACCTTCGCTTCCTCCCGGTTCTGCGCCTTGGGGCCCGAGGGCGCGGCTTCCCGGCGCGCTTGCTCGATGGCCTTCTTCTCGTGGGCGACGTCGTCGACACTGAGGCCGTACCTGCGCGCGTAGACGGTCGGGACGTCGGGTGGGTACAGACGGGCGCATCGCTCACACTGCTGACGTTCGGAGCCGCCCAGGATCACGGCTTCCTTACCGATCTTGTTCCTGTCCAGGATCTGTTGGACGACCTTCTCGGAATGCTCTTCGTTCTTGACGTTCAACGCGCTGACAGCGATGACGTGGCTCAAGCCCCCGCGCTCCAGCCTCCGGACGACCTCGGGCTTCAGATAGGCCCGAACGGAATCGAGCGTGGCGGGGGTTGTCCGCCACGCCTCACCGCCCGTGACATCGAGGTTGGTCTCCTCCATGACCTGAGCGATCTGGGCAGCGGTCAGAAGCGACGGGTCGAGGTAGACGACCGCGCCGTTGCGGCTCGGGTCGAAGGCCAGGTCCCTGTCCCCCACGCGCATCACTTCGCTCAACGACCCGTTCCGTATTTCGCGCAGGAGAAAGCGCAGCTCTGCGATGGACCGGAGTACCGGTTTCAGCAGGGGGTTTCCCTTCTGCCCCGACAGGTCGACCCCCTCCGCCGCCCCGGGTGGCCGCTCTGTGTCGGCCGCCCCGGGCTGCACCGCTCCGAGCGACACCAGCAGCGCCAGGAACAGCGCCGTCAGTCCTCGTAACCATGGACGTCCGAACCGCGTGCGTCCGATGAGCGGCCTCATCTACCGTCCGCCTTCCGGTACCGTCCGCCTTCCGGGGACGGGGACGCGGAGGGGGACGGGGGCGTACCCCCGCCGGAGCCCCCGCCGTCTCCCTCTCCCTCTCCTTCTTCCTGTCCTTCTTCCTGTCCCTCTTCCGCTTCCTCCGTCGGTCCACCGGCCGCCCCCTGGCTGAACACCTCGTCGATCGCGGCCAGATCGGCGTCCGTGGCGGCCCGCGACCGGGAGAGCGCGGAGGCGAGCCACAACCCGGCGGCGAGGACGAGGAACGCCCACACTCCGGCCGCCGCACCGCCGGCGACTCCCTCGGGGCACTCTCCGACCCGCAGGGGCAGACCACCGTGGTACGTGGGGGCCGCGCACTCCGCGGAGGCGGGCGAGGGTGTGCCGAGGACGAGCAGTGCGGTGGCGGCGGCCAGAGCGGACAGCCGCACGGTACGGGGAGCGATCATGACAGTGCCTCCCGGGCGGGCAGCGAGGGTGTTCCCGAGGATGTGGGAGCACCCACACCCTTCAATTCCAGTACTCGATCCCGCAGTTGCCGCTCCGGCGGGATGAAGGAGTCGGCGCCGGGACGTTCGCGGTGCCGGCTCTGGACGGCGAGGTCGAGCTGTGCCTGCTGGAATCGCAGGAGGTGCCGCAGCCCTGCCGTACCGTCGCGGCGCCACACCCGCAGCTCCAGCAGGAGGCGGCGGCGCGGCGAGAGCAGCAGCCCGATCTCCGGCTCGGTGACCGCACCGTGGCCCAAGGCGGCCTCCCTGTGCAGCGCATGGGCCAGCCCCGCGGCCTGGGCCTTGAGCCCGCGGCGCAGGATCAGCACGTACAGCGCCACGAACACCCCCGAGGTGATGACCGTCATCACCGGGATGCCGACGAGCAGACCGAGAGTCTCGTTGGAGTACCAGTCCGCCCTGCGCAGGTCGAGCTGCATCAGCACCACGTCCGTCTCGAAGTGCCCGCCCACCGCGGCCAGCAGTCCACCGCCGACGACCAGCAACCGGTCCCGGCGGGCGGGGAGCCAGCGGGCCGCGCCGATTCCGGCGCCCGCGAGCGCGGTGAACGCCACGTGCACCGTCATCAGTCCGACCACCTGCCGGTCCCAGAACTGGGTGAAGTGGTGGTCCGGGTTGACGAAGCCCAGGTAGTGGACCGTCTCCGTGAGGTTGAAGCCGAGTCCGACGGCTGCGCCGAGGACCACTCCCGAGACCACGCCGTCGATGTGCCGGCGGAAGAGCAGGAAGAGGACGGCGACTCCGGCCGCCTTGCCGAGTTCGGTCACGAGGGCCGAGCTGAAGGGGAACAGGGTGTAGAGCTCGCGGACGCTGTCCTGGGGGCGATCCCAGTAGCGGGAGGTGAAGTAGCCGGGCATGGACCGCTGGAACCAGGTGATCATGACGAGGCCGAACCCGCCGCCGATCAGCGCTCCCCACCCGAATCCGGTCAGCAGCAGCCATCCGGGCATCCGCCGGTAGAGCTGCACCCGGTGGACGAGGAGGAGAGCCGCCGACGTGGGTGGCAGGCAGAGCAGCAGCTGCGGCAGATTGCCGCCCATGCTGGCCAGCGGCATCGCCGCGAAGGGCAGCAGCAGGGCGGCGAGGATGCCGAACTGGCAGGCGCGGGTGGTGCGTTCGGCCCGGGCAAGGGCCGTGAGGTCCCCCTCCGGTGTGCCGCCGCGCCGGGTGAGCACCAGGCCGAGGCCGAGCAGGGCCGCGGTGCCCCAGCCGATCAGGAGGAGGACCCGCGTCACCTTGAAGGGCGTCGGCTCGGGCAGCAGGAACAGCCTGATCCAGGACGAGTTCGAGGTGATGTCCGGTGCGGTCCAGAAGAGGATCTGGCCGAGCCCGTACGCCACGGACAGTGCGAGCGCCACGACGATGGCACCCACCGTCCCGTTCCGGGGCACACGCGTGGGAGGCCTGTCGGGCATGGGCGGTACGACTCCGGCTGCCAGGATCATGAGGCACCTCCGGCCTGCGGAAGCTCGGGCAGACTGGGAAAGTCCGAGGGGAGACTCGGCATGCTGGGGAAGTCCGTGGGCAAGCTCGGCATGCCGTCCGTGGGGAAGTCCGTGGGCAGGTCGGTGGGGAAGTCGCTCGGCAGGGGCGTCGGGATCGTGTAGTCGGTCGGGAGACCGGAGGGCAACTCGGTGGGGAATCCGCTCGGCAGAGAGGTCTGCCCGGGAGTCGGCATGGACGGCATGGTCTCCGGCAACGGGAGCACCGTGTCGGCGGAGAGGCCGACGATCGCGGCGACCACGGCGGCGGCGAACCCGATCCCGCCGATCGCGGTCATCAGCCGCACATAGGGCCGGGGCCCGTGTTCGGGCCCGCCGGGTGGGCCTGCTTCCGTGTCGTCCGGTGGCTCGGTGACCGGACCGGGCTCGTTCGCGTCGGCTGTCATGGCCCTCCCCCGTACTTCCCGAACGTTGGTGAAGTCCGTGCGTTGCCGCGCGGTCGGCTGAACGGCCTTCAGACGCAGCGGACTTGACGTGATCACACCAGTATGGCCAACAGGGCGCACGGTGATGGCAGTTCACGTCACGTACTGTTACTCAACGCGTAAAAATCCGGTGTTCCGGAACGACGGTCGACTTCACAAGGCGCTGTCAGTCATGGGCGGGCATGCTCTCCGCCGTGGACCGGAGTGGTCCGCGCATGACCGCCCTCACCAGCGGGACCGCGCGGCCATCACGTCCAGACGCCGAGTCGCAGCAGCGGCCCAGTGACGCTCGCCCGGCTTCGGTGGGGGCACCCAACTCCGGTGGGGGCACCCGGCCGCGACCGAGAGCGGGCCGCCATCACCCGCCGGTCACCGGTTCGGTGACGCCGTCCCTTGTCGTGGCGGCTGCCCCCCACCGATGCGACGACCGGAGCCACGGTCATGGACCGTCGCCCCGCGGCGTCCGACGGGCGCCGGCTGCCTCAGGTCGCCGGCAACCCCGGTCCAGTAGCTGGACCGGGGTGTGGCTCCTGACGGCCGCTCCGGTATCCCGCGGTCCGGCCGCGCCCCGAACCCCCGCCGCCCTGAGACGCCGGGCGATGCACGTCAGTGCCGCGCCGCCTCCATGTCCTGGGGGACATGCGACGCGACCAGCCGTTCCCGAACCGTCGAAGGCGCCTGGCGGCGATCCACGACGTACGCCGCCCCGGCCACCGAAAGACCGAGCACGGCCAGCCCCGCCCCGGCCAGCGCCGGAGACGTCACCCCGAACCCCGCGGCCAGCGCGACGCCCCCGATCCACGCACCCCCGGCGTTGGCCAGGTTGAACGCCGCCTGGTTCGCGGAGGACGCCAGGGACGGGGCGGCCGAGGCCTTCTCCATCACCATCAGCTGCAACGGCGAGCCGGTCACGAACGCCGCCGTGCCGAGCAGCACGACCGCCAGGCCCGCGCTCCACTCCGCGCTCATGAGCAGCGGGAACAGCGCCAACACGGCCACCAGGGCGATCAGTCCGCCGAACAGCGTGCCCCGCAGGGAGTGGTCGGCGAGGCGTCCGCCCAGCAGGTTGCCGGCGGTCGCGCCGACGCCGAACAGCGCCAGCAGCAGCGTCACGCTGGAGTCGGCGAAGCCGGCGGCGTCGGTGAGCATGGGCGTGATGTAGCTGTACGCGGCGAAGAGGGCTCCGAAGCCGGCGACGGTCGTGCCGAGCGCCAGCCAGACCGGGAGGGAGCGCAGGGCGGCGAGTTCGCCGCGGACGCCGACGCGCGGGGCGTGGGCGTCGTCGTGCGGGATGAGCTTGGCCAGGGCCGCGATGGCGACCACGCCGATCGTGCTGACGCCGAGGAAGGTCGCCCGCCAGCCCAGCTGCTGGCCCATGAGCGTGGCGACGGGCACGCCCGCGATGTTGGCGACGGTGAGGCCGAGGAACATCAGGGAGACCGAGCGGGCCTTGCGCTCCGGCGCCACCATCGTCGTGGCGACGACGGCACCCACGCCGAAGAAGGCGCCGTGCGGGAGGCCGCTGAGGAAGCGGGCCGCCAGGAGCCAGTGGTAGTCGGGGGCGAAGGCGGAGAGCGCGTTGCCGGCCACGAACAGGACCATCAGGCCGATCAGGACCTTGCGGCGGGACATGCGCGCGGTGACCGCGGCGAGCAGCGGGGCACCGACGACCACGCCCAGCGCGTACGCGGAGACCAGATGGCCGGCCTCGGGGAGCGAGATGTTCAGGTCGTCCGCGACGTCGGGCAGCAGGCCCATCATCACGAACTCGGTCGTACCGATGCCGAAGGCGCCCACGGCGAGGGCGAGCAGGGCCAGGGGCATGAGGGGACCATTGCCTTTCGAGGGAGAGCGGAGTTCCGTACGAAGCATATGTTCAAGTACGGAACAAAGACTCCCTCGGCCGGTATTCCAGCAGGTGACGTCAGGATGACGTGTCGACGTTCACACGCGCGGCCACCGGAAGGTGGTCGCTCCCGGTCCGCGGAAGCGTCCAGGAGCTCAGCGGCTCGATGCCCTTCACCATGATCTGGTCGATCCGCGCCATCGGGAACGACGCCGGCCAGCTGAACCCGAAGCCGCTGCCCGCCGCGCCCTGCGTGGAACGCATCTGGGCGGTGACGGCGTTGAGCGAGCGGTCGTTCATGGTGCCGTTCAGGTCGCCGAGCAGCACGACCCTGGTCAGCTTCTCGTCGGCGATGGCCTCGCCGAGGGCGTCGGCGCTCTTGTCGCGCTGCCGGGCCGTGAACCCGGCCTCCAGCTTCACCCGTACCGACGGGAGATGGGCGACGTACACCGCGACCTGCCCGGCGGGCGTGGTCACCGTGGCACGCATGGCGCGTGTCCAGCCCAGCTTGATGTCGACGGGACGGACCCCGGTGAGCGGGTACTTGCTCCACAGCCCGACGGTGCCCTGCACCGAGTGGTACTTGTACGTCGACGCCAGCGCCTTCTCGTACGTCGGGACCGCCGCGTCCGTCAGCTCCTCCAGGGCGACCACGTCCGCGCCGGAGGCGGCGACGTCGCGGGCGGTGCCGGAGGGGTCGGAGTTGTCGGCGTTGACGTTGTGCGTGGCCATGGTGAGGTCACCGCCGCCTGCGGCCTTGTCGCTGAGGAGGCCGCCGAAGAGGTTCAGCCAGACGACCGACGCGAGCAGCACCGCGACCAGGGCGGTCGCGGACTTCCGTACCAGGGCGAGGACCAGCAGCACCGGCACGGTCAGACCCAGCCAGGGCAGGAAGGTCTCGATGAGGCTGCCGAGGTTGCCGACGCGGTTGGGGATCTGCGCGTGCAGCAGCATGACCAGGGCGACCAGCACCGCGAGCGTGGCGACGACCAGGCCGCGGCGCCAGATGCGCTTGTCACCGCGCCAGCCGGCCAGGAGGCGGTCCGTCAGGCGCCGGAATCGGGCTCCCCGGCGCTCGGGTCCCGAGCCTCCGTTGTCCGTCTCCGTCATGTACGCCTGCTGCGCCATACCGTCGCCTCACTGCCTGCCGTGCACACCGTTCGCCCCCCGTGTCCTACGACCCTAGGGGATGATCGCCGCTGTTCCTGCCGTCCCATGACGGCCGTACGGGCACGAGGACGTACAAGTCGGCGCCGCGAGTTCCGGTCACGCCGGGGGAAAGCGCCCTCTGTGACGAAACGCGCACACGGGGGCGGGACAGCCCTACGCGGAGGGCGAACTGACGGGCGGTGAACTGACGGGCCGTAGGCCTTCCAGCACCATGTCGACGATCTGTTCGGACAGGCCCGCCGGGAGATCGGCGTCCGGGCGCATGACGGTGCGTACGAGCATGGGGCCCGCGAACATGTCGTTCATCAGCTCGACGTCGATGTCCCCGCGCAGCTCGCCGTTCTCCTGTCCGCGACGCAGCACGTCGATCTGGATCCGGCGGCGCGGTGCGATGACGGTCGCGTGGTAGGCGGCCCAGACCTTCGGGCTGCTCTTCATCTGGGCGTAGACGCTGTGCAGAAGCGCGGACGAGCGGGTCATCAGCCCACGTTGGCGCAGTTGTTCGAGGAGGGCCACGAGGTCGTCGCGCATCGACGTGCCGGGGAGTTCCGGGTCCGCCGGCTCCGCCGTGCGCACGACGTCGACGAAGAGTTCCTCCTTGCCGCTCCAGCGGCGGTAGATGGTGGCCTTGCCGACGCCCGCGGTACGGGCGATGCGCTCGATGGACAGCTCGGCGAGCGGAACGCCCTCCTCCAGGAGCTTCATCACCGCCTCGACGATGGCGCGCTCCACGGCCTCGCTGCGGGGACGCCCCCGTGCGGGGCCGTCCTGCGCGGGTCGGCTGTCGGCGAGGCTGCTCACGTTCGCTGGTCCCTTCTGTGGCCTGGGGTGATTCTCCCCCGTGTACGGCCGCTATTCCGCCGCCACCAACTCCTGCTCCTCCTCGTCCCGCCGGGGCGCCGACACCTTCCCCGGCAGGTACAGGGCGACGACGACCGCGCCGACGACCGCCACGCCCGCTCCCCACAGCGCCGTGACGTGCATGGCGTGCAGGAACGCGTCGTTGGCGGAGCCGACGAGTGCCTCGCCCCTGGGGCCGAGCTTCGCGGCGGCACCCAGGGTCGACTCGATGGACTCCCCCGCGGTGTGGCGCAGGCCGGCGGGCAGCGCGCCCAGCTTGTCCTCGATGCCGCCGCGGTACGCCGTGGACAGCACCGAGCCGAGTACGGCGATGCCCAGCGCGCCGCCGACCTGGCGGAAGGTGTTGCTGAGCGCGGAGGCGGAGCCGGCCTTCTCGCGAGGCAGGGCCTGCATGATGACGACGCTGACCGGCGTCATGATGTGGGCCATGCCGGTGCCCATGAGGAAGAAGATCACCTCGAGGATCCAGATCGGGGTGTCCGCCTCCAGCGTGGCGAACGCGGCCAGCATCGCGGCGATGATCAGCATGCCGGCCGTGGTGGTGGCCTTGTAGCCGAAGCGGTCGACGAGCAACCGGGCGCGCGGCGCGAAGATCATCTGGGCGGCGGCCAGCGGCAGCATCAGCAGACCGGTCTGCAGCGGGGAGTAGCCGCGCACGCTCTGGGTGTAGAAGACCGAGAAGAAGGTCACGCCCATCAGCGCGAAGAAGACCAGCGCGATGGCGGCGATCGCGGCCGAGAAGACCTTGTTGCGGAAGTAGGTGACGTCGATGGACGGGTGGCTGCTGCGCTTCTCGAACACGACGAAGGCGACGAGGACCAGGACACCGGCGGCGATGGTCGCCAGAACCGTCGGGTCGGTGAAGTCGGCGATCTGGCCGCCCTTGATGATGCCGTAGACGAGCAGGACGAGGCCGACGACGGACAGCACGACGCCGACGGGGTCGAGCCGGCCGGGGTTCGGGTCGCGGGAGTCGGGCACCAGCCACAGCATCAGCGCGACGGCGATGACGACGATCGGCACGTTGATGAGGAAGACCGAGCCCCACCAGAAGTGGTCGAGCAGCACACCGCCGGTGATCGGCCCGATGGCGATGGCCAGACCGACGCCACCGGCCCAGATCCCGATGGCTTTGGGCTGCTCCTCGCGCTCGAAGACGTTCATCAGGACGGCGAGGGTGGCCGGCATCACGAAGGCGGCGCCGAGACCCATCAGCGCGCGGAAGGTGATCAGCTCGCCCGGTGAGCCGGAGGAGGCGGCGAGGGCGGAGCCGATGCCGAACACGACGAGCCCGCCCATCAGGACCTTCTTGCGGCCGAGCCGGTCGCCGAACAGGCCGGCGCTGAACAGCAGGCCGGCGAAGACCAGGGTGTACGCGTTGATCGCCCACTCCAGCTCGCCCTGGGTGGCGCCCAGGCCGGTGGGGGCGGGTGTCGAGATCGTCTTGATGGCGACGTTCAGGATCGAGTTGTCGAGCACCACGATCAACAGACTCAGCATCAGGACGCCGAGGATCAGCCAGCGGCGCCGGTGCACCGCTTCCGGTATCCGGGACCGGGAGTCAGGAACTGCGGTAGTCATGCGTTCGAGCGTAGGTCTATTTCGATACGGCACCGTCTCGTATCGTAAATATTTTACCCAGCTCTTACGTGCCGGAACCCGTCACCCGGACCTCCGCGGGCCCTCCCCTAGCCCTCCCTGGCACGAGGTGCCACCATGGAGGGGATCCGGGGACGCCGTAAGGGCGCCTCGAGATGACTGAAGGAGCCGTTGCAATGACGCAGCTTTCGGCTGCCCAGCCTGCGCAGCAGAAGCCCTCCGACGGCAGCAAGGCGCTGTACGGGGGCAAGGGCACGCGCCGTATCACCGTTCGCGACATCGCCGCCGCCAAGGAGCGCGGCGAGAAGTGGCCCATGCTCACCGCGTACGACGCGATGACCGCGTCCGTCTTCGACGAGGCCGGCATCCCGGTCATGCTCGTCGGCGACTCGGCGGGCAACTGTCACCTCGGGTACGAGAGCACCGTGCCCGTCACCCTCGACGAGATGACCATGCTCTCCGCGGCGGTCGTACGCGGCACGCAGCGCGCCCTGATCGTCGGCGACCTGCCCTTCGGCTCCTACCAGGAGGGTCCGGTGCAGGCGCTGCGCTCGGCGACCCGGCTGGTGAAGGAGGCCGGGGTCGGGGCCGTGAAGCTGGAGGGCGGCGAGCGCTCGCACCGGCAGATCGAGCTGCTGGTGGAGTCCGGCATCCCCGTGATGGCCCACATCGGGCTGACCCCCCAGTCCGTCAACGCCATGGGCTACCGCGTCCAGGGGCGCGGCGAGGAGGCGGCCCAGCAGCTGCTGCGGGACGCGAAGGCCGTGCAGGACGCGGGCGCGTTCGCGGTGGTCCTGGAGCTGGTTCCGGCGGAGCTGGCGGCCGAGGTGACGCGGGTACTGCACATTCCGACCGTCGGGATCGGCGCGGGTCCGGAGACGGACGCGCAGGTGCTGGTGTGGACGGACATGCTCGGGCTGACCGGGGGGCGGATGCCGAAGTTCGTGAAGCAGTACGCGAATCTGCGTGAGGTGATGGGGGACGCGGCGAAGGCGTTCGCTGAGGACGTGGTGGGCGGGACGTTCCCGCTCGAGGAGCACAGCGTCCACTGAGCCACTGCGGCACCACTGCAGCCCGCCGATCTTCCCCCGTCGGCGGGCTGTTGCCGTCCGGGCTCCGACCGTCCCTGGGGGCTCCGCCCCCAGACCCCCGGCCTGTGCCCACCCACCACCCGTCTCGGTTGGCCGAGAGGTGCACCAACAGACCCAGCCGTCGGTGCCCTGTAGGTGGCTGTCGGCGGACTGTCGGTCGTTTGTCGGTGGGGACTGACAAGGTCGTCCCCATGACGCGAATCGACAAGAACCCCAGTGGCGCCGGCAGCGCCGTGACCGTGCGGGGGCTGGTCAAGCACTACGGCGAGACCAAGGCGCTGGACGGGGTCGACCTGGATGTGCGGGAGGGCACCGTGATGGGGGTGCTCGGGCCGAACGGGGCCGGGAAGACCACGCTCGTGCGGATCCTGTCCACCCTGATCCAGCCCGACGCCGGACAGGCGACCGTCGTCGGCTACGACGTCGTACGGCAGCCCCGGCAGCTGCGCCGGGTGATCGGACTGACCGGGCAGTACGCCTCCGTGGACGAGAAGCTCCCCGGCTGGGAGAACCTGTACATGATCGGCAGGCTCCTGGACCTGCCGCGCAAGGACGCCCGCGCGCGGGCCGACGAACTGCTGGAGCGGTTCTCGCTCACCGAGGCGGCCAAGCGTCCGGCGGCGACGTACTCGGGCGGCATGCGGCGGCGGCTGGACCTCGCCGCGTCGCTGATCGGACACCCGGCCGTGCTCTACCTGGACGAACCGACGACCGGTCTGGACCCGCGTACCCGCAACGAGGTGTGGGACGAGGTGAAGCGGATGGTCGGCGACGGCGTCACCGTCCTGCTCACCACGCAGTACATGGAGGAGGCCGAGCAGCTCGCCTCGGAGCTGACGGTCGTCGACCGCGGCAAGGTGATCGCGAACGGCGCGATCGAGGAGCTGAAGGCGAAGGTCGGCGGCCGTACCCTGCGCATCCGCCCGCTCGACCCGCTGCAGCTGCGCCCCCTGGCCGCCCATCTCGACGAGCTGGGCATCATCGGCCTCGCGTCCACCACCGTGGACACCGAACGCGGTGCCGCCCTGGTCCCGATCCTCAGCGACGAGCAGCTGACCGCCGTGGTCGGCGCGGTCACCGCGCGCGGCATCACGCTCTCCTCCATCAGCACCGAACTGCCCAGCCTGGACGAGGTGTTCCTGTCCCTCACCGGCCACCGCGCCAGTGCCCCGCAGGACGCCCCGCCCGCCGACGACCGCCAGGAGGTCGCCGTATGAGCGCCACCGCACTCGCCCCGACCGACCTCGGGGCAGACGCCCGGATCCCGCTGCGCGGCCATCTGCGCCACACCGGTGCGCTGGTCCGCCGCAACCTGCTGTGGATCCGCCAGGACCCGGAGTCGATGTTCGACGCCATCCTGTTCCCGGTCATCTTCACGCTGCTGTTCGTGTACGTCTTCGGCGGGTCCATCGGGCAGTCGCTCGGCGGTGGGCAGGAGGCGTACGTGCAGTACGTCGTGCCGGGTCTGATGGCCATGATGGGCATGAACATGGCCCAGGGGGTCGGCACCGGCTTCAACCAGGACTTCAACACCGGTGTCATGGACCGCTTCCGGTCCCTGCCGATCGGGCGCGGCTCGGTGCTGTTCGCCAAGATCGCGGTGGAACTGATGCGGATGCTGTTCGCGACCGTGGTCCTGATGATCGTCGGCGTGCTGGTGGGCTTCGACATCACCAACTGGACCGGTCTGCTCGCCGCCGTGGGGCTGTCCGCCGTCTTCGGCTCGGCCCTGATGTGGGTGTTCCTCACGCTCGGCGTGGTGATGAAGAACGCGCAGTCCGTGCAGGCCATGGGCTTCCTGGTGCTGATGCCGCTGCAGTTCGGCTCGTCGATCTTCGCGCCGACCCAGTCGATGCCGGGCTGGCTGCAGAACTTCACCGACTACAACCCGCTGTCCGCGCTCGCGGACGCCGCGCGCGGACTGATGGTGGGCGGTCCGGCCGCGCACGACGTGTGGCTGACCCTCGCCTGGTCGGCGGCCATCACGGCGGTGATGGCGCCGGTCGCCATCCACAAGTTCCGGACCAAGGCCTGACCCGACGCCCGCAGCACGACGGGTGCGCGTCAGACCAGGGCGGCGGCCTCCGCGAAGGAGAGGCCGCCGCCCTCGGCGTACGCCGCCTCGTACGCCTCGTCGCCGAGCGCGGCGCGGGTCAGCTGCTCGGCCCGGCCGCGAATCTCGCGTTCCATGGCCGACATGAAATGGCGGGGCGGCAGCAGGGTCTCGGCGGCGCCCATGCAGCGGGCGGCGTCACGGGCGCGGTGTCCGCCGTCGAGACCGGCGAGGGCCGTCGCGGCGGTGACCAGGTAGGAGGAGCGCATCGACGGCGCGATGGCGATGGCCAGCGGGTCGTCGGCCTGCTGCAGCGCCCGCCGGACCTTGGTCAGAGCGTCCTCGTGCCGGTCGTCCAGAGCGTCCAGCCAGGCCTCCGCCCCGAGGATGTAGGCATCGAAGATCACGAACAGGGCGAGCTTGAACTCCTCGCGCAGCAGCCGGAGTTGTTCGCGTGCCTCGGGGATCCGGTCGGTCATCCCGAGCCGGCCGGCGAGGAAGAGCCGGGCGGCGGGCATCGCCTCGTTGCCCGAGCCCTCGTTGCTGTCGATCACCTCGCGCAGCAGGCGCTCGCCGCGCTCGGCCGCGCCGGCCTCGATCAGCGCGCTGCCCAGCCGGGCGGAGAGCACCCCCTTCTGGGCGCGGGCGCCGAGCCGCTCCGCCTGCGCGATCGCCGCCTCGAAGTCGGCGGCGGCAAGCCGGTACTCGCCGCTGCGTTCCCGGGCCTCGCCGCGTGCGGAGAGCGCCTCGGCGATGCCCCAGAGGTCGCCCAGGCGCCGGTAGATCTCCAGCGCCTCGTCGGCGTCGCGGGTCGCGTCGCCCGCCCAGTCGGTGCGGTTGGCGAGCAGGTTGGCTCGCATGTGCAGACTGGCGGCGAGCTCCCACTCGTAGTCCGGCGCGTCGCGGCAGGTACGGACACTGGCGTCGATCACCTCGCGCACCTTGCCCATGTCGCCGGTGAGCATGACGGCGAAGAACCAGAGGGAGCCGGGGTTGCGGCAGGTCTGCGGCAGCCCGGGCCGGTAGGTCCGGGCGATCACCCGCAGCTTCTCCTGCGCCTGCGGGGTCTGCCAGGCGTCCATCTCCATGTCCATGCAGGCGAGATGGACGAGGTGGACACCGCGCCGGGCCTCTTCGAGGACCTCGCCGGTCCACGGGAGCGGAACCTGCGTGCAGCGCTCCCACAGCGGGGCGGCGGGGCGGACGGGCGCCGCGAACGGGTCGGGGCCGAGGGCCAGCACCTCGCGCGACCAGTTGCGGGCGGCCAGGCGCAGGTCGCGCATCTGCCAGTACCAGCACATGGACAGGACCAGACACAGCGCCTCCTGCTCGTCGCCCGCCGCGACGGCGTGCGTCAGCGCGAGGCGGATGTTCTCGCCCTCGCGCTCCAGCCGGGCGATGGCCGCGCGTTGGCCGGCGCCCCGGAGCAACGGGTCGGTGGTGCGGGCGAGTTCCCGGTAGTACGTCAGATGCGCGCGCTCGGCCTCCTCCCGGGCCCCGGCCTCGTCGAGCCGTTCGCCCGCGTACTCGGCGACGGTCTCCAGGAGCCGGTAGCGCATGCCCGCGTCGCCCGAAGGGGCGGCCACGACAAGGGACTTGTCGACGAGCGAGCCGAGTGCGTCGAAGGCGGCGGGTCCGCAGACGGCCTCGGCGGCGGCGAGGTCGCAGCCGCCGGCGAAGACGGACAGCCGCCGCAGTACGTCCCGTTCGCCCTCGTCGAGCAGTTCCCAGGACCAGTCGACGACCGCCCTGAGTGTCTGCTGGCGGGGCAGGACCGTACGGCTGCCGGAGGTGAGCAGCCGGAAGCGGTCGTCGAGCCGGTCGGCGATCTGGCGCGGGGTCAGCAGGCGCAGCCGGGCGGCGGCCAGCTCGATGGCCAGCGGCAGACCGTCCAGGCGCCGGCAGATCTCGGCGCAGGACTCGGGGTCGTCCTCGATCCGGAAGCCGGGCCGGGCCGCGGCCCCGCGCTCGGCGAGCAGCCTGAGCGCGACGGGCTCCGGCAACGGCTCCACGGGCCGCAGCAACTCCCCCGGTACGCCGAGGGGTTCGCGGCTGGTGGCCAGCACCGTAAGACCGGGGCAGCGCTCCAGCAACTCCTCCACCAGCCGGGCGGCGGCCTCCACGACGTGCTCGCAGTTGTCGAGGATCAGCAGCATCCGGCGCCTGCCGCAGTGCTCGGCGAGCCGCTCGACGGGATCGTCGTGCCGCTCGCCCCCGGCCCGCATGGCCTCCGCCCCGGCGCCGTACAGCACGGTCTCCCGCGCCCCCACGGCGGTCAGCACGGCCTCCGGTACGGCCTCCGGGTCGTCCACCGGCGCGAGCTCGGCCAGCCACACCCCGTCCCGCGCCGACTCTCCCACCGCCTCCGCGGCCTCCTGCGAGAGCCGCGTCTTCCCGGCCCCACCGGGCCCGAGCAGGGTCACGAGCCGGGCGGCGGCGAGATCCTCCCGGATGGCATCGATGTCGGCCTCCCGGCCGACGAAGGAGGTGAGGCGGGCGCGGAGGTTGCCCGGGGGCGGAGGTACGGGGGCGGGCAGGGGTCCGCCGGGGGTGTGGGAGCCGGGGGTGTGGACTGCCGCCCCATGTCCGGACAAGCCCTGCGGGCCGCCCCCGGCGCCGGACGGCGTACCGAACGCGCCCTCGTCGGCTGCGCCTGGCAGCGGCCCGTGCACGCGCCCGTCGGCGGTGCCGTACGGCGGGACGGACGGGTCGCCCCCGTCGCCCCCGCTTCTCCCGTCAGCCGCGCGGGACGGCCCGGTCGCCCGCACGCCGGAGCCCGGTCGAGGCCCACGCGCCGACGCCGCGGAGCCGTCCGGCCGCAGCAACTCCCCGTACAGCGCCCTCAGTTCCGGGCCCGGGTGCGCCCCGAGCCGCTCCCCCAGCAGCCGTCGTACGGCCTCGTAGGCGGCCAGCGCCTCCGCCGTGCGGCCGGCGTCGCGCAGGGCGCGCAGGCGCAGGGCCTGGAGGGGTTCGTCGAGGGGGTGGGTGTCGCACAGGGCGGTCAGTTCGGGCAGGGACTGTTCGGCGTGGCCGAGGGCGAGGGCGGCGGTGTGGCGGGCGCGCAGGACGTCGAGGCGGCGGGTCTGCCGGCGGGCCGCCTCGGCGGTGCGGTCGGGCAGGTCGGCGAGGGCGGGGCCGCGCCACAGGGCGAGGGCGTCGTCGAGGACGACGGCCGCCTTCGCGGGGTCGCCGTCGGCCAGCGCACGGGTGCCCTCGTCGGCCAGCCGCTCGAAACGGTGCAGGTCGACGTCGTCGGGCGCGGCGGTGAGGCGGTAACCGCCGTCCACCGAGGCGATCGCGTCCGCGCCGAGCGCCCGCCGCAGCCGCCCGACCAGCGCCTGCAGCGCGCCCGTCGCGTCGGCGGGCGGGTCGCCGTCCCCCCACACCTCCTCCACCAGAAGCCCCGCGGGCACGGTCCGTCCGGCCCGCAGCGCCAGCACGGTCAGCAGCGCACGCAGCCGCGCCCCGCCTACGGGGACGGGCGTGCCGTCGGGGCGGAGGGCCTGGGTGGTGCCGAGGATGCGGTAGCGCACGGGGTCCATTGTCTCCGGTGGCGTCGGGGCCGGTCACGGGGTTCCGGCGGTGCGGTGCGGCGCGCGGCGCCGGGGGTGGGGACGAGGCGTCACTTCAGCGGGTCAGGGGGTCGGCGGGTTCCGCGCAGTCCGGCTGCCGACCCCCCGTAGAACACGTGCACAAGCCCCATGAGCCCTACCCTCCATGGAACCCCTGGGGGACCGCGAGACGTTTTCCCCGTGCGCCCGGTACCGTCGGGCAGTCCCACCGCGTGCACGAGAGTCCAGGGAGCCCCATGACCACCGCCACCACCCGCCACAGTGAACGGCGGATCAGTCCCGTCTTCCTCGGGATCCTCGCCGTGACGGCGGTGACCGGCTGGGCCACCTGGACCGGGTTCGCCGAGCAGCCCGGATTCTCGGTGTTCCTGTTCGTGACGGCCGCGTGGATCGTCTCGCTGTGCCTGCACGAGTACGCGCACGCGCGCACCGCCCTGCACAGCGGCGACATCTCGGTCGGCGCGAAGGGCTACCTCACGCTGAACCCGCTGAAGTACACGCACGCACTGCTGAGCATCGTGCTCCCCGTGATCTTCGTGATCATGGGCGGGATCGGTCTGCCCGGCGGTGCCGTGTTCATCGAGCGCGGCCGGATCCAGGGGCGCTGGCGGCACAGTCTGATCTCGGCGGCCGGTCCGCTGACGAACGTCCTGTTCGCGATCGTCTGCACGGCCCCGTTCTGGCTGGACGCCCTGGACGGCGTGCCGGCCGACTTCCGCCTGGCCCTCGCCTTCCTCGCCCTGCTCCAGATCAGCGCCGCGATCCTGAACTCCCTGCCGGTCCCGGGCCTGGACGGCTACGGCGTCATCGAGCCCTGGCTGTCGTACAACCTCAAGCGCCAGGTGGAGCCGTTCGCGCCCTTCGGCCTGCTGTTCGTGTTCGCGCTGCTGTGGCTCCCGGCGGTCAACGGCGTGTTCTTCGACGTGGTCGACTCGATCCTGAAGAGCCTCGGGATCCATGAGTTCGAGACGTACTGCGGTCAGTACCTATACAACTATGTATTCAGCTTCATCCGGGACGTGGGACCCAACATCGGCTGTACTTCCTGACCTGCGAAAACGAAGAAGCCCCGCCCACCTCCACGGGGGAGGAAGTGGTCGGGGCCCATACCGCCCCGGGCAGTCCCCTGCGGCAGGGACTCCACCGACGGGCGGCGCCTCGTCCCTGTTCGACAGCGCTAGGTCAGGGACGAGAAGTTCAGGACGCATGCAGGGACCGGGAGGGCCGACCTCACCAGCTGTCCGGCCCCTGCCGCGCCCACCGCGATCCGGACGCACAGGCGCCCAGTCCGCGGGCTCAGGGTGTGTTGTTCCTCGGCACGAGCCGCCAACTCGCGGTACTGACGGTGCGGAATGTGTCGTGCCCGACGCGTATGGAGTGGTGCTGAGACGTCCACTCCTGGACGCTGCTTTCGTCCGTGCTGGCCTCAAGGCAGCGCACGCATTCGACGAATTGCTGAACCGGGAGGCCAGTGGGCGCCAGGGTCATCGTCAGCGGAGGATAGGTGGCCGTCATCGCCGCACCTCGTCACTCCAGAGGATTCGCTGACTGGTCAGCCAGTCGCTGTTGAGATCCTCTTCCGTCGCGACGCGCGTCCACTTCGGGTCGACGTCCCATTCACGCCCTCCCCCTCGGGGACGCAGAAGGTATCGGCCGCTGACCACACCACGGAACTCACCGATGACACTTCGAGCGGTGTCCACCATGACTGTCCCGACGGCCGGCAGTTCTCTTGATTCAGGGCGTGACACGACGCCTCCTAATCCCTGCATGTGATCACCCACTGTGCGCGGAATGGCACTGCCAGTGTGACGAGAGTAGAGCCGGTAATGCAACCCGAACGACCAACTCTGCAAAATTGCACTCACGATGATTCGTCGTCGCGTTCACTGTGGAAAGCTGTAGCCACGTCAGGCGGCTGACGGAAAGATGTGTAACGAGCAGGGAGGGGGAAGGGTGAGCGAGCCGACAGTTCGTAAGCGTCAGCTGGGCAGTGAACTGCGCCGGCTACGCGAGGGTGCCCACCTGAAGCTGAGCGACGTCGCAGACCGCGTAGGGCTCCCGGCGTCCAAAGTCAACCGTATCGAGCTGGCCCGCCTCGGCATCAAGCCTGCCGATCTTGGCTCGCTCCTCGACCTCTACGGCGTCGACGACGCCGCGAAGCGCGACGTCCTCCACTCCATCGCCCGGCACGGCAGCGTCCGCGGATGGTGGCAGACGTACCGAGACACCATCTCACCGTCCTACGCCGACCTGATCAGCCTGGAGGCTGACGCCAAGTCGATGCGGACGTATCAGTCAACTCTCATCCCGGGACTACTCCAGACGGCTGCATACTCCCGCGCGACGATCGACGCCCTCAGCATGACGTCCACCCCCGACGAGGTGAACGCGCTGACGCAAGTGCGCATGGCTCGACAGTCCGTGCTGTCCCGTCCGGAGCCGCTGGAGCTCTGGGCGGTGATCCACGAGGCTGCGCTCCGTCCCCGGGTCAAGAGCGACCCGAAGATGATGAAAGAGCAACTACAGAAGCTGCTCGATCACGCTGTACTTCCGCAGGTCTCAATTCAGGTGCTGCCGGTTGACGCACCGCCCCACGTGGGGATGCTCGGCAGCTTCGCCGTCATAGGGTTTCCAGAGACGGCAGACCTCGACGTTGCGTACCTGGAGAACCTGACGGGCGCCCTGTACGTCGAGGATCCTGCGGAAGTCAGTCGGTACGGGAGTGCCTTCGAGCGGCTACGCGCGGCGGCTCTTCCGTTCGACGAATCGGCCGACCTCATCGAACGACTGAAGGACACGATCTAATGACCATCATTCCTGACGCCTCCGCCACTGGCTTCGTGTGGCGATCGCCGCGTGCGAGCGGCAACCAGGGCGACTGCGTGCAGGTCGCTGACGGCGCCATCCCCGCAGCTCTCCCTGTGCGTGACTCGAAGGTGCCCGCCGGCCCGGCGGTCGTCTTCAGCGACACCCACTGGGGGCTGTTTGTTGACGCCCTGAAGCGTGGCGACCTCGTCTGACGTACAACGCAAAGAAGGCCCCTGCCGGTTGGCGGGGGCCTTCCTGTTGATCAGTGTCACTGCTGCGGAAGCTTGATGTTCCGCTTGTCTCGTCCGGTCGCCGTGAGGTGCGGGTTTTCGCGCTTGAACCGCTCGACGAACTCACGCACCCGGGCACGGTCCAGGGTGTCGGGGCGTACGGCCGGGAAGTCGGGCCCCTGCATGCCGTAGACGCGCATGAACCGTGCCCAGTACTCCAGGCTGCCGTACGGCGGCTTCGTCCCGTCGGGGTCGCGCATGGACGGGTAGGTCATCGTCCCTCCGCCTCGTCGGCCGCGCGGAGGAGAGCGGCAGCGAGTTCGCGGGCTTGCGCGGGGGTGAAGTCGACAACGCCCACGTCTTCGCTGATCTCCTCGTTGACGAGGACACGCACCAGCCCCGTAGGAACGCGGGTGACGGCCCCCGCCCAAACAGTCACACGGCCGTTGTCTTCGCCTTCGATCAGTGATTCCATCGTTCCCTCTCCTCACACGCCTACGGGGCGCTTCATGTCCGCCCGCAGGGAGAGGACGGCGACGATGGTGAACGCAACGGTAGGGACGCCCGCGCCCACAACGGCGTTGATGGCCTCCGGGTCGCCCAACAGGAGTGCGGCACTGGCCACGGCTTCGATCAGCCATCCGACGATGGCGAAGCCGAGCGTAATCTTCGTTTCAGGCTGCATGGCGCCACTCATGATCTCTCCTCACACGCCCGCAGGGCGCAGGTTGTAGACCTTACGGACCTCGTCGAGGTCGACGCGCGGTCCGTCAGTGGTCTGGTATTTGCTCAGCCTTGCACGCGGGCCGTTGGCAGCTCCGCGGATAGTCACCGGGTCGACGTCGGCAACGGCGGCAGCCTCCGCGTAGGTGACGAGGTTGGGCTTCTGAGGCTCGTTCACGACCTCCTCGACCTCTTCATCCACCGGCTCCCCCTCAGCCTCTCCAGCGGCCTCCTGTGGCTCCTCGTCGGTCGCCTTGCCGGAGTGGACGAGGAGCGAGCCACCGAGGAACGCCACGGCCGGCCAACCGGCGACGAGGACGCGGAGCTGCACGGGGAGGTTGGTCATGTCGAGGACACCGGCCGTCGCGATGTTCGCCCCCAGTGACGCCGCGAGGGAGACGAGGAACCAGCACCACGCGCCCACCTTCGGCACGTCGGGCGTCCGGATTCGCTTCCACGCCATGACCATCAGCAGATCGACGCTCACGGGGTAAGCCCATGCCTTCCATCCGCCCTGCCCTGCGGCCTCCGCAATGTCGTGGATGTGGGCGAAGGAGAGTGCGGCAGCGATGACGGCCTGAATCAGGATGGGGTCCAGGCGACGCAGGTGGGCTCTCATGGCTCCTCGGTTCGTGTGCGTGGCGGTGTGAGTGGCTGGTGTGCCGGAGCCCCTGTCACCGGAATTGACAGGGGCTCGGATGGGGCTCCGGCTACTTCGTCTCGCAGCGCGGGCAGAAGGTGTAGAGGTGGGCGTACTCGCTCGTCTCGATCTCGTGTCGACTCCGCAGGCGCGGACCCTCCGTCTGCGACATGGGCCGGGCGTGCCATCGGATGTTCTTACGGCACTTCGCCCGGTAGTCGGCACCCTGCACCGCCGGCCCTTCGCCCTGGAACTTGTGGAGCAGCATGGACGCCGCCACGGTTCCCCACTCCTGCACGCCGTCCGCGGCGGGCTCTTCGACGGGGGTGGGCTCGGGCATGCCGCCGTCCTGGCGGGACAGGGTGACCTTCCGGCCGTCCTTGTACCAGATCATGTAGAAGCCACTCACGGCGGTCATCTCGGCCACCTCGCGCTTGCCGTCCATCATGCAGCGGTTGGCTTCGGCCAGGCCGACTTCCTTGGTGACGTTGGCTGCGGTGCCGTTCTCGGTTCGGATGAAGTAGGTCATCGTCTCGCCCTCCGTCAGTGCTTCGCGTTGCTCTGACTATGACACAGTTATGTCGGCCACCACAACACCTAGCGTCAAACGTTTTGCGCTCCCTCCGCGATCAGCGCGACCAACTTCCCACCAGGCAGCGTCACCACGTACCCGCGGCGGACCCTCGTCAACTCGTGCCGGCGCCGGATGGCCTGGCGGAGGAAGTGACGGTGTGCCACGTCGTCGAGGACGCAGGAGCGGCCACCTTCGAAGGTGAGGCGGTACGTCATGCCGCATCCGCCACGGTGCGCGTAACGGTCAGCGGCTTGTCCGCGGGGATCGTCGCCCCTCCCCCGCCTGCGAACTGGACGTAGACGTGCCCACGGGTCATCACGGGCCACACGTCACGGAGCGCCGTGCGCTGGTGGGTGTGAAGGGTGAAGACGTCGCCCTGGCGGATGTTGCGTGCGGTGATGTGCAGTTCGGTGGATTCCATGGCTCCTCCTGCGAGTGTCTCGCGTTACAGGAAGAGCCCCTGTCACCGTAATTGACAGGGGCTCTGGGGGTCAGGCGGCGAGTGCCGTGACCGGCGTCCCCGCCTCACGTAGAGCGGTGACCCTCGCCTCCGCCTCTCGGAGGTCGCTCTCCGCCCACGCGTTGCGAGTAGAGGCGGCGACGAACTCACGCAATCTCAAGTACTTGACCGTTGCGGCCGTCTGCTCGTCGGCCACCAAGTCCTCTGCACTGCGGGTGAAGTCGAGGTGTGCCAGCTCCGTCATCGCCACCTCTCGCGCCCGTGCCCGGGTCTTGAACAGGGGGCCGATGTGGCGCCCGTTGGGGTACTCGTCGGAGGCGGAGGCCAGATGGTTCAACGTCCACCCCTTTCCATACCGGCAGGGTGCCAACCCGGGGAGAACCTCGTCGACGCGCTCCGTCGCGCCCATCGACGCTGCGGCCTCCGTCGTGGCGTACTCGCCGGGGGCCACCTCGACGAGGTACTCCGGCACTGTCTCCGTGAACCGGACGGGCGGGAACGGCTTCTTCATCGCCGCCACGTCGTAGGTTCCGTGGCTGGGAAACACGCCCCGCTCCCAGCGTGCCGCCATCTTGGAGAACGCGCCATCTCCTCCGTCGCCCACGGCCGACGCACGCTCGCGAAGACTTGCAGCGCCTGCCTGCCGCATCTCGACGAGGGCCGCCTTCACGGCCTTCAGGTGCGCCGCCTCCAACTGCCTGACGGTGCGGATCTTGCCACCGAGCTCCGTGCGGATGACGCGCTCGACGCCCGCGACGCGGAGGAGGGTCTCTCGGAAGTTGGTGGGCGTCGCGGTCATGTTCGCTCCTTCGTGAGTGCCTTGCGTTGCTCTGACTATGACAGACTTATGTCGGCCACCACAACACCTAGCGCAAAACGTTTGACGCTACTTCCGGTGCAGCAACGAAAACCCCGTCCCGCTCCCCTCGCAGGACTGAAGCACGAGATCCGGGCTTCCCGCGAACGACGGTATGGCGCCTCCCTGACGTCCTATCGTCAGGTGCCCGTACACCTCGTACGTCCCGGCGAGGGGGCCGGAGATGACGCGCACCGTGCGTCCGACGGGGACGCGCGAGAGCCACTGATACCCCATGTAGTTATGGCCGGCGAGGATCCGCCCCGCGTACATCGTCAGCGAGCCTGCGTCGATGCACTCCTGTGCGTGGCCCGTGCAGTCGCGGTAGAAGCTGACCCGGATGTCCGCCGGGGGCGTGGCTATGGGCCGCGTCGTGGCGGGCGTCGTCGACGGCCTGGCGACGCTCGGGGAGGGCAACGGCGTCAGTGTCGCGCGCTTCCCGTCGCGGTCCGTCCTCGTCGTCTTCCGCGGCTCCGGGCGGTACGGCGACGGGGAGGCTGGTGAGGGCGTCACAACGGGCGCGGAGACGACGTCGGCGAGTGCCGGGTACTCCGGAGCCTGCGCGTTGGGGGCGCAGATGAGGCCGACGGCTGCCACGGCGGAGATGCTGAGTCCGACGATTGCGGCAGGGATGGCGTGGGCGCGTCTCATGGTTGCTCCTTACTTCGCGCGGACGGACGAGAAGAGAACGACCGTCGTGTACCGGTGGAGCTTTACCTTCTCCCCGCGGGCGAGCATGCGGGCCAGGGTGCGGTACTCCCGGTGCGCCTCCTCCGCGTCGTCGTACTGCTCGACGTCGACCTTTCCGTCCGCCCTGACGTGCTCGACGATGTGGTGTTCCTCGAACTGCATGGATGCTCCTGAGTTGGAAGTGGCTACGAAGTGCCCCGCCGCGGATTCGAGACGAGGCGAGGTGCTAGCGATCGGGGTAGGCCGTCAGCTCCCAGACCACAACGGCCGCCATGATCAGTACCGGAACGCCGAACACGATTACGGCTGCCGCGACCGATCCGACCCCTACCGTCAGCAGCAGGGCCGGGAACGGCAGCAGGAGGGTCACCCACTGACTCAGCAAAACCCAACGACTCTTCATCGCTCCTCCTTCGTTCAGATCTCCTGTGTGCCCCGCCGCGGATTCGAACCGCGCGCCCGCCGGCACTGGGGGTGCCGGGTTGGTGGGCGATGCCTAAGCGGGGCGGGTACTTCACTCCCAAGGGGCGGGCAGGCACTCTGGTCCGCCATCGGTCAGGATCCGGTCCAGACGCACCCACGCCCGACGAAAAGTGCTCGCTCTCGGAAGCTCATCCGTGTGAGTGCGGAGCACATCCAGCAACTCGTCAGTGCCCATCTCGTCCAGCTCTTCGCGGTCCATCTCTCCTCCTTCGGCCTGCCCGTCAGCGCGGGCAGGCCACTTCCTACGGACGCCCCACGGAGGGCGTTTCGGCTATTCAGGCAGAGGCGCCCACGGTAGGTTCAGCGCCTGAGTGTGAGAGATCCACGCATCGAGCTTGACGCTCACCGGCTCCCATTCCTCGACGGCGAGGTTGTTGCCCCATTGCGGGTTGCCGTAGTTCCGCACGTAGTCCGCCAGGGCGGCTATGCAGTTGTCACGGGTCCGTGGGGAGGTGACGACGCCCTCCTGACCGGGCTTGCCGTAGTCAGTCATGACAGACCACCCGAAGAAGCTCGCCTCCGCGATCCATACCGTGTAGCGGCCGAAGTGCGACCAGTCGTATGAGAGTCGCGTTGCCCGTGCCCGCGGGATGCTGCTCAGTTCCTCCGCGGTGATCTGCGTCCTGGTGTCCATCTCTCCCCTTCGTGATCTGCCTCGTCAGGCCCGGTAGACCAATCCCACCCGACGCCCCGGAGGGCGTTTCGGCTAGAAGTACTGCGCCACACGGTGCTTCCGTGCCGCGCGCTGCACTGCACGAACAGCCTGGAGTGCCGTGGTGCATGCCTTAGGAGTGCGGTACTCGTTGTCGTCAACGGGCACGTACCTGCACCCCGAGTACAGTTCCCAGATCCAGTAACCGCGCTTGTGGCTGTACTCGACCCGAGCCCGGATCAGGTCGTCACCAGCCTCGTAGTGCGAGAAACCCGCATCTCGCACATGGACGGTCGCCCACTTGCCAGGGACGTCGGTGAGGACGCCAGTGACTTCCTTACCCGACCAGTCGGTAATGGTGGCCATAACATCCCCTCCCCTGGGGCGCCCCGTATGGAGCGCCCCTTCCGTCAGTGCCTTGCGTTGCTCTGACTATGGCACAGTTATGTCGGCCACCACAACCCCAGGAGCGACAAACGTTTGGCGCTACTTGCCGACGGCGAACCGCAGAAGGCTGTCCTGATCTCCCTGCCGGATCGTCCCGCGCTCGTTGATGACCTCCAGCTTCCAGGAGGAGCCGGCGCGGAACGCCTTCGCGACGGCGATAGCGTTCCCGGAGCCGAGCAGCGAAGGCCAGATGTCGGCCACCTGCGCCGTGCTGCCGCCCGAGGAGTCGTAGACCTTGAAGGAGACGTTCGCGGCCTTGCGGAAGTCGCTGCCTCGCTTGTACGCGGCGCAGACGAAGACGACGCTCGTCACCTGCGGAGGGACGCGGGTGAAGTCGACCTCCAGGAGCTCGTCATCCCCCTCGCCGTGACCGGTCTGGTTGTCGCCCGTCGACGTCACGGCGCCGTTCTGGAGGGGGTCGGTGACGTCGAGGCCGGCGTAGCGGACGGGATCGTTGCCCGACATGAGGATGGCGAAGGCGTCGAGGTCCGTCCCGCGCGTCTTACGGGCGAAGCCCATCAGTCCGCCAGATCCGCCCGTGGTGGTGTCCCAGGAGGCTCCGATACCCATCTTCGTGACGCCGTCGAGGTCCGCGGGGCCGTCGGCCTTGGTGAGGGTGTGGATCGCGGGTGCAGTGGTCATGTCTCTCCTCTGTGAGTGTCTGATGCAGCGACAAACGTTTAGCGCTACGCCCGGTCGGCCAGCTCGCGGGCGAGGGTGATGATGTCGGCTCCGGTGTGCACGCTGCTCACGAGCAGCTTCTTCGCCTCCGCCATGTGGTCGGCGAAGGTGGGAGCAGGGGTGTTGGCCGCCGGCTCATCGACCTTGCGGACCGCTCCCGCCCACGCGATGAAGTACCCCTGCTCGTCGACGATGCGGAAGGGAAGGCGCGGGTCGCGGCTGTCGACCTCATCGACGATTCCCGCTCCGCCCTCCTCGTGGCGACTGCACGCCTCCGCGCGCACGATCTCCACCCGGTCACCGACCTTGATGGGGGCGGCCTCCGCCACCTCTCCCCCGTCGATCTCGTCGGCCAGGGCGAGGATCCCGCGGGCGAAGGTGCGGGCCTCGTTGGGGCGGAGGTAAACCTCCATCAGGTTCTCGTCGTCCTTCAAGGCGGCAACCTCTACGTCACCCTCGTCGACCTGCGCCTTCATGGTGTCGTAGGACGACAGCCGGCACTGTGCGATGTACTTGGTCATGTCTCTCCTCGTGTGTGATTGACGCAGTGCCAAACGTTTAGCGCTGCTCGGGTCAGACGGTCTCGATCGAAAAACCTTCGAGCGGCGTTGAGTCGATCCGGGTCTCCACCGCGTACATCACGTCGTCGCCCCAGAGGGCGGCCTCGTCGGGGCGAACGCCCTGGACGTCGTAGTCGTCGAGGGAGGGAAGTCGGTTCATGGTCGTCAGTCCTGTCGGTGTCAGTAGCGGGTGTGTCTTACGCGGCCAGGCCGTGAACGTCGGCAACCCTGCGGGCGTTGTCGGCGCCCGAGCGGCGCAGGCCTCGGAGGGTGGACGCCGTGACGCCCAGGTCGTCACGGGTCTGCGTGTCCTCCTGGCGGCTCATCTGCACGCCGTAGAAGGCACGGAGCGCGAATGCCTGACGCTGCGGGATCTGCGTCATGAGCCACCGGGCCAGGTCGCGACGCTCCGCGGGATCGGAGATCTCGGAGGCGGGATCGGCGATGACGTCGGTGAGAGTCAGGCCGGAGCCGTCACCGTCGTCGGAACCCGCGGGGGCGTCCAGGCTCTCCGTCCCTGCCAGTGCCTCGACGACCGACATGAAGCGCTCACGCTCCATACGGTTCTTCGCGTTGGAGCATGTGGAGAGGATCTCCCACGCCTGGTCGACGTTGCCGCCCCCCTGCCACAGCGCGCGCTTTACGCGAAGCACTGCCGTCGGGTCGACGGTAAGGGCGGTCGTCGACTTGACGTGCTCCTCCGCGATGCAACGTCGTGCGGCCTGGAAGACGAAGCTCGTCAGCTTTGCCGACGACGCCTCGGAGTCGTAGGCGCGGACGTGCTGGATCAGAACCGCGCGGGCCTCCTGGAGGAGATCCTCCGCGTCCTCCCGGCTCGCACCGGAGGCAACGGACCGGATCATGCCGGAGAACATCGGATCGAACGCCTGGACGATCTCCCACATGGCGTCACTGTCGCCCGACTGCGCGGCCTTGATCTGCTCGTCCGTAACCTCGACGCGGCTCATGTCGTTCTCCTCCGTGTATGCCTGGCGTTACTGACGTAATGGGGCGCCAGAGCGGAAATGTTTGGGTGAGTGTTAGTGACGTGGGTCACACAGTGATTTGGGTAAACGAAAGCCCCCGTCCCGCGTACCGGACGGGGGCGAACGCCGGAGCGTCAAACGTTTCGCGCTAGTCAGACAGGGAGGTGATGGATCATGAGCCCGAACGTCTCGGCAATCATCACGTCAGCCACGGCCTTCGGGCACCTGTCCCAGCCGGTGAGGCAGTACAGGGCGGTTGCGGCGGCCCATTGGAGTACGACGCTGTAGGCGGGAAGGCCGTCGAGGAGCCCTGACACTTCCTCGATCAGCTCCACCGCGTCGTCAGTGTCCTGCGGCCCCGTTACGATGATCAACTGTTGTTCCCCCTGGAACCTGAAGGGCCGTGTCCTCCCCCTCCCAGCGGGCTAGGGCACGATCCATGGATGCGGAGACGCCAAGAACTTTCGCTACTGCGTAAGGCAGCTCCTTGACGCCGTTCTTCAGTTCTGCTTGAAGAGCAATGCGACACTCATCGAGTGCACACACTTCGGTCGGGCGGGACGGTCCGCGCGTCGCCTGCCGGCCTCCGTCCGCATCCACTCCAGACCGTCGGCGGCCTGGCAGGGTTACTGCGTCGTCGTAGACGGTCATGAACTGTCGAATCTCGGTCACGGCCTCTGTCAGCCGGTCGAGGAGTTCGATCATTCGTTGTCCGTCTGCGACTTGATCAGGACTGTAAGTCACACAACCTCCACAGGCAATCATCAAGCGGCCGGATCAGCTCCGTTATCTCGACCGCTATACGGGGCTTTGTCTAGTTCTGCGATTCAGGTCAGGCGACCTGGTTATGTCGGCCACCCAATCTCACCTGGGGTTATGTCGGCCGCCACAAGTCGGAATAGACCATTCCGTCGTAATGAAGTCGTAACATTGCGAAGAACTTGTGAAGGCGATGGACGCCCCGTCAGGCTTCGCTACGTAACCGCGTCGTCGTCGACGGTGAAGCTCTCACCTGTGGTTTCTGACAGCCACTCAGCAACGTCCCGATCGGCCTTCGTCCGGTTGCACCAGGCGCACGCGGGCGCAAGGTTGAACCATTCGTGAAGGCCGCCCCTCGCAAGCGGATGAACGTGGTCCACCTCCGCTACAACCATCGGGCTGAATGCGGAGTCGCAGTAGGTACAGGACCAGTCCTCAGACTCCTCCCACCGTCGCAGAGCGTCACGCCGGGAGGGGTACAGGGGCGGTTCAGGGGGACGCAAAGAGGGCGTGATGCGCATGGGACGGGCTACCGACCGCGCGGCAGAGGGGCGAAAACCCGCCACCGCACGGTCAACTGTGGTCGCACGTCCCGCAATAGGAGGCGCGAGACGTGCGGGCGTCATGCGCGTGCCTTCTCCGCCGCGTGCGCCTCGTCGGGATGCGCCGCGTACCAGGGGTCGTTACTCGTCATCGTGCTCGCCTTCTTCATGTACAGGGATCCCCAGCTCTGCCCGCCAACATCGGGATCGGTACCAATCGGGATGCCACGGATGGTTGTTGCCATCGCCTCCCCGATCTCCCGTGCGACGGTCTCCGCCTCCCGCTCCGGAGCATCCGCGACGATCTCGTCATGGACGGGAAGCAGCACGTGAGGCGTGAGGCCGCGAGCGTGGATCTCCAACATGCCCTGAGCGAAGATGTCCCGGGCCGTCGACTGGATCTCCCCGTTGAACGAGGCATAGGCCGCGTCACGGTCGAAGACGAGTCGCCGGCCGGACGGGGTGCGGAGCGTGTAGCCGTTGCGGATGACCTTGCCCTGAAGCTGCCGGATGTACCGAGCGAGTCGCGGGTACGTCCGCTTGTAGCCACGCACGGCGTCCTGTGCGGCAGCCAACGACAGGCCCGTTTGGGCCGCGATCGTCTTCGCTCCTCCTCCGTAGGCGACGCCCAGTTGAACGACCTTCGCCACCTTCCGCTGTCCAGGCGTGAAGTCGGATCTGTACACCGACGCTGCCGTCAGGTTGTGGAGGTCGTCGCCCCGCAGGATCGCGGCCGTCATCTTCTCGTCGCCCGACAGAGCCGCCATGACGCGCGGTTCCACGGACGAGTAGTCGACGGAGATGACCCGGTTTCCCTCGTCGGTGACGACGCAGTGCCGGACCTCCCACTTGCCCGACGGGAGCTGTTGGAACGGCGGGTCACTGATAGCCATTCGCGCTGTACGTGCGGCGAGTGCGCCGATCTTGGGATGTACGCGGTCGTTCTCGTCCGCTGTGCGGAGCATCGCATCCGCATAGGACATCTTCCACTTGGATGCGCGCTTGCTCCGCAGGATGGCCATGGCCAGCGGGTTGGGAGTGCGCGACTCGATCGGCTCCCAATCCTTGTCGACGTCGGCCAGGCGCTTCAGCACCTTGCCGTCGACCTGGACCGCACCGCCAGCCGTCCGCTCCGGGATTTTCTCCCCCATGCCGAGAAGGGCCTCGGAGACCTGGCGGGTTGAGTTGATGTTGACGACCCCGTACTTCTTAGCCTCCGCAGCCCACCGGGCCGACTCCTCAGCCAACTGCGCGGAGAGGTGCGACGTGTACTCGCGGTTGATCCGCATTCCACGTCGCTCGACGAGGGCGCAGACGAAGGCGACTTGGTGTTCGAAGGGGATTAGCGCCGGATTGATGCCCAACTCCCGCACCCGTTGCTGCACCTTGGGCAGGAGGCGGGATGTCAGAATCACATCCCCACCGGCGTAGGAAAGATATTTAGGGTTGTTGATGTCGATGTACGCCCAGCCGTCATCCTTCGTCCGGCCGATCTTGTGGAACTCCTCGATGAGGCCGTTCTGCGTGTCGGGGGCGGACGGGTCGACGTAGTGTTCTGCCGCCTCCTTCAGCTTGTTGCCAGGGCCGCCCTGGTCCTTTCGCCGGGGGTCGGACAAGTGGAGATGGATGTAGGTGTCGAGCGTCTTCGGCGCCAGGTCTTCCAGCCGCACGCCGGGGATGTGACGGTCCATGGCGAGCTGATCGAAATTCTGGTTCTGCATGGACAGCGCCGGGAGGGTGTTGGCCGCCCACGCTGCGTGCTCCGTGAGTGCCTTGCCCTTCTCCACCTGAAGCACCCATGCCTGATCCGGGGTCCCGTACTGAACCGTCCTGATCCGGAAGCCACGGGTGAACGTCCCGAGCCCAGTCGTCTCCGTGTCCAGCGCCACGCGCTCTCCGCGGCTCGCAGCGTCGGTGACGTACTGGCGGAAGAGGCGGAGATCGTCGTCGGTCTGGGGCACGTAGACGGGGATGTTCTGCCCCAGCACGGGGAAGCTGTGCGTGATCATCAGATGTGCCTCCAGTTCTTGCGCAGCTTGATCCGGGACACGCCCGTCTGCGTCAGGCCGAACTCCCTGCCCAATGCCTCCTGTAGCTCTCCCTCTTCGAGACGCCTACGTATCTCCAGCACATCAGCGGCGGTGACCTTGGCCAGCCCTGACCGCTCTCCTCGCTGGTCGGTACCATGTAGCAGCTTGTCCGCGTTGTTGTCGGACGGGGTGGCCCACCGAAGGTTGGTGAGCCGGTTGACCGGGAACGCCGTGCCGACTCCGTCCCGGTACAGGCGAATCAGCAAGTAGCCGCCTCCGATAACCCACGGGCGAAGGATCTTGCCTCTGACGTTCCTGACACGCCCCTGGTCGCTCACGGAGTAGCCGGGGAATCCCGGCACGCTCCACCACCGATCGTCCATTACTTCGCCTCTCCGAAGATGTTCACCGAACCGGTGGCCGCTGATGGCTCGGGAGCCCCCTCGGCAATCCGGGCGGCGTGCTCCTTCTCCTCGTCAGTCATGAGGCGAATGCCGTTGAACCCCCACTTTCCGCCGCGCTTGTCTTTCTTGAATTTCCGCGACTCCAATTCCACGGAAAGCGCCCAGCCGGAAAGTATCTCCTTCCGATCCAAGGCGGCATCCTCAGCCCAGTCCTTGTAAGCACGCCGCACGGCCATCGGGGCGACACGAGCACCCTTTTCGCGGACTAGACACGCCTCAATGAACGGCTCTAGGCGGTCCTCTGACTCCCGGTAATCCTGAGTTGCGGAAGCCACGGATGCGGGCTCCCCCAACCCATGTGCGTACCATTCCACGGCGCCGGCGACCGCCCACGAGAGGATTCCTTCGGCCTCATCCCGCAGCTTGGCTGGAAGTCCCGGGTCCTTGTTGCCGAGGGCGTAGGAGAAGACCGCGTCAAAGGGAATCAACTTGACGCGCCTCCACGAACCTTCGTCCTGCGACAAGATGGCAGGCTTGAAATTCCCTGCCACTAGAAGTAGGAATGACGGAACGTAGGTGAACGGGTTCTGGTTCAGGAAGCGGCACGTGATCGGGTCGCCCCCGGTGAGTTGTTTCACGAGTGCTTCGGCGAGACGGCTGTATTTCTCCGTTTCGCTGCTAGTGACGATCCGAGCACCGCGCAGGGACGCAAGTTCCGGCGACGCCTGACCGACGTTCACCGACTTCTCAAACGTCGAGAACTGCGTAGCCTGCGTGACACCCTTGAAGACGTGAATCAGGGCGTCCAGAAACACGCTCTTCCCGTTGCTCCCCTGCCCATGCATAAACGCGAAGCAGTGCTCTGACGTCGAGCCTGTGATTCCGTAGCCGACGAGACGGCGCATGAACATGGGCAGTTCCGGATGATCCGGGAACACCTCGGCGAGGAACTGGTTCCACCTCGTTGCAGGGGCGTCAGGGTAGAAGGCGACGTTCAGCCGTTTCGTGATCATGTCGTCCGGGGTGTGCGGGTGCATCTGCCCCGTACGGAGGTTCACTGTTCCGTTGGCGACGGACAGCAACTCATGCCGCGAGTCGAAGTCCTGAGCGTCGGCCGGTACGCCGGGGACGGACGGGAGTTCCTTCATCACGGCGTCGATGGACCGGTTGGTCAGAGCCTTCAGCGCAAGACGCCGGTTCGCCTCCTCCCCCGACGCGATCAGTTCCGCGCCCATCAGATGGAGTGACTCGCGAACCTTCGCCTCCCCCGCCGTCCAGATCTTCCCGTCCCACGTCAGGAATCCGAGACCGCGCGCATAGCGCACGCCGCCTCCGTTGCGGCTCATGAAGTCCCGCAGCCGCACGGCAACGCCGACGTCGGTCTGATCGAACATCTGGCGCGCAGACAGATCCATGGTTGCCAGTGCCGCATCCGTCGCCGGGAGATCTAGCTCGTCCTCCACAGCGGGAGCCGTCTCAGGCTCCTTCACCTCGACGACGGCCGCCGACCGGACGGCCCTATGCAACTCCGCCGCGAAGGTCTCCGGCGTCCGCTCACGCCACGCAGTCAAGTCCTCCCCCGCGTTGGGGAAAGGCAGCTGACGCGGAGCGTTGCCATCCTCGACGAGTGCCGTCGCCAGGGCCCCGATACCGCGCGCTCCAGCGTCGTCAGGGTCGAACGCGAGCACCACGTCACGGCCACGAAGGTGCTCGACGAGCTCCGCGACGAGGACAGCGTTCCGTGCCAGACCAGCACCGCGGATGAGGAGCGCGTCGTAGCCGACGCCGACGGACGTCAGCCCGTCCCCCGGCCCCTCCGTCACAAGGATCGTGTCGTACCCGGCGCCGGCAGTCAGGACGCCGTACTTCGCCCACGTCCTCCCCTCCACGTTCGCCAGGGAGACCCATCGAGCAGGGCACTTCTTCGAGAGGTCGCGCCCCTGGAGGCCGCGGACCACACCGTCGAAGCCAGCAAGCGGGACCGTCACGCGCGGGTAGCGAGTGAATCCACGAGAGAGCCAGGGCTGAGGGCGTGTACCGGGAGCGCAGTAACCGACGTCCAGGTCTTCCGCGAGCTCCACCGTCACGCCGAAGCGGTCGAAGATGTACGACGCCGCTTCGGAGCCAGGCTTCAGCGCGGATGACGTCTCGTTGACGAATGCCCGTAGTCCAGCAATCTCCGCGATGCCGATCGACTCCGGCGCCTTCGCGCTGATCGTCGACGCGCCCATGTCGTTGACGACGTCGAAGAGATCCGCCTCCCGCATGCGGAGCTTGTCCAGGACGTCACGCTTGGCGCACCCGGTGCGGCACGTCATCAGGAGCATGCCGCCGTCTTTGAGCGTGAGCTTCAGGCTCGGGTGGTTCCGGTCACTGTGCGCGGGGCAGAGCGCAAGGTAGCCGTCGTGATCCTCCTCTACGCCGCTCAGTCGCCCCAGGATCTCCGACAGTCGCAAGGTCTTTCCCCTCCGGTGCATGCGGAAGGGGCGCCCCGGAGGACGCCCCTTGTGTCAGTGCTTTGCGGTACTAGACCGCCGAACGTTTGGCGCTACTCGGGTCCGTCGTAGTCCTCGTACTCGACGGACCCGACGAGGCCCGCGTTCGTCAGGTAGTTGCCAGCGTGCTTGTCGCCCCGCGCCATGGCGTGAGAGATCCAGCCCCGAGCCTCCTCATCCGACATCTCCCCGCCCTCGTACTCGTCACCGGGGTACACGGTGAGCCACCCCGAGAACTCGATAACTGCCTGATTCACGCTGCCTCCCGGTGCTGTTTGTCGAGCGACTCGTACAGCTCTGAGTTCTCGCCCTGGAGCGCCTCCTCCATGTCCCGGAGCCGGTTGAGGAGCCGGACATCCGTCCGCACGTCCCGCACGACATAGCCGTCAGCCACGCCCTTCATGCGCCGCTTGACGACCGCGCACCCGAAGGGCTGGCCGGCGTGAACGGCTTCCCGATTGGCCTGCGCGATGTAGTCGGCGAGCGTGATTGACTTCTCCGCCTTCGCCTCTAGCGCGTGGAGGTAGTAGCCGTCGATGTCACCAATGTCGCGGGCGCCCATCTGCACGTTGCGATGGACGCCCGGGCTGTGCTGCTCGCGCAGATAGCCGACTATGGCCGACTCCCACGCGGTGCCTTTGGCCTTACTCGCTGACATGGGCCCACGTCCTCCCCGCGGCTATGTTGGACACCGTCGCCTTGCTGATCCCGAAACGATCGGCCAACTTGGCGGGGGCTAGGCCCAACCGTCGAGCTCTGCGAATGACTCGCACATCGCGCTCGGTCACCTTGCTTGCGTAGTGCATTGCCCCGCGCTGGACAGTGCCGTGCGCAACGCAGTGAGCGGCGTTCTCCGCGGGGGTCGCCCAGGCGAGGTTCGTCGCAGTGTTGTTGCTCGGATTCCCGTCCAGATGTGCGGCGTGGTGCACCGCGGATGGCGGAGCCCCGTGAAACGCCTCGCACACCGCGCGGTGCACCGCGACCGTCCGCCCCCAGGCGGTTATCTTTCCGTAGTCGGTGCCGGCCGATGTGTACGGCTTGTACGGCCGAAGGATGGTTCCGTCTTCAGCGGCCCATGCCCCTGGAAGACTGGGGATCGGTCTGATCTCCGAGGTCCTCACCTCTCTTCACCCAGACCTCTATGAGGTCTTCTTCTTCGTGGGATTCGACGATCACCGGCGCTGACGTGACCCTCCACGTCTTCCCGCCGTACGTCAGCACTCCTTCGCCGTCGCTCGCTGCTGAGCCCGTGTCCGCCATCTGTTCCGCCTCTCCCCACAGAGACACCCCCTGCCTCCGTGCCTGTTTGCAACCGACTCACCCGAGTGCTCGTGGTCTGAGTCGATTAACGAGGGAACAGATGTGCGGGTTACGCGTGTTCACGAGGTCCGCGCGAGTGTGATCACTCTGCGAAGACTGCGTCAGGCGGTCGCCATCACTCCCCCACCTCCGCCAGCGTCGACGAGGCTGAGGCCGCACGGAGAGCCGAACTCGCCCGACTCGATGACGCCGTCCCCATCGAAGGACCGGAGCGTCTTCACGCGCTCCTGCGCGTCACACTCCTCGACGTAGGGGCCCCACACCTTGCCGACGGGGTACGCGAAGGCTTCACGCGTCTGGGCTACTCGGAACACGGGGTCTCCTCTGGTCGGTTCAGCGTCAGCCACACGAAGGCGAAGACGAGCGCGCCCAGTGCGACGAATGATGGGATGAGCGTTGCGGCAATCAGGAGCTGTTGCACGTCGTCACCAGATCTCTCGCGTGATCACGAGCGCCTCGCCGTTGTCGAGCTCGTCGAGGAGATCGATGATCGTCGACACCGCCCCGAGCTCCTCGCCATCGGTGAAGGAGTGGCTCTCCTCCCCCTTCTGAAGCGCGGGGAGGTTGATCTCCAGACGACTGCTGCCGGTAGTGGTCTCGTGGATGTTGATGCGGCTCACAGGCTCTCCTCTCGCGGTGCATTGACGTGCGCGTACAGACGCGAAAGCGTCGGCCAGAAGCTGGGGTCGATGATGCGCCTCAGCTCCTCCAACAGACGGTCCCTCTCGTCTTCCGTCAGGTAGACACAGAACCGGTGCTGTGTGCTCGTCTTCCGATACGCCCTCACCCCTCCTCCACCTCCCGCATGAACTCCTCCGTCAGCCACGGCCACGAGGCATACACGCAGCGTGGCTTGTCGAACTCGACGGGGATCGGGTCGGGGACGGGGTGGACGATTCGGGTGTTCGGCTCGCGGATCACTCGACGCTCACCCAAGCGATGGGGGAACGGTCGATCGTGAACACAGAGTTCGCGTACATCGGCCGGCGCTCCTGTCTGGTCCGCATGCCGCGAGCCGCCGCGAGGGTGGAGTACGGCCCCCACGTGATGCAGCTCTGTGAGCCGTCGGACCGAGTGAACGACTCGACGAGTCGGAAGCACTCTTCATCGTCGTAGCCAATGGCGCGTGCCATCAGTTCACGTCCTCCCACGTCGTGTGTGCCTTCTGAATCTTGCCGCCCACAACGCCGTTCAGCGATCCGCCGTAGGCGTCCGCCGTATGTGACGTGAGTTGCCCACGCGCGGCACCGATGGAGTTGTACGGGCCGTAGGCATGCGTGTGTTCCGGGCCGTCCCAGAGGAAGCGCGGATTGTCCGGCCCGATGACTCCGCGCACCCACTCAGGGTTGTCCCTGCGCTCGCGCCGGACGACGATGACGCGGTAGACCTCCTGGTCGTCGCCGACCATGCGACGCGCCATCAGGCCTCGTCCTCGTCATCGTAGGGGTCACCGAACGAGAGATCGCCCTGATACTCGCCGATCATGTAATGCACCGTGTGAGTCTCCACGGCCCTCACGTCCGGGTCCGCGCGGAGCTGCTCGACGAGCGTGCGCGGATCGTCAGTGTGCTCGCTCTCCTCGTCGTCGTCGCCCCTGCGGAAGACTGTGACGCTGTAGGTTGCACCGTCGAAGACGCCCATCAGTCCTTCACCTCCCGCCACTCCGTCACGGTGATCTCGTACGGCTCCATCTCGACGGCCGTGACGGTGTCCTCGTCGTCCCACAGGTCGGTGCCGTCCTGCGACTCCGTGAGTCCCTGTTGGTAGTCGACGGCGTAGACCTTGCCGTCGTCCGGCGCCCGGAACAGAACTTCGTGCCACGACACCCACCGTCGGGTGTCGGTCTGCCGCTCGCGGAGGATCTCCGCTTCCTTGCCCGGCTCCGCGTCCCAGCCGTATGGGACGCCCATCTGTTCGAGCTGCTCTCGGGTGAACTCTCGTGTCGGCACTAGCTCTCCTCTCGATTCATCACATGCACGAGCGCGCCCTTCGCCAAAGCCACGCCGACGGCCTCCCAGTACTTCGGGAAGTCGCGACGGCTCGTCGCCTCGGGGCGGATGTAGATCAGGTCTCCTGCGCTGGCCGCACGGACGTCGCCCAGTGCGGGGGCATTGGCGGAGTCGATGACGTGGAAGGCTCCGCTCACTCCACGCCCCGCGAGAGAGCCCGCTCCACGGCGTTCGCCTCCGAGTCGTCGTCGGAGTCCCACCCGCCGTTGTTGTCGACCGAGAACCGGAGCGCCTGCCGGATCAACTCCACGTCCCGCCCGGTCAGCTCGACCGTCATCCCGCTGTTCGCAATCACCTTCGCCATGTGCTCTCTCCCTCGTCCGAACGGTCCTCCTACGCCGAAAGCCCCCGGGACCGAAGTCACCGGGGGCTGCGGGTTTGTCAGACGCGGGTCAGGGGGCCGTACAGGGTCGCGACGCTGCTCACCTGTCGGCCACGCTCGAAGGAGTCCGAGGTGCTGCGGATCCCGAGGAGACTGCGCTCGAACTTCCAGCGGTCGCCGTCGGCGTCGTGGTAGAAGACGCCCAGTTCGTAGGTCTCCCCGCCAACCTCGACGACGTCCCGCGCGGGCTCCGGCTCGACGGCGCGGAGGTAGTGCGCCTCGTTATGGTTCACGTCGCCGCAACTGTCCCGCGTGGCGTACCACTCGCCTGGACCGAAGAACGGGCCGGCTTCGATGGTGTACGCGCGCCCGGACGCTGTACCGATCGCCCTGTCACCGACGGCGAACTTCGCGGCCGGCTTCAGGAGCGCGTCGGTCACCGTCTTGTGCGTGCCGTAGTCCAGCTTCATGACGTAGGCGGAACCGCCCGGGACGTCGTACGGGCCATAGACGATCTCGCCAGGGCCGAACATCTCGTTGACGACCTTGTCTCCGACCTTGAACGTCGCTGTCATGCTCTCTCCTCCGTGAATGTCTCATGCAGAGGCCCCCGGATCGTCGGTGTCCGGGGGCCGTGGGGCGGGGTTGGTCAGTCGGTGACGAGGGTGAGGGGGCCGTACATGGTGACCAGGGTCGGAAGGGTGTAGTGGCCCCAGTCGCTAGCGCCAATCGGCGCCATCTGCGCCTGAACCTCGTCGCGAAGGTCCGGGTTTCGCCGGAGCTTCCAGGGGTCGCCGTCGTTGTCGCGGCACTCCGCCGACAGGTCGTACGTCACGCCGTTGTGGGTGTGGGTGTTCTCGTCCTCGACGCGCTCGACTTCGGCGCACCACCAGTGCCCCTCGTTCAGCTCCACGCGGTAAGGCAGCTGATCGTCGAACTCGTCGATCACCCGCAGAGTCCCTACCTGGCCAACGTTCTTGTCGCCGTCGAGACGGCCGTTCCGCACCACACGCACCCGGTCGCCGACCTTGACGGGCTCGGGGTCGGTGACCTTCCGAAGGGCGTTCTCCGTCGGCGTCATGTGCGTGCCGTTGGCCTTCTCCACGACCCACACTGCCTCGTCGTGGTGCTCCGACTTGAACGGGCCAGCCACCAGGGTGCCGCGGATGGAGGCGCCGACGGTGTATTCCACCTTGTCCCCGACGGCGAACTTCGGAAGCTCGGGGATGGCGGTGAGGTCGCCCTTCCTCTGCAAGCGCTCCGTCCCACCGATCCGGACTACGTAGCCGGTGTAAGTCCCGTAGGTACTGCGGAACGGCCCGTAAGTGACCTCCGCCTCCACGTCACCGTGGACACTGACCTTCTGACCGACCTCGAACGTCTCCGTCACTTGCTCTCCCCCTGCGTGTCTCCGATGACGACAACGTGTTCGGCGCCGATGGTCTGCGTCTTCACGGTCTTCCGCGCGGACAGCCCCGACTCGCGACCCGTCGGCATGACCTTGAGCTTCGGGACCACGCGGCCCGACGCCTTGTCGCTCAGCGTCTCCATGACGACTGCCTCCGTGTTCCGCACGCGGTTGCCCTTGCGCGTCGGGTAGGCGATCAAGCGACCGGGCTTGATGACGGCGCCAGTGAAGTCGGTCAGTTCCGCTTTGCTCATGCTGCTCTCTCCTCAGTGAGCTCTTCCGTGAATGCCTTGTGGATGCGCTCCTTCAGGAAGCGGAACGCTTCGAATGCTTGCTGTGGGCAGACGCCGTTACCGATACGGCCGATCATTTCTTCACGCGTCAGACCCGGAACGTCGGTAACCCACCCGTCGGGGAGACCCATCATCCATTCGCAGAATTTCGGGGCCAACTTCAATCCACCCCGGGGCCCGCGCATGAGTGGGATCGGAGCCTGACGCCCCATGAAGATCTCCCACCGATACACGCACGTCGCGAACTCGCCCCACCACTCCGCGGGAGTGTGCGGTCCGTCGTCCGCCACCTCGTCCGGATCGACGTTCAGGAGGAACACGACTTCATCCTCCAGCGTCGGCCCGTGACCGCCGGCCTTGCGCTTGTCGGGGTGCTGCGCGGAGCCGTTGCTCGCCAAGTTCGCCGTCGGTGTCTTGAACAGCTTCTCTGCCCGCTCCCGCGGGAAGAGGCGGGCAAGGGCAGTTACAAGGTCGTCGCCGCCCGATCCTTCCCGCGTCTTCTTCGCGAAGTCGGGGCCGCGGGTCGCGTCACTGACCGTCGGGGACGGAAGGTGTGGCAACGCAGAACCACCGGTCGCGATGGTGCGGAGCCCCGATGTCGGAAGCTCGTACAGCCGTCCACGCTGCGTCATACCCGATCTCGTGAAGCGATGTGAGCACTGCTGCTTGTCCCCGATTTCGGAGTGCTCCCACGTTCTCCAGGAAGACGTATCGCGGTCGAAGAATCCGTATGCCTTCAGCGATGTTGAACCAGATTCCACTACGGGCACCCTTGATTCCCTCCCGCTTCCCTGCGTTGCTGATGTCCTGGCAGGGAAAGCCCGCCGTGATGGTGTCGATGTCCTCGTCCACCAGGCCGTGCCAGTTCGTGAACCTGACGTCGCCGATGTTGGGGGCGTCGGGGAATCGGTGCGCCATGACTCGGCAGGCAGCTCCGTGGACTTCCGCGACGACGGTGACCTTGTCGCCCGTCAGCGCTTCGACGGCGATGCCGAGACCGCCATACCCGGCGCAAAGCTCAAGGATGGGCATCCTCTCTCCTCTGAAGTGTGCGTAGAATCGTGAGTGACGCCCGCTGCTCGCGCCGGAATCGTGAGCAGCGGGCGTCTTGCGCTATGAGTCAGGTGACGTGGCTCCACGTCTTGCCATCGCGGGCCCTGCGCAGAGTGGGAGTCGAGACCCCGTACTCCTCAGCTAGGGACTTGACCGACTCGCCTCGCGCCGATCGGCGTCGAATCTCCAGCACCTGCGGGGCGGTCAGCTTCGAGCTTCCGTGTCGCTCTCCGCGTGTGACGGTCCCGTGAAGAACCTTGTGTCGGATGTTCTCCGCATGAGTGACCCACGCAAGGTTGCTCACGTCGTTGTTGCTCATGTCACCGTCGACGTGGGCACCCTCGGTACCTTCAGGGGCGCTGCCCGTGAACGACTCCAGGATGAGCCGGTGTCCGCGTCGGCCCTTCCAGCTTCCGTCGTCCGCCACGAGCTTCACATAGCGATACCCGGCCTTATGTGTGAACCCCTTGATCGATCCCCGCGGACCGTATACCTGCCCGTCAGAGCATGCGGTGTACCGCGAGAACCCTGGCACCGGGGCGAAGCTGATGCCGCCCACGTCAGGCGGCCTCCGCCAGACCTTCCGCAGTCTCAGCGGCCCCGAAGATCTTGATCAGGGGGTAGTTGTAGCTCACCGTCTGACCGGCGCGCGGCCCCTTTTTAGGCACGTAACTCACGTTCTCGATCGTGAGCGAGCCACGCACCGGGGTACCCTCTGCGCCGTTCTCCTCGTCGCCCGCGTTACCGTACTTGTCCAGCTCCGCGAACAGCGGGCCGAGCGCCTCTACGAGCTTCCACGAGCCGCTGTTGAAGCGGAACTTGCCCAGGTCCGGTGCGTCCTGGAGGCGGAACTCGATGTCCACCGACGGCTTCGGACCACGCATCTTCTGCGCCTTGTCCTTGCGCTCCGCGATAAACGTCGGACAGCCGCACGGCTGGCCCTTCTCCTCGTCCGGCGACAGGAGGTTGAATCCGTCACAGTGGTGGATGAGGCCGGCACCGGGCATGAACTGCTTGAACGAAGCGTCGACGCCGTCCGGCTCGATGGTGATGTGAACGGTGCGGGAGGTCGTGAGGACTTCGAGGTGATCCTCTCGCTCAGTTTCCCACTCCTCCGGCTCACCCCCCAGAAGCTCCGCGATCTTCGCGGCGACAGCGGGGTCACCCGTGGTGACGCGCCAATCGTTCAGGCTCTCCGGCGACTCCGTCCGACCCGTCTTCACGAGGCGACCGGACCGGAAGCGGCCGACGATGTCGCTGGAGAATGACGGGCGCTCCTTCGGAGCTGCGTCCGGGTCGGCGTCCCAAATGCTCTTGAGGTTGTTGGCCATGCGTGAGTGCCTCTCGTTCGGGGCTGTGTGCGTGTTGGTGTGTGGCCGTGTCGGCCTTACACCCTTGTTATGGGGCGCCGGGGGTCAGATGTTTGGTCTGAGCGCTAAACGTTTTGCGCTTCGTCGAGGAGTGCGCGGAGCCGAGCGTTCTCCCGGCGCTCCCACACGAGTTGCGCTTCCGCGTCCCGTAGGTCGCGGAACATGAGGTACAGGTTTCCCGCCGACTCGCGCGCACGGTCGCAGTCGGCAAGCTTCCACGTCAGCTCCGCAATCTCCGCGTCGCGCGCCTCCAGGGCTGCGAGCCGATCGCTCTCTACGGAGGCCGCCGCATGCGCCTCGTCCTCAAGGTCGACGATGCGCTCAGCCAACTCCCACGCACTCTGCGGGTAGTAGCTCTCGATGCGGCCCGCGCGGTCCCGCTCCGGGTCGTGGAACGCGCAGTGGCACGGCCCTTCGTCGTACTCCGGTGTCTCGCACTCGTCAGCCATACGCGAGCCTCCTCAGTTCCCGGTCCGTCGATGTCACACGCTTCGGGTGCAGTAGCTTCCACAGGTCTCCTGGCGTCACATCCCCCGGGATCCGCCCGTCACTGAACAGATGCACTCCCGCTCGGAGATACGCCTCGTCGACGAGCTGAGAGCAAATCAGATGTCCCGACGACGCCACGAAGTCCCTCACCCACGCCGGGCGGATCTTGTAGTACGCGAGCGCGATGGAGCCGTAGTCGAGGAAGCTGTACGGCGTCCCGACGAGCCCACGAGCGGCGCCGCAGACGCGCATGCGCTCCGCGGCCGTCAGGAAGCTCTTCCCCGTCGACCACACGACAGGCTCGTGCGCGTCCGCCAGAGGGATCAACTCCGCCCCACCCGGCATCGCTTGCACGATCTCCCCGTTCCCGACGTACACGAGCGCATGCTCCACAGGCGCAGCGTCGCCCACGAACCACTGGCCGGCAGCGACGAAGCGGCCAGTGAAGCCAGGGATGCGGGTCAGGGCGAAGTCTCCTGGCTGAGGCTGTGTCACCTCTGCCCCCACTTCGGCCCACGGAAGGTCTCCGGAACCATCGGGGCGTAGAGGTGCGGCGCCCACGTCGCCAGGAGGTTGTGACGGGCCTGTACGGTCGACGGGTTCGCCGATGGGTCGTACTGGTCGGCCCACGTCTGGTAGATGAGCCCTGACAGGTAGTCCGTAGTCAACGTGTGTTCTCCTTCGTCAGTCGCGTGCGCTTGCCACGCTGCTTGAACTCCGGGGCAGGCAGCGTCATGTATGCCGCGAGCCACCGTCGCTGAGCACGCTCCATGGCGTCGTAGTAGGGCTGGTGGTGTGCCTCGAACGCGTCGGCTGACCTGACTGCAGGCGTCAGGATCCGCTGCATTCGGAGCCGCTGAATGTGGCGGACGAGCATCACGACTTTCGCCCGCTCCTGCTCCAACTGCCACGTCTGCGGGATGCGGAGTTCATCGACCCACCGCATCCCCTCACAGCTCTTGCATGCTGCCGCGCGCCCGTGCCAGGGGGTTTCGCGGTAGTCGGTGCGGTCCTTCCGACATCGGCACTGGTCGCAGAAGAGGGTGTTCTTGCCGTGCGGGTGGTCGCGCTCGAACTGCGCGCGGATAGCGTCGGCGAGGGTGTACGTCATGCGCGTCCGCCCCCGCCCACGGCCGCCAGTGTCGACGCGAGCCACGTCCCGGCGCACTGCTCCGCCATCGTCGGAGACCACCCGCGCGCCTCAAGGTCGCGTCTCATGCCGTCCGCTGCGTCGTAGATGGGTTCCAGGACTCCGGCCATGTCAAGCATTGCCGTCGTGACCTGCGCCTTCAGTTCCGCCGGAGTGGGCGGGGTCTGGGGCTGGCCGAACATCACTTACCGCCCTTCGGGTCGTGGTCGCCGTAGTAGTCCCGCGCCCGTTCGGCAAGGTCCCGAGACTCCTCCGCCTCCCGCCACCGTCGGTGGGCGTAAGTACAGCCGGACACCACGGCCGACAGCTCGTCCGCATGCTCGTGGACGAAGATGACAGACCGCTCGATCTCCTTCGACCCGATGAACTTAGGGCGACGGATGGTGACGCGGATAGCGCCGCGCAACATCGCTGGCTCGACCCGGTAGAACCACCCCTCCGGCAACTCCGGGGCGCCGGCGTCGACGAGTTGGGCCATGCTCATCCCCCGCCCTCCAGCCACTTCGCTACCTGGAGCACGTCGTAGACCGACGGGTTCTGACTGTCATCCCATTTGAGACCCGTAACGAGGTCGTGAGCGGACTGGAAGACACCCGCCCGGTCCATGACGTCAGTGATTAGCGGAAGGCTGTCAGAGGCGTCGTCCTGCGACTGCTCGACGACCTCCGCCACGGGGACCAGCGGGCCCCAGGACTCGTCGGCGTATTCGAGCGGGCATGACTCAGCGTCCGTCACCACGTCGCCGCCCACTACCACGGCGCGGACGAGGCCGTCACCCGCGTCTTCCCATGTGTCTCCGCCGTTGTCGAGGTACTTCACTGGCTCTCCTCCGGGTCGATGTCGTCTGCGGTACGTCGCATGACTGCTTGCTTCTCCGGCCAGCCGTCCCACTCCGTGGCTGCTGTGCGGATCCGCTCCGCCAACTCGTGCGCCACAGCCGCGCGGTAGTTGTCGAGGGCGTCAAGGATCGAAGCGTTCACGAAGCCCTCCGGCTCCGTGAACGCGGCGTCGATGACCTCCTGACGCGCGGCCTCCGTCTTGCCGATGGCGACCACGACGTCCCGACCGACGCCGGGGCAGTCCTCCGCGGGATGGCCCGTACGGATCGTCTTGCAGCGCACCGGCGGGTGCTGCGTGCACTCGTCGTTGACGTTGTCCGTGTCGACGAGGCCACAGGCTGTGAGCTCGCACGGGCAGGTGGCTTCGATGTGGCCGCCACCGTCGAAGGATCGTCCGATGTGCATCAGGGCCGCGCCTTCGGGTCGATGAGCGTCGCAGCGCATGACATGCCGAACTTCGTGTCCTCAATGAGGAAGCCGCCCCGGACACCGCGGATCCGCTCCGCCAACTCGTGCGCGTGCTCCCTCATCGCCTCGTCGACCAGCCGCTCCGCCTCCGCGCGGTGTGCGTCCACACGGCCGTTGCGGGTGCGGGCGAGGAGGTTGGTAAGGGTGGTGGTGAGGGTTTCGCGGGCGGTCACGGAGTCACCTCCGGGTCAATCAGGCCGGCGGCCTCGTGGACGACAGAGCGGATAGCCTGTTGAGTCGGGGTGGTCCCAAACTCACGCGCCCAAGTACGCTGCCGCTCCGCCAGAACGTGCGCGTGGCGGTTCAGGAAGTCGCGGGCAAACTCCCCTGCCTTCGCCTGATCACCGCAGATGCGGTACTCCATCAACCAGAGTTCTTCGAAGAGTTCGGCCTCCTCGCCCGGTTCGTCGACGACCCTTACCGACGCCACGTAGCAGCGCCAAGAGTTGCGGTGGGAGTCGCGCCCGTAGAAGTCCAGATCCGACAGCCGCACCCGTGTCGAGTCGCTCAGCACGCATGACCTGCCGTCGACGCGTGCCACGGAGACCCACTGCGCGCCGTTGAACACGAGGTCGCCAGACTTGACGTCGCTCACGCCGCCTCCCACTCCACCGTCGTGTGCTCGTCCAGGTCCTCGTACAGGGCGTCAAGGTCGTCCTGATTCATGACGACCGTCGCGACGGTTCGCCCTGCGGCGTTGCGGACGTGGAGGTCGTACTCGATACCTCGCGGGGTGATGGTGACCGACGATCCGTCGGCCGTGTGGATGGTGGTTCCGCCGTTGATCATGCGTGCGTCTCCTCTACCGGCTCCTTCAGAGCGGCGTTCAGGTCGTCGACGGACGCGGTTCGCTTGCCGTCCAGTGCCGTGCGGAGACGTCCGATCAGCGCGCGGAAGCGCTTCTCTTCGCCCTCCAGGGACGCGCGCCACCCACGCTCGCGCTCCTCTGCCATCTGCTTGTTCCACTTCAGGAGCTTCAGCTCCTTGACCAACTCTTCGTGCGTCCAGGAGGCGTAGGTGTTCGCGAATGCCTCGTCCCGCTTGCGCTGACGGTCGGCCGCTTCCTGGCGTCGTCGCTCCAGCGCATCCCAGACGCTTCCGCCGTCGCTCACCGTTCCGGCAGGAGTGGCATAGCCCCGTCCAGGTCCCGGAGCGCCGTCGACGAAGCCGGCCCATCCTTCGGCCAGCCACCTGCCGAGTGCGCTATGAAGTTCCTCCACCTCGTTACGGGCCAGGAGGAAGGTGCGCCCTCCTCCCGTCGTCGGATGGAAGACGTTGACCAGGACCGTGTCACTGTTGGGCGTCTTGTGCGTGGCTCCGACGGTGATAGCGCTCCGTCCGGAGTGCGACAGATGCTCGTTCAGTATGTGCATGCGGCTGAACAGGTACACGCTCTCTCCTCTCGTAGCTCCTACGCCGAAAGCCCCCGGCGCCGAAGCAGCCGGGGGCTAGGTGGAGCGTGTGTCATTGGCGCTATGCCATCGGGCTGTGAGGGAGTTCGATCTCCTTCCACGCCGTCGGCTCTCCGCAGTCGTCGACGGCGTTCAGCTCCAGCGCAATGAGCGCACAAGCGTCGCCGAGGTCCAGGTAATACCCGTCCTCCGCGGCTGCCTGAATCGCTGCCTCGATAGCGCGGACGTGCTCTTCCAGGGTCATGCGCGCTTCCTCTCCGCCACGCCGACGGCGAAGCCAATGATGAGTCCGACGATCAGGGCGAGTAGCTCCATGGCGTCAGTCCCCCTCGCTCTCGACAACCGTCGCGCTCGTGTCACCCATGAACTCGTTCACGGCGTGCTGCCACACGGCGTCGATGACGTCACGTGTGACGCTTCCGTCAGCTTCCACGTCGTCCGGGTCCACCTCGAAGTAGTCGACACCTTCGACCCCGATGTTGTTTGGGCTGCCGTACTCGACCTTGATGAACGCCACTACTTACCCTCCCCGCTGTCCTTGCCCGACGCGCAGAGCAGCAGCAGAGCGACGATGATGACGATCCCGAGCCCTCCTCCTGCGCTCTCCACTAGCGCTTCCTCGTCGTCGAGGGCGCGCGATAGGCGGGCGCCTTCGGGGCCGGCGTGGTCGTCTTCTTCGACGTCTTCGGGTGGTCTATGTCGATCTCGTAGCAGCTGGACGGGGCCGACTCGTCGAGGTCGCCGCACGCCGTCGCCAGGAGCATGACGGCGATGGCTAGGACGAGCCACGGCCACATACGGAGATAGTTCTTCACGCTGCCGCCTCCCACTTGCCCGCGTCGTTGTTGTCCAGGGTGACCTTGAAGACGTTGCGGGTCTGCGTGTGGTAGATGCAGATGCCTTCGGGGTTCATGAAGCCAGGAGCCGCCATGGAGCCGAAGTCGCGGAGGCTCTCCAGCCACGACGTGATGTCGGTCTCGCTGAACACTCCTGTGTACAGCACCGGGACAGCGTCGAGCTGGTCGACCAAGCTCGACTGTTCCGCACGCTGCTCCATCGAGGTCCCGCCCTCGTCGATGGACCGCCACCGCTCCGTGTTGAAGAGGCTGAACCGTCGACCAGCGAGACCGTAGCCCCGCTGAATTGCGCTCCCCCACCATTCCCCGAAGTGGACGCCCTCCCCGAGGATGTGGATCAGGTCCGCGGCGTTCTCGTGGACCCACGCGGCGAAGCCGTAGTTGTCCGTGGTTTTGCCCGGCGTGATGATGCGGCGCCGGGACTGCGTCGTCACGTACCAGATGTGACCGTCTACGAAGAACTCCCCGGACTTCAGGGGGTACGCCTCAAACGTCACGCTCGGGAACTCGACGACGGGACCCTTGCTGATGTGAATCGCCGCGTTCGTCCCGTCGAGCTTCTCCGTCACGACGATGTCCCGGAACAGCCGCTTCGTCTTCGGCCACTCGGTGAACTCGTGCATCTCTCCCCTTCCGTGCATGCGAAGCGGGGCGTCCGATGTGGACGCCCCGCGTGTGTGACTGGTGCTACTCGACCTCACCCATCAGGAAGCGCGCGAAGCGCTCCATTGCCTGAACCTTGTCGTGCAGCTTCAGGGTTTCCTGATAGCCACGGGCGTTCGTGCTCAGGGCCTCGACGTGCTCCCGGGCGAGCTTCAGGGCGTCGACGCGAGACATGACCGGCATGGGCGCAGCACTAGCCGTGGCCGACCGTGGGCGTGCCGCTTCTTCCATGGCCTGTACCTTCTCCACGAGCGCGCTCAGGACGTCGAACACGTCACTCGGCACGTCCGCCTCACCGTCGTAGTCGATGTGCCTGCGCGCGTTCTGGAGCTTGTCCTCCAGCGTGCTCACTCGCTCCCCTTCTTCAGTCGTACTGCGGACTTACGCCGGGCGTACCGCTCCCGCGCTCTGGCGTTCCTGGCGTCACGGCGTGCGGGATTGCGCTCCCTGTCGCACGCCCGACAGACCCGATGCCCCTGGTACAGGCGAGTGTTCTCCTCGTCGTATGGATGGCCCGCGGGGCAGCGCGTCTTGTCGGTGCTGCTCCAGTGACCCCGCCGCATGTTCTCAGCGTGGGTCACGGGCTCCAGGTGATCCGGGCGGACGCACGAGGTGTTCCGGCACTTGTGGTCCAGCACCATCCCTGACGGTATAGGCCCCTCCAGCACCTCGAAGGCCACGCGATGAGCTAGAGACACGCGAGCCCCGTCCCAGAAAGACCCGTAGCCGTCACGAGTGCGAGCCGCAGCCCACACCGCGCAGCCGTCCACGCTGGTCGGCAGCTCCACCTTCGACCAGAACCTTTCGAGCAATGGGGCCTTCACGCCGAACGCCTTTGAGTACCAGTGACGAACCCTCCGCCGGACGCAACCGGCTTGCCGACGACTCGCTTCTTCCCTTCTGCCTCCCACGCGAATGTCTGGCGCAGGCTGAGAAATGCCTCGAACACCGCCTCGTCGCACTTGACGGGGACGAGCGACCAGCCCTCTGGGCGCACGTGGAGAACGGCTCCGCCGGCCATCTCCGGGACGGGAACGCTCTCCCCAGACTCCGCCAGGATGATGCGGTCCGCGTAGCGGTAAGCCGAGAGCTGCAAGGCGACCGAATCGTAGACCGACTTCGACGTCTTGTAATCCAGGATGACGGTTTCCCCGTCGATCTTAGCAATGCAGTCGAACGACCCCGCGAAGGAGTGAGTATCCGACCATACGGTCTCCTCGCACATGAGGAACTCCGGCTGTACATCGTCGAGGAACTCCCGGAACCACCGGATGTGCGGCTTGACGTCCATGTGAACGTGCCGGTCGTGGACGACCTCCCCGCGCGCCAGGCGCTCGAAGTAGTCGTGTGCGGCGGTGCCGAGATCGGATGCCGCCTTCGACTTCCTCCGGTGCGCGTTCTTCAGGTAGTCGATAGCGCCCTTCGGGTCGCGCTGGACGAGCTGAGAGACGATGTCCCAGTTGTCGACGGCCGCCGTTGCGGCCTCCTTCGCTGCCCAGAAAGTCAGGAACTCTTTGGGGAGCATGCCCACCACGGACGTCACGCCCGGGACCTTGATGTCCCCGTCCGTCGGATCGATGTAGAAGCGGCTTCCACCGCGCTTGATTGTCGCTACCCCAGCCACTCGGCCTCCGTGTGTCGCTGATACTTGCTGACACAGTGGTTATGGGGCGCCAGGGGCCGGATGTTTGGTTGGCCGTCGAAGATCTTCCGCCTCGTCCTCCGGGGGCCAGACCGCGCGCCAAAAAGCCAAACCAACCCCTATTTTCACTTCTCTCTAACACGCGTTAAGGAGAGTTAGAAATAAGGGGTTAGTTTGGCCAATTGGACCGGGTGGAGGAGGCGGAGGCAGGTCGACGTGGAGGGCGGTTAGGCGCCTGACCTGCTAGTTTTCAGGTGCCGGCGGAGGCTGCGGACCTTCTTTTCGATCTCCGCAAGGTGCTCGTCGAGTTTGGCGCGCTGCCCGTCGGTCATGTCGACGTCGATGACCTCCGGGCGCATCTGGCCCACGATCCCGCTCACTACCTCCGCGAGGCGGAGGTGATCCGCGGTTGCCTTCACTCGCGCCCCTGGCGACGTCTTCTCCACGACGTCAGCCCTCACCTCACCCTTTGCGCGGGTCTTCTTCGCCGGCTTGGTGGACACCGTCTTCGCGGGTCCTGCCTCAACAGCCGCCGTGATCTTCGTAGCGTTGATGATCGCCTGGTTGGTCGCGCGGGTGTCCTGTTGCCGTTCGAGGGCGGACTCAGGAATGAGACCCAGCCGCTTCAACTCGCGCGGCGTGAGGTAGCGGCGTAGGGCGTTGTTGATGTGGTACCGGACAGCCGACTTGATGCGGTCCTCGTCGACGCCTGCGCGCCGGTACATGTCCGCTACCGCCTTACGATAGGTGCCGTCGCGCCCCAGGTAGTCACCGTGCTGACGTCGGAGCGCGACGATAACTGTCGCGATGTTCTTCAGGAGGATCGTCGGATGGTTCTCGACCCGCCCCCACTCTTTGGCGTACGCGGCCCCGCGAGCGACGAGCATTTCCTCCGGCTCGTCTTTGACGTCGTCGAGCTCCAGCTGACGCGGGTCACTGACGTCGACGCGCGCTGCTTCGCCGCTCAAACGACGGTCGACCTCTCCGGAACTCATCTGGTCTGAACCTCTCTGTGGGAGCGTTGCCTTGCCGCAGGCTAGCGCAAAACGTTTGACGTCGGCAGACCCTACAGCAAGGCAACGCTTAGTTGATCACCCTTCAGTGAACGGCTTCCCACAGACGCCGCAGAGGATCGGCCCCTTCGCTGCAACGGTCTGGGATACGCGGAAGCTACGCGCCGGCGTGCATTTGCACCGCAACGTCAGCCGGTCGACACGGCTGGCGGTGGAGGATGTCGGGAGTTCCAGATGCGGGAGGAGTAAGGGAATCGTCCTCTCCAGCTCCACCAGGTCAGGGGCGTGCCGCTCCATTGCGGCATCACTGACGACAGGGTTGACGAATCCTTTTCCTTCGACGCGCTCCGCGTCATCGGGCCACGTCAGTCCCACTTCGTCCGCGGCCGTCAGGAAGGAGCGGTTGTGGTAGACGCCCCGCATCGTGGTGTCACTGACGCCTCGGATCCAGTTGAGTACATGCGCGGCATCATGGAGGACCATTTCGAGTACGTACTCCGGCCCTTCCTGGAGTACGTCGGCATTCACTACAAGACCTGAGACAGCGTGGTCCGCGTCATCCGTCTGGGTCCATCGCTCGGGACCGTGGTCCGCGCGTCGTGGCGTGGGTGACACGGCTGATCGCATGGGGGGTAGGCCCGGAACGTCGGCCCGCAATCGCTCCCATAGAGCGTCGAGGGCGGGCAGTAGAGGGCCGTGTGAGGTCGGCATGGGGCGAGCATAGGGGTTATGTCGGCCGCCACAAGTGCGGAGAATCAGCCGCCGTGAGTTGTTTCCGGCCTCTCTGGTGCGGTCCGGAAACGAAGAAAGCCCCGTCACTCTGGACGAGTGACGGGGCTTTCCCCTGCACGGTTACTGACCGGTTGAGGTTTAGAGGGGATGGCCGGAAACCAGACCGTCCGTCCTGATTGTGGTGAGGGTCACAGGGTGGAGAGGGGCTCCGCAGTGACGCGGGTTGTTGGGGTTGTCCGCATACGCCAAAAGCCCCCTGCCTCCGAAGAGACAGGGGGCTGAAGGCACTACACGGCCGGCGTCACCCTCGTCCGCGTCGACTCACCGACGAGGAGGGGAAGCGCAATGACGCCAACCGCGCCGATCGTCTCCGCCGTCCCCGCGTCGATGGCGGGGAAGATGACGGCCAGGCCGAGGACGAGCGACGTCAGGGCCGCCCGCAGGCGTACCGGCTCCTGCGTCGCGAAGAGCTGGAGCCTGACGTACGCGCGGAGGGTGAGGTCGTTGAGGTAGGTTCGGATCTTCGTCAGCATGAGTGTCTCTCGTTAGAACTTCATGGCAAAGCGGGCGGACTCCAGGGCGTGAATCTCGTCCCAGATCCGTTCGAGCTGCTCGCCCAGGTGGGCAATGTCGCCGTCGTTGTGGGCGAGGTAGTGAGCCGCTTCCGGTCCGAGCCGCTCCGATTCGTGGTCCAGCTGCGGGACGCCGGGGCGGTCGATGTGGAGGAGGCGGAAGCCCGCGCGCTTCAGGGCGTCGACCTCGTTCGGGTACCTGACGTCAGTGACGACCACCGGAACGCCGGCGTCGTTGGCTTCGATCGCCTTCGCCAGGACGGGGCGAATCCAGATGTCCGGGTCGACGGTGCGCATGGAGCGGCCGAACTCCTGGTAGAGGCGACGGACCTCCGGGACGTCCTTCGCGGCCTCCTGCCCGACGCAGCTCAGCACATCAGACAGGCGATGGTAGACAGGGTCCATATCGTCGCCGTGGTCTTCGATGATCGGATTCACCCTCAGCGCCGCCTCTTTCAGCGCATCCGCGAATGCCACGCGTCGGTAGCCCCGCTCGTCGGTGAACCACTTGCCTGCCGTGTCTTTACCCGCCCTCGCGCGGCCGATGATTCCGATGTTCATCCCGTCTCCCCTCTGAGTGCGTACACCCGGGTAATGGGGCGCAGGAGGGAAGATGTTTGGTTGGCGTTGCTACTTCCTCATCCTTCTACCTGGTAGTGGAAGGTGAGCGAAGCACTCGCGGCGGGTGCGGCTGCCATGGCCACGGAGAACCCTGCCGTACTTTCCGCTGTCACATACAGCAGTGCGTTGGCCGTGGCGGCATTGCGCGACGTCAGCGCCACCTTCGGTATCGCGGCGTAGGCGGTCGCGTAGGTGATGGTGACGAGGGTTCCGGCGACAGGGGCGGCTACGGCCGTGGCGGACACGGTCCCACTGGAGTCGTTCGCCCCGTTGCTCCCCGCGGCTGCGGACGCTGCCTGTGCTCCTGCTGCGACGGTGACGGCCCCCGCTCCCGAGACTCTGTGAGCGTTCTGCGCGAGCGTACCGTTGATGGCTACCTGACCCGTCGACCTCGTCACACGGATTGGTGTGGAGAGGAGGTTCCCCGCGTCGTCGTACGCGCTCAGCTCAAAGTTCGTGCCGGCGCTGCTCCCGCTCTCCGTTTCGCCCGTGGCTCTCAGGAGCCACCTCTTCAGCCCGCCCGTGAGGAGGGAGAACGCACGGACGGATCCCGCCGCCCCGTTGACGTCGAAACCGGCGATCGTCCCCGTCCCCGCATTCGAACCTGCGGTCGCTCCGCCCACGGCGCGGATGTTCTGGTTGAACACCCACTGTGCCTGTACCGTCCTCGTCGGTCCGGTCTCCCAGAGGTTCGAGGTGTTCCGCGTCCCGACCATGGTGTTCAGGTAGGCGTTGACAGCGCTGTTGTTCTGCGGCACGACACCGTAGTTACAGTAGGGCGTGGTGCGACTGTCGACGACGCTGTTCAGCGCGATCGTGACGTCACTCGACGTCGCCGCGTTTTCGAGCAGGACACCAACGTTGGTGGTGGCGTCGGTGCTCGCGATGACCGTAGTTCCGTCGGCCAGGTACTGCGTCCCAACGTCGCTGAGCTGGTTGGCGACGACCGTCACGCGCTTGACGCCGTTCATGTAGACGCCAGCACGGGCAGCGGTGCGGATGATGTTACCGACGATGGTTATCCCCTGCGCCCAATCCGTCGGGGCCGCACGGTTGTCGATCGGATAACCACCGACGTAGACACCGGCTCCTCGGATGTTGGAGGGCTCGTCGGACGGGCCCCGGAAGTATCCGAGATCGATCGTGTTGCCCACGACTACGCCGTACTTGGCCGCGTAGTCGATGTTCACCCCGTTGTGGCCCACGTTGCGGATGACGTTGCCGGACACGGTGAAGTGCGTCGGACCCTTGTCGGTGAAGAACCCGCTCAGCCACACGCCGTCGTAGGCGCAGTTCTCGAAGGTGTTGCCGACGCACGTGATCTTGCGACACCCACGCGAGAGACTTACGCCGTTGTCAGCGCTCATCTGGACGTGGTTGTCGTTGAAGATCACCTCTTCGCAGAATATGAAGCCGATGTCTTGGTTGTTCTCGAAGCGGCAGTTCGTCACGGAGACTGTGCCGCGGACTCCGCCGATGCGGAGCGGGAGGGCGCTCATGTTCCGTACAGCGCAGTTCCGGATGGTTAGATTCGTCAGTGCCGCCTGGCCGGTCCCCGACGTGTCGAGGTCGCCCGTCATGAAGATGGCGGTCTGCGCGCCGGCACCGCTCATCGTCCTCCCCCGCTTCGGGGAGGTCGGGAACTCGTTGACGCTACCGAGGAACGTGATGCCCTCGACGGTGAAGTCTGTGAACGCTACGGCGTTGGCGTAAATGATGTTGCTGTTTGCCGTGTGCGCGATCGTCGTCCCCGGCGATCCGGCAAGCGTCGTCTTGGAGCGGGGCGTGATGGACGACGACACGGTCCATGCCTGACCGGAGAGGCGGACCCGTCCCCCGCCGAACGTGGACATCGCCACAAGCGCCTGGTTGATCGCCGTTGCATCGGCCGCCGGGTCGCCGGTAGGGACGAGCAGCTTCTCCGCGGCCGTCATGGGGACTGCGCCCACGTCCGGCGCCGTCAAGGTAACGGCTCCGACCATTCCGTTGATGGCCGTCACCACGCCGTCCCCACCCACCAGGGAGACGCCCGTCACCGGCCACGCGCCGGACGCCTTCGGACCGTAGAGAGTGTGGGTGTCGAGGTTCAGCCAGAAGTCTCCGTCCGCCCCTTGCTCCGCAGGTGGGTTGCTGGGGCCGGACAGGATGGATCGTCCTGCCGCTCCCTGCGGCCCGACAATGGGTACGTAGTTCCATTCTGCCGGGTTCGCGGGAGCGATGTCCGCCAGGTCGACGACAGGCGTTGTCGCGGGAAGCTTGACGAGGTACGTGCGACCCTCTGCGTGGTGGAAGCGCTCGACAACCTGATACGTCCAGTCGTCAGGCTCCATTCCCTCCTGATCGGTAGCGATCAGAGCAATACTGAAAGACCCGCTCTCGTCCAGCTGTACCGTGGCCGTTCCGGTGCTCATGATGTCGGCGTCAGGAAACGTCAGGTGCGCGGGCGGTGTGAAGGTCAGCGTGCCCGTCAGCGGCGTGCCGTCGGGCCTGATGTAGCGGCCCGTGAGAACCACGGACGCGATGCTGATGGGTACCTCTGGCATTTACGTGTCTCCTCGCGGGTTCTGTCGGCCGATCAGAAGGTGTTCCGCGTCGTGGCCGGCCTGCCATTCGCGAACTAGGGCGACGCCCTCTCTCAGGTCGTCGATGTCGTCGCGCACGTCGTCAATGCGCGTGTTCAGCACGCGGCCCAGTGCGGCCAGGTGCTCGCGAGTTACGGCCCCTTGCTCCTCCACGGCCCCCGTCGTGCGTCGCTGTAGAGCGCGCATCGCGGGGACAGCCGCGATCACAGCTGCGCCAATGACTGACACAGCTGCGATCAGAGCAACGAGGACTTCCGTACTCACGCCTTCGCCGTGAAGTCACGGCGAGCAGCGAGCTTCTTCAGGGACTCCAGGCCGACGGCGCCCGTTGCGGAGCTGCCCGTGTAACCCACGCGGCGACGGAAGGCGTTGTACGCCTCGTCGGTCTTCGTCCCCCAGGAGCCATCCGCGTACTTCTTCGCGAGAAGACCCTCAGCGACGAGCGCGTTCTCCACCACGAGGACTTCGGCCTTGTAGGTGGTGTGCCCTGTGGCCGCCGGGATGTCCTTGGCGCGAGCGGTGTTGAGGTGCGCGACGGAGACGATGGGCTTCACCGTCGGCTTCGGCTTCGCAGGCGTGGACGGCTTCGACGGTGCGGGCATCTTCGGAGCCGCAGCGAAGAGAGCGGCCGGCGAGATGGCACCCGGGTCCCAGTGGTCGTTACCGGGGATGTTGCAGTGCCCGTAGTGCCCTCCCTTCGTCAGCCACGTCGACCGCGTGCGCTTCGCGGAAGGGTCGGCGTACTGCGACGCCAGAGCGCCCATGGGGAAGACGTCGGGGACGCCCCACGATCGGATGGCCCGCATGAGTGCCTTGAAGTTCTTGCCCGGCTTCCACGTCCGCGTGAACGGGGAGGCCGCACGTCCGAGGACTTCGATCTGAATGCAGACCTTGCCCGTGCGGTTCGTCCTCGTCGACCCGTCGTTCCGAAGGGCGCGGGCCGACTGGTTCAGCGGACCGTACTGCGCGAGCCGGTCAGTCGTCGGGTCGTACAGGATGTGCGGCTCCGCACCGATGTTGATCAGGTATCTCCCGACGGCGTTGAAGGATGCGTTACCGGTGCCGGACTCCGTCGTGTGCCAGACGACACGGCCAGGGTTCGACGGTGTATCCATCGCTCCCCCGATGCTGCCGTCCCCCAGTCGCTCCGCTTCCTTGATCCAGATTTCACCCATGCGTGATCCCCTCCAGGGCATGAAAAATCGCCCCGCTGCTGCGAGGCGTGAATGTCTTGTGGTGTACGTCAGTCGCCGGCGGGGCTGAACTGGATTCCGTCGAGGGAGAACCACGCGGGGGCCGACGTAGTCCCCTGGCCTCCTCCGCTCTCGGCGAAGTAGTAGATGTCCCCGTTCGGCGTTACCCACACGCGCGCTGTCATGCGCGTGACGCCGGAAACAGTCTGGCGGCTCGTGCCAACGAGGAAATGCCGGTTGGCCGCAGGAGCTACAGACGCCGGTATGGACGCGAACTTCAAGTCGTCACCAGTGTCGTTCAGCTTCCCGTTGTTTGCCTTGACGGTTCCCCGTAGTTCCACGCCTCCGCCCGCCTTCTTTCTCCACCCCGGGGACCCGCTGAACGCAGAGTGCGCGTTGGAGAACGTGAGAGGCGACCATGGTCCGTCTGACAACAGGAGCCATGCCCCATCACCCTGACGTCCCTCCCACCGGTCTTCGGCGATCAGGTACGTCACCATTCCGGCAACAGGCTTCGAGTCGCCGGACAACGCCGCAGCACGCGCGTTGGCGTTGGCGAAACGCATCACCGTTTTCGGAACGATGCCGTTTACGAGCGTTTTCAGCTGAACCTCGATGTCTGGGACGTCGCCCAGTACCGGGTACTGAACTGCCTGAGAGTATCCGTCGTTACGGGGCATGGTTAAGGCGCCTCCTGCGCATTACGAAATTGGGGCTTATGCAAGTGCGCCGTCGACAATCCAATTCCCGTCCGGATTGCGCGACACCTTCACGACGTCGTTGACGGCCGGCGACGAATACGACTTCAGCCGGCGAACGCCCTCCATGGGTCCACGGGCCGTCGAGATGTCGACCGTCCCGTCCCCGTTCACGGCCGTCACCTTGGCCATGAACCAGGAGGCCGCGCGCTGCTCCACGGTTTGGATGACGAGGCGCTGAACTGCGTCGATGAGCTGCTTCGTCAGCCTCACGCGGCCTCCTCCTTACCGCCCCTGAGGCTGATGGAGAAGTCTCCGTCAGCGCTGAGCGGGATCGTCAGGGACTGCACGAGGTATCGCTCCTTCCGTCCCGCGTAGATGAGGCGGACGATGTCGTTACCTTCCAATGCGGGATTCGGGAGGGAGTCGATAGACGTCTGTACGTTCGGCGCCGTAGCGTCGAATAGTGCGTACTCCGCGGCTGCCGCACAGTCCCCAGCGGAAATCCAAAGGGCCGAAGAGATGAACTTCGTTACTCTGCCGAATGGCCCTTCCCACCGTGTAGGGCTCGTCGGATCCAAGTCCTTCGCCATCCCGCTTACCGGCGCACTGCCCGACGCTGAGTTCTCACCCGACGCGACAACGGCGTTGTAAACGCCCGTTCTTGGCATGGAACGCGCGGAGGATATGAGCGTTCCGCCCTCCCCCTCCGCGATGTCCCATGCAACGGTCCCGTTTACGACGTCGGGAAGTTCGGCGATTACAAACCGATTCTGTGCGTCGACGTAAACCTCTGCACTCATCGCCCGTGCGATGTGCGTAACGGCGTCCCAACGGTCCGCGCCAGCATCCCAAGTGGCAACGGCAACTGCCGGATTGCGTTGCCCGACAGTCAGGTTGACGACCACGGCACTCGGGAGGGTCTGACGAATCAGACCCTCCATTGCCTCGACGCATCCCGCGTAGCCCCGAGTGGTCATCGGGGTAAGGAACTTGTCGTCGATTACGGCGCATTCCATCGTGGATCCCGTGACGGTCAGCGGGCCGAAGTGGACGTCACCGCTGGGTTCGTTCAACCGGAAAGTTCCGAGCGGTACCCACTCCTCCGCGCCATTGGAATAGCGGATGCCCCGCGACACGACGAGCTGCTGACCGTAGGGGGCCAGCGGATCCGTTTCGAGCCAAGGCAGGTAATCCGGGTCAGACACCGTCAGGGACAGTGTCCGCCTCGTCTTGCTCCCCCGGTCGACGGTGACGGACCCGCTGTCGAAGGGCAGGTTGGCGACCTTGAGCGAGCCGTTGTAGTAGACGTCTACCTTGGCGAGCATCGTGTGTGATGTCGGCAAGGTCTTAAGGAACGTCGAGCTGAGGGGATACATCAGTGCCTCACGCTCCCGTGTAGACGTCGAGCCACGTCGTGGCACCAGAAAGAACCTCAGCCCACGTCGTCCCCGCGTCCTTGACGGTCTGCCAGGTGCGGTCAGCGCTTCCGGTGACTCCGCCGATCGGGCGGTCAACTTCCGTTAGTGGAAGAATCCATGTGCGGTCGTGGAACTCCGCGTAGTCGACGATCGGAGCCGCTTGTACGTCGCCCACGGAGACGTACATGTCCTGTTCGCCCCACCCGGGAGGCCACTGGAGTAGAAGCGGGCTACCCGACTGGAGCACCCAATCGAGGGCTTCGCGATCCGCAGTAGTCTCTGTGACGACGGTAAGGTCCCCCGTCTTCCCTCCTCGTACGTCGCTGATGACAACGGGGAGGCGCCGGCCACGGACGCTGTTCACGCCCTGGCGAGCGGGTGTCGCCCACGTCGGCATGGGGGTTGCAACGGTGACCTTCACCGACCTCTGTGGAAGGCCCGGGTCCTTCAGCCAAACATCCGTGACCTCCGCGTCAAGGGTGACCGGGTCGGACGTGTAGGTCAGGCGGGTGACCAGGCCCGTATCCAGGAGCACCACACGCCACTGGACTGGGACGCCTAGCGGCGCCTCGTAGTCCGTCGCTACGGCGATGTCACCGGTGATCGGCTGCGTCACGAGGTCCGCGGACCAACCGCGAACGGGCTCAGGAGTCCGGCCGGAGACGACGCGGAACAGTGACCATTTGTACGTCGGCCCGCCCGCAGTGAGACCGCGGACTGTGATGGCCGCTCCTCCTGCACTCGCCGGGACCGCCTTAGCTGTGAGCCCCCCTACCTTCCACTCGGCTCGGTCCAGGTACCAGACTTCGCCGGCGGAGGCGTCGGGGACGATGACACTGAGGCTGACGGACACTGCGCCGTCAGGCGCGAGATCCGCCATGGTGCCAACGGCCCACGAACCCGCCGTTCGTATCCACGACTGCCACCGGGTACGGATCGGGGCTCCGTCGCCGTCCAGCCACTCAATGCGCGTCTGGTAGCTGCGAGTTGAGGAGCTGTAGAGCGGAGGTGCGAACTGATAGCCCACACCGGCTACGACGCCGGTCACTGGAGCCGTCACCGTGGCGATGAGGTCACCGCCGGACGCGACGAGCTTCAGGGCGTATCCGCCTCCGAGCACTTGCTCAGTGCTCTGCGTCTTCGTCCCACCCGCGACCGTCCAGCCAGATGCGTCCTGCTCGATGTCCGACGTGTTGTACGGCAGGAGGTTGCCCGCGACCATAAGCGCATTCGTTGGCGCGAGAACGATCCGGTCGTACACCCACTGTTGACCGGACGCCGTCGCCTGGGGAGACAAGGCGACGTGAGCGGTGACCGCTCCGGCCGGAGCGGCGGCGACGACAGTGCATCGCGTCCACTGGCCTCCGGCTGGCGTCCAGTCGGTCGAAGAGGTGCTGAGGAGCGTCCCCGCACCGTTGAGCCACTGGATTTGAACCTTCTGGGTCAGACCTGCGGTGCCTGGCGTGACCTGCGTGTAGGCCACGTACTCGACGCCCGGCGTCACTGCAACTGCCTGCGTGGTGCGCACGACACACGAGCCTGCGCCTGTGGACGTCAGTAGCAGGGACTGAAACCAGGTGTAGGCGGACGTCGAGACGGTGAGCGTGGACGGACCGGAAGCGGCCCACCCACTAGCGTCTATCTCCGCCGTCTCAACGTTGAAGCCCAGAAGGGTGGCGGACGTCGAGCGGGACGCTGACGTCAACCCGAGAAAGATCCGGTCCGCAAACCAGTTCTGGTCCGCGGCTGACGCAAGCGGCCGTATCACCACGTCCGCCGTAGCGGCTGTGCCAGGGGCGGTACCCACCGCCGCTACCTGATGCCAGGTGACGCCAGGCGCAGCGACGTACGGACCGGCCGATGTGCTGATCAGCGTCCCACCGGACGTGTGCCAGCGGATCTCTATGCGCGACATTGCGCCGGCGCCAGGCGGGAAGATGCTTGCGCAGGCCCAGTGCTCCGCGCCAGGAGTAACAGCCACCCGATCCGCAAGCCCGACTTGTACGTCCCCGCCTGCTACGGACTTGAAGAGCAGGCACTTCGTGCCCAGAGTTCCGCCGCTGCCCTGCGTCGGATTGGTTGAGTTGATCAGCGCCACCCACGCGGAGGCGTCAGTTTCGACGCTCTCCGCGTTGGCCGGCAGGAGGTTGCCCGCGATTGCCACTGTCAGCCCTCCCCAGGAGCGGGGTACGTCGGCCCCACAACCGACGGAGGGGTTGAAGGCTCGGGTTCGGTCTCCGGCTCGACGACTTCAGGCGTGTAGTCGACGATGGGCGGGACCATTTCGCCTTCAGTCGGCGTCTCGTCAGGCATCAAACCCACCTTCCGTTGTTGAGGTCAGTTGCGGTTTCGGAGTCGTACGTGTTGATCTCCGTTCGGACAATGTCCGTGATCTCGCGGTCACCGACGAAGACACGTACATCGGCCTGAACCGTCGTCGCCCCTCCGCCCTTGGAGGCGCGAATGTCGGACCACTGACCGGACGTGAACACGGGCTCCGGCTTGCCTGTCCCGTTCGCGACGAGGTTCAGACCGGGCTGCAAGAGGCCGCCGTCGTCGTACCAATGCGGGCTGCGGGACAGCCACTTCGAGTAAGCGGCCGACGGGGAGCCGTAGTCGGGCCGGTTCTTGATGTAGTCCAGGCCCCAACGGATCTGCGTGAAGGCGTTCGTCCTCCAGTCAGAGCCGGCGGACGCCATCTTCGACGCGGGAAGCGACTGAGGGATGCCGTACGCGCCAGAGCTGCGGTTCTCCGCATTCCAGCGCCAACCGCTCTCGCCCTGCCACAGCTTCTCCAGGGCGGGGAACTGGCTCTGCCCCCATCCGAACTGCCCGAGGATTCCCTTCGCGTAGCTCTTCGCCGAAGAGATGGACTTCGACGACGCGGTTCCCGCGCCTCCGCCCGTCAGGTATGGCATAGGGTCGACGGGCTTCCCATTGAGCAGCGCCTCCAGGTGGAGGTGTGGGCCCGTGACGTTGCCCGTCGCGCCGACTCGTCCGATCGTCTGCCCCTGCGCAACGTGCTGGTTGAGGCCGACCAAGATCTTCGAGAGGTGCGCGTACAGCGAGGAGAGTCCGCCACCGTGGTTGACCCTCAGATGGTTGCCGTACGGTCCCGAGCTGCCGACGCTCGACACTGTTCCGCCTGCGACCGCGCGCACTGCCGTGCCGACCGCTGCCGGGAAGTCGAGGCCCGTGTGATGTCCGGAGCTCCACATGTTGCCGGCCACGCCGAAGCGCGTGCCGTATGCGGCGTTGACCGGCTTCACCCACTGTCCGACTCCGCCTCCCGCGGAGAACATGTCAGCAACGGCAGAGACGATCTTGTCCCGCAGTCCGCCAACCATCTTCGTCGGGTACTTCGTCAGCGCCTTGCCCATGGGCGAGGTACCGACGCCGGACGAGACCTTCGCGAGGATGGGCTTGGTGAGCTTCGTCCAGATGCTCGACGGGTCACCAAGCAGATCCGCACCAGTCTTCGCCCAGTCGATCCCCTTGCCGACGACGTCAGAGACGGTGTCCTTCGTCCAGTCCCACGCGGAGCCGAGAATGCCCCCGGATTCGAGGAGCTGCGTCCCTGCCGCCTGATGGAGGGAAAGGGCACGGCTCCTGTACTTCGGATCTGTCGGGATGACATATTCCGGGTACCGGGGATTGCCCTCACCGACAATTGCCGTCGGCCGGTTCGTCTTCATCGGGCCAGCGACTGACCAGCCGTTTCCGACGGTTCCGCCAGCCTCCAGAAGCTTGGGAGCTGCGGGAAGTGCATCGAGACCAACATACTTCGCGACCTTGTCCCAAACGGCCTTGATACCGTTCGTGTAAACCCACTTGATGATGAAGTTTACGGGTGCCTTCGTGAGGTCGTTCAGCCTCGCCCACTGCTTTCCGATGTAGTCCTTTGTGATTCGGAAAGCATCACCGAGGAGGTCGAGGGCGGATCGGATAGCAGCGAACTGCGGTTTGATTCCCTTGTCGTACAGCCATCTCGCCTTATCGGCAATCCAGCCGGCAACCGGTGAAATCACCGAGTCATACAGCCACCGGAACTTATCCCCCACCCACTTCAGGTGATCCCAGAAGATTCGGAAGAATGGACTCAGTGCGTTCTTCCAGAGCCATGACGCTATTGTGGCGATAAGCTCGGCACTCGGACGGATTGCGCCGTCATAGAGCCACATGAACATATCGCCGACGTCCTGCACACCGTCCCATATGTTCAGGAGGACAGGCTTCAGGATCACGTCCCAGAGCCACCCGGCAATTACGGCGATGCTCTCGAAGGAAGGCTTTATTGCCGCCTCCCACAGCCACACCGCGATATCGCCGATGGCCTGAATGGCGATCCACAAGGGAGCCAGGACCAGCGTGATCAGCACTGCGAGGAAGATCTTCGCCGCCGTCCAAATCATTTGGAAGGACGGCCAAATTGCGTTCTGCCAGAGCCAGAGACAGATGTCTCCCAGATCCTTTAGACCTTGCCAGAAGTTCGTCAGGAATGGCTTCAGGACAGTATCCCAGAGCCACGACGTCGCGTCCTTGATGAACTTCCAGGTAGCGTCGACCGCATCCCGGAACCAACCGACGTTCTTGTATGCCCAGATAATTCCGAGGGCAAGAGCGGCGACGGCCAGAACGATGAACTGAATCAGCGGGACAATGCCCGTCGCCTGAAGCGCAACGGCCCATCCGGACGTCACCAGTGTCGCGCCCGCTACTGCAATCTGATAGATCGCCATAGCTGCGGCGAATGCCACCATGCCAAGCTGGATTGCCTTATGGACGGCGTAGAGTCCCCATAGGATCTGAATGACACCCGGAGCGTTCTCAGATATCCATGAGATACCGTCGAGGAGCGGCGTCAGGATCGCCATAGCGACTTCGCTCATTGGCGCCAACGCACTACCTAGGTCTAGTGCCGCTTCCATCAGATCGCCGAGGAACTCAGCGACGCCGGGAGATGTATCCTTGACGTACTGGAGGAAGTTCTCGAACTCCGGGGAGCCCTTGAGGTTCTTTCCCCAGTTGGCGAACCGTCCAGTGATGCGCTGCATCGTCGACGAGATGCCTTCCATGTGCGGAAGGAAGGCGTCGATGATTCCCGCCATGCCCGTCAGAACGTTACCGAAGGAGGCTCCCATACCGATGATTGCAGGCTTCGCGTTCTCCTGGATATCGGCCTTGAATCTCTGCCAGAAAGGCTCTTTCAGGTTGGCGCTCGCACGGTCCATCAGTTCGCCGATGGCATCCGCAGCCGCCTGCACGAGTGGCGTGAACGTCGGGAGGGAGTTCTTCGCACCGTCGACACCTCGCGTGAAGAGCGGGAGGACGTCGGGCTGAAGCTCCAGGGACCACGCCTTGAACGCCTTCGTCAGACCCTTCGGACCGGCGATTGAGTCGTATAGGTCGCGCTGCTCCGGCGTGAGCTTCGCCAGTGCCTTTCGGTACTCGTCGGCCTTCGTGATGGCCTTCGCCGTCGTGTCGGTCCCCGACAGTCGTGCGGACGTTACGCCCCGCTCTGCTGACTCGATGGACTCCGCAGCCTGGACTTGCGTATTCGCAGCGCTGTCTACGGCGTCCGCAAGGGAGCGCTGCGCGTCGGCTATGGTCCGCGCCGCCTCGACCTGCGCCTCTGCGGCGTCGCGCTGAGCGTCGGCAACGGCTTGCGTCTGATCCCTGACGTTCTGCTGAGCATCCGCGACGGCCTGCGTCGCCCGCTCGACGTCCTCGTTGCCGTTGACGCCTGCCTTACGCGCGGCCTCCGCATCCTTCTGGAGCTCCGCGTAATCCTTCTTCTGCTGTGCGGCGGCCTGGACCGACTGATCGTAGGCGAGCTGTGCACGCTGGAGCTGGAGCTCCGTTGACTTGCCGGCGTCGTACTCCGCCTGTACGCGGTTGAGTTCCTCCTGCGCCTCCTGGACGCGAAGGGTTGCGTCACGCTCGTCGAGCTTGCCTCGTTCGAGCTGCGCGTTCAAGTCGGCAAGCTGCTCTGTGGCGTCCTGCCGTGCACGGGTGAGCTCTTCCTCAGCCTGCCGTGACTGGCGCTTCGCGTCAGCGAGCGAGCGCTCAGCGCGCACAACGTTTTGCGCTGCCTGCTCGCGCTGCTCCATGGCACGGGCCGCAGCCTGGCCCAGGGCGCGTTCCGCGTCCTCCACCTGACGATTCGCCTGCGCGATGGAGCGGGCGGCGCTGCGGTGAGCGGAGGCTAGAGCCTGCTGAGCGCTCTCCATCTGAAGGGCACGCTGAGCCGCTCGGACGCTCGTAGCCGCGCTGTTGTCCGTCGCGGAGGCCGCTTCCTTCTCCGCGGCACTCTTCGCCTGGATTGCGGACGTCACGCCCTTGATGGCGGGGATGGCCGCAATGCCCAGTGCGCCGACGCTGACAGCCGCCACCGTTGCGGCCGATGCGATGGCTCCGATGCCTGCAAGGGCGATGGGGGCGAGTGGAATCGCCAGTACGACGCCCATCGCTACGGCCAGTCGGACAAGGGCCCCCTCCGCCCCCGACGTGTCAATGTCGATGCTCGACGCGTCGACAGCCGCAATCTCTGCCCGGATCTCTGCCAGTGCCGCGCGAGCGGTCGCCGTGTCGGCCCGGACATTGACATCAGTGTGGTTGGCGCCGAGACGCTTCAGCTCCACGTCAATGCGGATGATCTCCGCTTCCGCGGCCTTCGCGTCGATGTCGACACCGATGGTCTTCCGGCTCAGCGTCTCCATGCGGGCACGAAGGCGAGCAAGATCAGCGTTGAATCCTGTATCGCTGAGCCGGACGTTCGCCTTCGGCAGGGATCGGAAGGCGACTTCGAGGCGGTTCTTGATGGACCTGGCGAACGCTCCGCCAACTTGATCACCCTGCCGGCGTGCCGCTTGCTGCCCTGCCTGGCCACCGTGGTTGATGGCCGACGGGATCGCGATCACGATGTGATTCGAGATCGCGTTGCCCATGCGTCGGCCAGCCTCCGCGCCGACACTGTCCGCGGCGGGAAGCACCATCGCCTGTAGCTTCGCGTGCAGCGCCGGAGCGATCGGGACCACGTCGACGGCTACTGTCCCGACGATGTCCAGGTTGTTGGCCATCACGCCTCCTTCGGCTGGTGTCTCAGCCGCGGGTCAAGTGCGCGGCGCTGCTCGTCTGTGAGCGAACTGCGCGACGTCTGCGCGCTCTTCGGCGGAATGCCGGGACGTGGAGTAGGTGTGAACTCACCGGGTTTGCCGCCGTTCGCGGCGACCATGACCATGCGAAGGAGTCGGATCTCGTCCTTCACGGACGCGAGCAGGGTTTCCGTGCCGCTCCACGGCGCCATGTCCGGTCGCCCCTCGTCCGTCGAGCGCTCCAGCTCCTCCGCCGGGATGGCGTTGCGAATCGCGGTCTTCGTCGCGGACTCCGGCGGGAGGTGCTCAATCCAGATCCGCAGCGTGCGGAGGGAGAGCGTCCCGCGGTACACGTCCAGCACTCGCGCGCCGGGGTAGTACCGCGGGATGTCAGCTTCTAGCGCTTCCGCGTGGTCCGAGAGGACCGCGTACGTGCTCCAGACTTTCCCGGGGCCTCCCCGGCGGACTCCATGGCCGCGGAGGTGAAGGCGTTGATCTCGTTGAACGTGCAGTCGGCCTCGACGAACGCCGTGACGTCGTCAGGGTGGAGCGCACCCTCCGCCCACGTGTCGTAGTCACCCAGGCGCAGGGCCCGGAGGTACGACGGCCTCCAGTTGCCGACGGTCTTCACGCGGAGCGTCTTCTCACCCAGGGGCGCCGTGACGTACTCCTCGGTGGCCTCGGTCTCCTGCGCCTCGGCGGGGGTCACGGTGGTTTCAGACATGCGCGGGTCTCCTAAGTCAGTGATTGTGGAGCTGTGGTTCTGGCGCGGGTCGGTGTGTGGCTGAAGCGGGGCCCGGACCCGCGCAGATACAGGCCCCGCTAATCATTGGCGTCAGCCGGCGGGGAAGAAGCCCGACACGTCCACGTCGCCGTAGTCGATGGCACGGTTCACGGCCTTCGACGTCGCGCCCCTGTAGAAGCGGAAGGTGAGCTGAACGGGCATGACGTCAGCCGTCTGAGGCTGCTCGTCACCGCGCTCCACGACCTTGCCGTTCGGCATGTACAGGCGCATGCGCTTGTCGCCGTCGAGGGTGTCGAACACGAAGGCGTAGCGGAGGTCGTTGGGCTTGTCGGGGAAGTCGTACGCGGCGATGCCGGTGACCTCGTCCGGCTCCAGGGACGCGACCGGGACGTTGTCGTACAGCGACCGGACGAGCGGGTTCAGACCCTCCAGGAAGGTGACCTGAAGGCTCTTCGTGCTCTTGGTCATCAGGGTCCGGATAGGCTCCAGTGAGCCTGCGGCGTCGACGTCCTTCGACTCCTCCTCGATCTTGAAGAGGCCGCCCTCCGTCGTGACCCAGCCGAGCATCTGCCACGGGGTTGCAGGGTCCGCGAAGCCCGTGGGCTTCACCGTGTTGAGCGCGGCCATGTACACGAGGTAGTCAGTTGCGCCGAACGTCAGATCGGCATTGCGGGTATCCGCCATGAGCCCTCCATGGGCATGCGAGAGACCCGCAGCGCCTCACGGACGAGCGGGTCAAAGTGTCAGTGGTTTACGCGTCCCGGAGGCTCACGGTGTACGTGGCTCCGCGACGGTGGATCGCCGGATTTACCCATGGCTGCCGAGATGGGCCGGAGTCGCATCGGACGTGCCGGATCACAGCGCCGTTCACGGGGCCGCGGAGGGCGAGGAGCGCGTCACGGAGGACGTTCGCTAGGGTTCGTGCCTCGTCGGCCGTGGCGGCGAAGACGTCGACGTACACCCGGGGGTGTACGCTGAACATCTCGTCAGCTCCCCCGCCCCGCTCGATGCGGATGACGGGGAGGAGCGCCTCCAGGTCGTCAGGCGTTTCGGACGCGCTGAAAGCGCCGGTTGTCGCCTCAGCCCACGGCGCAAGCACGGTCTCGATGTCAGGCACTGTTTCCCGCCTTCATCGTGTCTATGGCGCGTTGCATGACGGCGTATCGCGGGACCCGTCCGTCGCCCTTCTCCACGCGCCACGCGTGCGGAGCGGTGTTGACCAGCCGAGCACCTGCGCGCATGCGTGGGTTGCCCCGGAACGGTACGTTCTTCCAGAGCGGAAGGACGTCGAAGGACTCCTTGTAGAGCCCCGGATGCTGATCGCCATCCGCGGGGTTGCCCACGGGCGAGAGGGACTCAGTGATGCCCTTCATCTCGACGGCTGCCTTGCGGCACGCGCGCTGGATTCCGGGACGCTGGAAGAGCTTGCCGATACCGGAGTACCGGCCGGTGTACTTGGAGCGGAAGGTCGTCATCCCGTCACCCGCTTCACGTACGCCTCGACGCGCGCGAGCGACGTCAGGGGGAAGATCAGCGGTTCCCCGACAACCTCCCACTTCTCCGCGCCGCGAAGGATGCGATCCGTCGGCCGGACGTCAGTGCCGAGCGGGGCGGCGAGCACGCGCCTCGACTCGACGGTCATCGACGCGTCCTGCGTCTCCGAGGAGCTGCCGACCGTGACCCCGTAAGGGCTCACGATCCCGCAGTGCTCCACGGTGATCTGAACAGGCGGACCGGGAACGTAGGAGCCAGTGGAGTCCCGGACCCGCGGCCCTGGACGCTCGATGATGAGCGTCTCTGACAGGAGTTGGGCAATCAGACTCACTGCGCCCTCCAGACCGTCACCGGGGGAGTTGCGTCCTCGGGTGCGATGTCCAGGGACGAGGCGCCGGACGACATGCCGACGGACCTACGGAGACGCTTCCGCTCGTCCTCCGAGAGGATCACGCCCGTCTCGGAGTCGGCGTAGGACACGAGCATGCCGCCTGCCTGCTCCGACCGAACTCCCGAGGGGTTCGTCAGAATGCGCGACGCCACCATGAGAGCGACCGACTTGACCCCGCGCTGTGGCGGGTCCGTCAGCCGCTCCCCCACCTCGCCGTAGAACGCGTCTTCGGTCAGGGAGTGGGCCAGCGCGCATTCGTCGTCAGAGAGCGGCCTCTTAAGCAGCGTCCGGAGCTCACTCGGCTCGAACAGTGCCACTGCCGGCCGCCTTCCGCCGTGTCGCCGCGCGCTTTACGGGCTTCGACTCAGGCTCGGGCTCGGAGCGGGAAACGTTTTGCGTTGGCGCCTCCGCCCACGCCTTGGGGTTCGTGATCAGGGGCTCCGCCCACGTCGGGACCTCGTCCGCGGGGCCGAACACGTGACTCACGCCGTCTGCGTCCGTCACGTGGACGTTCGTTGCCAGAGTTGCCATGCGTAAGTGCCTCGCGTTTCTGGTCAGAGGACGTCGGCGACGAACGAGAGGTCGGGAGCCGCGACGACAGGGAGGACGATCGCGGTCGCGCGCGTCCATACGGTCTGCGGGTCCTCGGACTTGTAGGCGCCGACAGCCACGCCGGCAGCGTCGCCCTGGAGGCCGTACCGTGGGTCGTTGGCCTCGACGGGCACGCCCCAGAGGGTCTTGCCGAGCGCCTCACCCTGCGCGGGCAGGAAGGCGAGCTTGTCTTCGGGAGTGACTCGCGTGGCTACGCCGTCGACGGACACCTTCGCGTCGTAGATCGTGATCGGCGGAATGTCGAAGTCGCTCAGGATGTTGCCCAGGTCGTCCTTCGTCAGGACGGTCGGAGCGAGCGGGTTACCCCGGTATGCCAGGTCGCGGAGCTGCTTGTTCCGCCGCAGGAGGTTGTAGATCTTGCGGGACATCAGCGTGACCGCCGGAAGCTCCCCGTTCGTGTCGTTGTAGACGTCAAGCCACGACTGGAAGTAGTCGTAGGCGAGGGACGTTTCCGTCGAGGCGAACGCGATTGCGGCCGAGACGTTGTGCGCCGGGTTGCGGCCGTAGTCGACGCCGGCCGACACGCGGTTCTCGTTGATCGTGACGCTCGCGTTGAAGATGGCGTCACCCCGAGCCAGTTCCGCACGGGCCGCGATGGCGCTGACGCCCTTGATCGCGTCCGCCTCCATGGCGTCGCGGATCTCCGCGGCCTGCGAGTCGACGTTCCGCATCTTGATCTGGTCGTACTCTCCGAGCGGGTACTTCCGCGAGATCGGAGGCAGTTCGCCAGTCACGCGCGAGGCGCCCGACCGGGAACCGATGTCCGACTCAGCGTCGAACGCGCGGAACACGGCCGCCTCGACGAGGCCCCCGCCACCCTTGTTGAAGCGGTAGACGAGGTCGTTGATCGTGTCGTTCGGGAGCCAGCGGTTCAGGGAGAAGGTGTTCTCCTCCCGATCCCGCAGGGCCTCACGGGCGTACCCGGTCAGCTCCGCCGGGGTGGCGTACTCAGTGATGAGCTGCATGCTCTACCTCTCAGACGAAGACGACGCGGGCGCCGATGTCGGCCTTGCCGGCGGCGTCGATGGTGACGGGAAGCTTCGCCTCACGGATGAAGCAGTGCAGGAGCATCGAGCCGACGACCTTCGTCGACGTGACGGCACGGGCGTTGACGTCCTGCGCCGTGAAGAGGAAGCCCACGGCGGTCTCACGGCCATCAGCGGCCGAGTTGTCGTACGGCCCATAGAGGCCAGTCGCGGTCACCTTGCCAAGCGGAATGCCGCTCTTAATGAAGCCCGCCGGGTAGTGGGTGTTCGCCGTGAACTTGGTGACGTCGAGCGTCACGCTCACAGGCGCGTCGGTACCGTGCTGGCTCCCCAGCCAATCCCGACGGTCCTGAACAAAGCTCTCAGTCTTCAGGCTGAGGTCCATACGGATCCCTCCGTGTTAGGTGGTTACTTGCCGTGCTTCGCGCGGTAGCGGTCTGCGCCCGCGGACACGGTGGATGTGCTGCCGACGTCGCCTCCGCGGTTGCCGCCCGAGCGTGGCGCTCCGGAGCCGTCGACCTGGCCGTTACCAGCGGCGGGGACCAGCGCCTTCAGCGCGTCCGCACTGGCCTCCAGCTCCTCGCGCGTGGTGCCCGTGATGAACGGGGCGTGCGCGGGAGTCAGTTCCTTCTCGCCGATGACCTTGAGCTTCAGGAGCTCCGCGGTCGCAGTCGCAGCCGTCGCGGCGTTGATCGCAGCGAGAGCCGCAGCGTCGTCGCGCTCCTTCTGGAGTCGCTCCGTGTCGCTCAGTTCCGACGCCTTACGGGTGTTCAGCTCCGTCTCAGCCGCTCGCAGCCGCTCCAGCTCCGCAGTGTCAGGAGCGGCCTTCGCGGTCGTCTCCCACTTCTTCGAGTGGTAGCGCCAGTACGCGGCCTGATGCTCCGCGGACATGTCCGCAACCTTCGTGTTCTCGGGGTAGCCGTGCTCGTTGACGGTCGAAGCGCCTCCCCCGCCTCCACCAGCGCCCTCTTCGCCCTCGAACAGGGTCCAGGGCTGAGCGGCGAACGTGAGGAGGTGGTTGCGCGCAAGAGTGCGTCGGAGCATGCGGAGTTTCCCCTGTCGGGAGTCGTCGGCCCATGGCGGGCGTCAGGTCGGGAGGTTGATGTCGTCAGGGCCCGTGAAGCGTTGGCCCCGATAGCCCAGAACGGGCCCGATCTCGCCGTGATCGTTGGCGATGATGAGTTTTCGGTAGTCGACCGCGCGGCCTCCACGGTCGAAGGTTCCTAGCGCGTCTTCCACGAGTTCGTGAATCCGCTCCAGCCGCTCTTCGTCGATGACCTGGCCCGGGTCGTAGTCGGCCTCGACGGTCTTGACGAGGCAGTCACAGCCGGGGTGGATGGGCGCCAGGTCTTCCTTGCGGTAGCGCTGCGTCGAGGCGATCATGCAGAGCGCGCAGTCGTACTCGCCCTGAAGCTCGCGGACGGTGTACTTGAAGCGCGGCATGTCAGCCGACACTTCTCGCACCGTGTGCGTCCGGGCTAGCTGGAGATCCGTTTTCGCGATCGTCTCCAGGCGGTGTGACCCCTGGTTGAGCGCGTCGTCAAGGGAGGCACCCTTACCGAGCGCCGTCCACATCTCTTTGAACGGACGCTCATAGACCTCCTCCGGGTCGACGCCGCGTAGGGCTGTACCCGTCACAGAGTCGAGGTCCAATGACACCCTGTGGGTATCACGGCCCGTCTCGCGGTAAAGCTGCTCCAGGTACGAGGCCGTCAGGGTCGCGATGTTGCGTTCGCCGGCGAGGATGATGGGGAGCGCCTGTCGCCGGAAGCGGCGTACGTCAGCGTCCCGCCAGGACCCGAGCCCCGTGAAGGATCTGTTGACGCGTCCCAACACGCTCGTCCAGGTGCCCCGGACGGACGTGCCGTAGCGGAGGTCAAGCCGCGTTAGCGTCATCGGGCTCCCTCGTGACCACAGACCTCTGGTCACGGGCCGCGCGGGCGTCGGCAATGTTCGTCGGCTGAGGAGCCGCGGGGTCGGTAGCCGTCTGCGCGTTCATCGCGTCCGCCGCACGGTCAATCTCCATGCGGGAAATCTGCTGTGGGGTGTAGCCCATGTCTTCCATGCGCTGACGCCACGGGACGCCCGCCGCACTCTTCTTCACGGCAGCGTCAGCGAGTTCGGAGACGGTGCGGGACTCAGGGTCACGCCACACGGTCTCCAGGTCGAACGCGTCTGCCTTCGCCGTCTCGCCCAGTACGCGGAACGCGAGGCGCATGACGTTTTCCCATGACTCGCCGTAGGCCGTCTGTCGGTCTCGAACCTTCGCGACGAGACCAGTCTCCGCAGCCTTCAGAGCGTCGCCGGAGACGTTCACTACGGCGCCAATGAGGTAATGCGGGGGCGTGCGGCTGATGGCCGCAAGATCCTGTACCGCAGCCTCGACGGCGCGGACGTACGGGACGAGGTCAGTTGCGGAGAACTCGCCGAACTTGACCTCAGGGTCTTCCGTCGTCCAGAGCTTCCGGATATCCAGCTGGAAGGGCTGGAGCTTCTTCCCGGTGATGGGGTCTTCGTCGACCTCCAGACCTGCGGCCCACCGCTGCCTGAAGGCGCCGTACTTCATGGCGGCTATCAGGTTGATCAGCGACAGGTTGATGCGGTTCTGGACGCTGAGTATGTCCTCGTGCTCCGCGAACCCGACCGCCCGACGGTTGCGCCGGTTGATGAAGGGAACGAGGGGGACGAGCTTCAGCGCGTTCAGCACCTCAGACTCACGCGTGTTCGGAAGCGCGAAGGCGTCCCAGTCCTTCAGCTCCGCAGCACGCGGAGCGAATACAGGGTTCTCGCGCTTCGTGATGAAGCCGTAGATGCGCTCGGGAGTCCACAGCGTCGCGCGGGTGCTGCCCGTCCAATCGTCGCGCCAGAGCTTCAGACCAGCCGCAAGCCGGCGGTGATTGCCCTGCTCGTGCTCGACGACGACTTGCCGCGGAGTCTCGTGCGTGAGGACCGGACGACCATCGTCGCCCTCCTCGACGAGGACGAAGGCACGTCGCTGCGAGAGGGCGCCGTAGTGGACGAGTCCCGAGTCAGCACGCATTCCGTTCTCACGCCAAATGCGGTTGGCGTCCTCGTCGGCCTTGACGCTGTCCTCGTCACCGTCGGTGCCGCCGAAGCGGAAGCCGTCGACGCCGAGACGCTCGACTGGGGAGTCCAGGACGAGCGACGTCCAGTTCGTCCGCGCGTCCTTCATCCACTCCGCGATCTCGCGCGGGTCGATACCTGGGACGTGAGGTAGCGGGGCTTTACCCTCCGCGTACTTCGTGAGGGTGTTCAGCCCTGGAGTGACTTCGCCCTCGTCGTCGCGGGAGTCGTCACGCTCGTCGAGCAGCTTCTTACCGAGCCTCTTGAGCCACCATCCCGGGGACTCCGGCTGTTCGGCATCGACAGGCATTCACGCACCCCCTCAGAAGGCATGGAGTTTGGACGATCGCTTCTTGCGCTTTGTGATTCCTGCGGCCACGGCATCGGCGCGGCATTCATAGGCCAGGACAGCCGCCATCGCGGCGTCAATCTTCTTGGGCGACTTCGGGTGTTCCTTACCGATGCCCATGTGGTTGCGGCCCATTGGCCGACGCTTAGCGTTCAGGACGTGACGGGTGAGCGTGGCCCCGAGCTTCGAGTACTCCGACTCGTCGTCATCTGCCTTTTCAGTCCCGGCGAACGAGAGCGCCTTGTCGTCGACGGCCTCCACGAAGCGGTCTAGCGCGTGCTCCATAGCCGTCGGGCGGTTGGTCCACCATTCCAGCGGACGGGACTGCGTGGCACTGAGCTGAAGAACGTCGCTGTACTCCGACGTCCACTTGTCTACGTAGTCTTGCCAGTGCGGCGGGTCGCAGTAAAAGCCGCAGACCTCGTAGCGGTCGAAGGCCCGAGCAACGGCGTTGTCGACTGCCTCGCGGTCGACTTGCCACCCTTCACCCTCGTGCCCTTCGGGCTTCTCCCAGACGCCGAGTAGCTGAAGGTGTCCGTCGGAAACGCGAACGGCGCACAACGCCGTGGAGTCGTCTCGGATGGAGCCGTCGAAGCCGAGAGTGACGAGGTCACCGGGTGCGAGCTCCTCCGGCCGGCGGCAGATCTCCCATGTGTCGGAGTCCATCCATGAATCACTGGAGGAGGTCCGGGAGTTGAGGAAGTAGCGCTTACCGTCCGCAGAGTCGTTACGCAGGTCGTAGAAGTCGTCGACGAGCGTTTCAAGGTCCATCCACTCCATGGCGTCGCCGTAGGAGTCGATAAGGGCCGCGCGTAGCTCGTCCTCGTTCTTGAGGTCCTTGCAGACGCCATACCGGTGGTCGTAGAGGAGACGAGCGCGACCGCGCTTCTTCTTCCCCTCACGAATGGCTTCGGCTTCCTCGTAAGTGCGCTCAGCGACGGAGTCTTGCCCTGGGGCGAACATCGTCGTCGTTTCGAGGTACCACGTCCCGGCGCCCTTTTTCCTCTTGCGGAGGTTACGGGTGACGGTCGCGTACATGCGCCGAAGTTCGGGGGTGTTGTAAAGGTGGGTTTCGTCGAAACAGACCCACGTCTCTTTACCGCCGTCCTTCGACGAGGACGAGGCGGTCGACGGCGTTATCTCTCCGCCGTCGGGAAGGTTGATCTTTGTCAATCCGGGGTCAGCGCCCGGGATTTGCGAGAGAAGCGACGCCTCGTCGGTCAGGTTGAAATGGATGGTGTCGAAAACGTTTCCGGTCTGCCCCTCCTCCGTCGCCATGATGCGGAGATAGGGGACCCGGACCGGACGGCCCATCGGCTCGCCCTGCTCGTAGACGTACTCGAAACCGAGCCCCCACGGGTCGCGGTAGACCTCCCCGCCTTCAGCCCAACCGCTGAAGCGGCAGGGGCCGAACGCCTCGAAGAGGCCGATGCGCGCGCCCAAGCCGCTCTTGTCGCAGCCCTTCGGGCGGGAGAAGAACGCCGAGTCGTACAGCAGCTTGCCGGCGTGGTCGTCGACCGCGTAGCAGTCCACAACGAAACCTGTGTACTCGTCGCCATGCCGCACCGGTTCGCCTTGGACGTCACCGGGGCCGTGAACGACGAAGTACTCCATCCATGCGACCGCCATCCACCCAAGAGAGCGGGAGCGATCGTGACCGGGGGCGCGCACGGTGACGTGCGGCACGCGGTCTCCTAGCCTGTGAGACGCGCTCTGCGCGAGTTGATGTCAGTTACCCCGTCGGGGCGCTGTACGGGCGTCTGGCGGCCTCCTGTGGGCTCGTCGACCTTGAGCTTCAGACGGGCCCTGTCCTCCGGCGTAGCGCCGAATTTCGCGCTTCTCATGCGCACCTCGGAGAGGAACTCCCACTTGCCTTTTGTCCAGGCCGTGTGGTGCATGAGAGCAGCGTCGAGGAGGAACGCCCAGTCGGTCTCAAGGAAGCTCGCGGCCATCGGAGAAACGCGCCAGGTGTGCCACCAGCGCACGGTCATCTCGTGCCACTCTTCGTCACCCGGGAGTACGCCCTCCGGCAGCTCAGGGCCGCGGAGTTCACCGTCGTTGACGATGACGGTCTCGGGGTCGGTGGCGTTGCGCCTGCGCCGCTTCGCAGGGTCCTTCGGAGCGGGTCCGCGGCCGGCCATCAGGCACGCTCCGGCCAGTGCCAGGAGCCGCCCTGAGGCTCTGCTCCTGGGACTCTGTCATTACCGTCCCACTCGTCGTAGGTGGCTCGATTGAAGAACATCCCCGACGGGTTCAGCACTGCCAGACCAAGGAGCCATCGCCCGTCAGTGCCGTTGGGGCAGCCGTCGAACGGCTCATCCTCCAGGAACTCGGGAACCTCAGTAACGATGGCTGCACGACACTGTGAGGCGTACTCGCCGCCGGGCGTGCCGTAACTGACGTAGTGGACGATGCGCCCGACACTCGGCGTCATGGGTACCTCCCGGGTATGAACGGCAACGCCGCCCATGTCGGGAGCTACGCCGTCAGCTTGGAAACCACCGCGGAGAGGTCCGCGAGGATGGACGGGCAAGAGCCATGTCGGCGACCCGTCATTGCGATGTACCGGCCGGTTCCGTAGATCTCTACGGCCGTTCCGTCGGGGCGTCGGATGCGCCGTCCCTGTCGGACGTCAGCGCGGCCCCAGATGTGCAGTCCGTCGCCGGACGGGGACACCTCTACGTAGGTGGCGCCCGCGTCGCGAACGACGGCAGCAGCCCACGGGGCGAGACGCCCGGTAAGCGGATTCAAGCAGTGGTCCAGGTCGATACAGACCACGTCGTCGACGTCGGAAAGGACGAAGCCCAGACCGACGCCCGCCACGGATTCCGCGGCGTTCTTGTAGGTGCTCCAGGTTCGAGGATCCGTGCTTGACGCTGCCCTGCCGGTAGTCGTCAACGGCCTCTTGTCGCCGGCTCGACGCACCCACCTGTCGCGGGACGTCAGCTCCAGCGGGAGCGAGCGCGCAGCCTTCGCCGTCGCGCGGGATAGCGCCTTACGGCACCGGGGCGAGCACGTGCGCGTGTGCGAGCGGGCCATGATCGGCAGCTCGTTCGGGCACATCTCGCAAGTCTTGGGCACGTCTCTATCATAGATGCGGCCGGTCACACTTTCAACCCCCTCACCTGCGGAAACGTAGTTGAATGATGCGGCCGGCGAGTCACGCTTTCACCCTCCGCGGCACCCCCAGATACCCCTAGGAAGCCCTGTGTGGGCGCCTGACGGCCGACCAGCACAGGGGGCGGAAGTGTGACTATTTGGATCCCCAGACCCGTACAGAGCGCGAGACCCAGCACCTTTACGGTCTTCTAGATCGTCCGGAGGGGATCACCCCCCTGGTGATCATGGTCATTCGATCTTGGCAGCGAAGCCGGCGCGGGACTCTCGACGCTCACCGTCGGCGAGCTCTCCTCGGATCTCCAAGCGACTCGGGACGAGGACGAGCGTGATCGTCGTGACCTTGCCCGGCCCGCTATCTCCGACCTCGATCTTCGGCGCACTCAACAGCGTTCCGACGTCAACACCGTTGACTATCGCTCGCGTCGGTATCAGTCCGTCTGCTCCCGTGTCTCCTGCCTCCTCCAGCACCACGTGTGCACCACTCATGGGCTAGTCCTCCAGGGCAGGATGGATGGGCTTGGGTCTGTCCATACGCACGCGCGTGAGAGCCGCTGCTCTGCCGCCCTCACTGGCGCTCTTACGTGCGTGGCACCACCCACACAGTGCCCTCAAGTTCCCCATGCTGTGGTCATCACCAGCCTCTATGTGGTCCACATCCGTAGCCTCTGCCCCACACAGGCGCCCGTCAGAGAAGGGCATCTGACACACGTGCTTGTCCCTGTGCAGGACACGGCGACGCAGGGAAGGCCAGTTGCGGGGAAGGCGCGTGCGCCGTGTGCTGCCGTGCCACGCCACGTGACGTCACCTCCCGCTACTCTGTTCGGCCATGGGGATATTTGGGGGACGGTCCACGTCGACCGACAGGCACGCAGAGAAGGCGTACAAGCGCGGGGATCAGGTCTACACACGCGTCATCCACGCCATACCTGGCCGCGTAGACGGCGGGCTAGGGATGGCCATCAACAGGATTGAGGCGTCCGGGTGGAAGCTGGAGCAACAGACCGAAGGATCGAAGGTCCAGGCTGGTTTCACACAGCAGTACTGGACGTGCACATTCAGGGCCGTGCCGGTTTGACGTCACCGACCCCGGTTACGCGTGCTGCATGCGATTCCTGGGGCGCTTGTGGAGCCGAGGCCCGCGCGGTGTAGACAGGGCTGCCTTGAAGGCACGTCGACGTGGCGACGTCACGCACGTCCGCCGCATCCGCTTCGAGGGTCCGATGATGCGTCAGGCTGACTACATCGCGGGCATCGAGGCCGCAGGTTGGCGACTGGAGGGCACGAAGGAGACTCGGGATGGTGACGTGCGGGACGTCGTCATGACGTTCCTCGCCGTCGATGGTGATCCGAACTCCAGAACGTAGGCAGCCCCGCTCTCCGGGAACGCTCCTCCGGGGCGGGGCTGGTCTGTCGGGACGGTGCGAGTTGAACGCACGACCGCTCGCTCCCAAAGCGAGTGCTCTACCAAGCTGAGCTACGTCCCGTTGACGGTGCCTGCCAGCGGCGCCCGAGTGGTGTTGGGCCCGGTCTGGCCTTACGGCTTGCGGACGGTTTCAGGCGGCCACTCCCTTACCTGCGTCCTGCGTCCTGTGCCTCCGCCCGGCACTGGAGCCCCCGGCGCGAGTCGAACGCGCGACCTCTGCTTTACGAGAGCAGCGCTCTGACCAACTGAGCTACGGAGGCAGCGACGAGCCGTCGCGGACGGGATTTGAACCCGCGACAGTGCCCTCCAGTGACCGCACGGGTGTGGAGGGGTGTTCTACCGGGCTGAACTACCGCTCCGGCTCGTCGTGGGCAGGCGAACCACATCACCCCTGCCCGTGGGCACCCCGACCGCTATACGCAACCCGGTGCCGTTCCTGACGTAGTCGCGACCGGATTTGAACCGGCGTTTCCCCAGACGTGGCCACTTGCCCCGAAGGGCGGGACTCGATCCCTGCTGTGTGGGGCGTGCTCGGCCTCTACACCACGCGACCTACCAGGAGTGCTGTGCGAGCACTCCCACGAGACACAGCCACCCACGATTCAGGGCTGCCAACACCCGCCGCACGCTAGGCGTCGGGCTGTGTCTCGTCAGTGAATGGGGCCGGAGTCGAACCGACCTGCGCGGATCATCGGGCACTGCGGCCCTACCTTTTCGCCACCATGGTCAAGGGGAATCGAACCCCACACCGTCGCCAGACGGACGCCCCGAATCGAACGGGACTACGCTCGCCACTCCATCCACGGACGTCAGCGGTCCGGAATCGAACCGGCACCCTCGCAGGTTGGGGATTGCGTCCCCGTCGGCCGCACCAATAGCCGACACACCGCGCTGACGTCCTCGTCCACCGGGATCGCCCGGTGGGAAATCTACTGCGACTCTCGGTCGCGACGCTCCATCGCACGCCTCGTCCGTCCGCTCAGGTACCGGAAGGGCGTTGGCCGTACGGCCTGGCGCCGATACCGCCCTATGGCGTGCCCGGGACACCAGCCGGCTATGACGGCGTCTTCCCGGCAGTCCGGGTCTTTGCACGATGGTCGGATGACGTCGGGCACATCCATGAAGCCTCCCCAGAACCCAGAGGCGACGGCTGCCGCTCCTGATCTAGTTATGGGGCGCTGGAGGTCAAATGTTTGGTTCAGAGCCGACGTCGCTCAACCGTGCTGCACCCCTGGAGGAGAGTGCAGGGGAGCACAGGAGCGACGTCGGCTGAGGGGGAGCGGGGCGCCGCGCTACTCGTCGGCGCTCGCCACGTCCTCCCCCTCCTACTTACGTAATGGGGCGTCGGTTGGTCGCGCATGGGTCGTCGCCCGCCTCCGACAGGCTTGACGCAAACTGCCAAACTAACCCCCTATTTTCCTTTCCTCTTAACGCGTGTTAGAGAGAGTTAGAAATAGGGGTTAGTTTGGCCAGTTGGACCGCAGAACGGCCAACATAGCTACGGTCAGTGAGAAGTGGTCAGATTCCCGTGACCCTCTGGAGTTATCCACAGAAGCCTGTGGATAAGCGGGATGCTGCTCGACGTGGGCGAGGGGCCGACGGAGGGCGAGGAGACATCGGGAGCCCTGGAGGTGTGCCCAGGGCTCCCGTGAGTGTTATGTGCTCGTTACCTGTTGACGTCCGTCTCCTCGTCGGCGATGGCCTCCAGCTCCCCCGCAGCGTCCGCGAAGAACTCCGCCGTGACGTCGAACGACATCCTCGACTCGTCGAGCGAGCGCCACCCCCCGCGCGTTCCCCGCTTCACGCGTACGACGACGCCGCAGTCCAGGAGGAGCGCGCGCCGCTCCAGGTCGTCGCCGGCGTCCCACATCTGTGCGTAGGTCGCGGACTGCTCCTTGACGATGGTCTGCGCCTCCGTCTTGGGGCGTGTCTCCAGCTCCGCTAGGCGGGCGTCGAGGGCGTCATGGAGTTCTTGCCATGCCGCGATGCCTGCGCGGGACTTCTGCTTGCCACGCTCCGCCAAGTGCGCCTTAAACTCCGTGTCCGTCTCTTCGATCTCCGGACCGGGGTCATAGCCAGGGATCGTGACGTGTTCGAGCACGCGCACGCCTCCGAGCCTCCGGAGGAACTTCCGTTCGGTGTACTCCTCCGCCCATGCTTGCTTCAGCGATGAGGGCGCCGGGCACTGGTTACCTGGACTGAACCCCTGGCACACATAGTTCTGCGCCTTCGCGCGTCGCTGGAGGTACATCTTCCCGCCGCATCCGTCGCACAGAAGGACACCAAGAAGGGAAGCGTTCGTGTCCTTTCGCTCGACGGGCTGACGGGCCCGCTCGCCGAAGAGCGCGGATATGTGGTCGAACTCGGTACGCGTAAGGATCGGCTCGTCAGTGAAGGGCACTGGGACGCCGGTCTGCGTCTTGCGCACTACCTGACCCTTGTAGGTCTTCCACCCCAACATGGCGTGGTCCGTCAGCATGCCCTTGATGATGGCGCCGGTCCACCCTCGTCGAGCGCTGACAGGCTCCTCCGCGGTCTCCTCCTCGGCTGCCTCGTCCGTCAGTTCCTCGTCTGCTGACGTCGCTGTCTGAGCCGCGCGTAGTTCGGCACGCTTCTGCGCCCAGTACCGGCGGGGCGTGAGGATCCCCTCCGACGTCAGCTCGATCGCAATGGCAGTAGGAGACTTGCCTTTCCCCTCGGAGCTTCCGCCCCCCTTCAAGTCACGGATGATTCGCTGAATCACCTTGACCGCGTATTCGTCGGGCTTGAGCGTCCAGCCTCCGCCCTCAAGTCGGTGAGGCTCGTAGCCGTATGGCGGACGGCCACCCTTCCACCGGTTCGTCATTTGCCGGATAGCCGCGTGAGCGCCGGTCACTCGCTCTTTGGTGCTGACTCGCTCCACCTGAGCGGCGAACGCAAAGAGCATCATCATCAGTTCCGCCATGGGATCCATGGGGTTGCGGAAGTCGAAGATGAGCCGCCCGGCGTTTCCTACGCCCTCGTCAAAGACGAGCATCTTCCGGTGCTCTTTCGCCCACTTGGCGAGATCATGCATATCCGACATCGACGCAATGGCGCGGTCAAAGCGCCACCACACAATTGCGTCGTATTCGTCGGGACGCGCAAGCCACTTTCCCAACTGAGGGCGGTTGAAGGGGCTGAACTTGAGAGCCGAAATATCTAGGTCGACGGCCTCTCGAAGACTGTCGCCTTCACCGAACTCGATGTTGAGTGCTGCGGCCGACTTGTTGTCGGCCTCCCTCTGCCGCTCGACGCTCGTTGACGAGTCGGTGAGCACGGACAGACGGATCGCGCGTAGTCCGCGCAAGGGCTGAGCCATGGGGTCCCCCTCCAGGAACCACCAGAGTACTTCACAGAGTTCGTGGTTGCGCACGTACTGCGGTCAGGAGCTGTACCGCTTCTGGCAGGGCACGAACGAGTTCTGCCAGGTCAGCCAGTGACGGACTTGCGGACCTTCTCGCGCTTCACGTAGTACCAGCACATGTTGGACGACAGCCCCGCGAGCAGCACCCAGACGATCCCCAGAAAGTCGCCCTGGACGAAGGAGACGACCGCCGCGGCCACGGCGAGGAGGCAGACGACGAGGGCGTAGAGGGCGAGGCGGGGCATGGGGTGGTTCTCCTGTCGGGGGACACTGCACTGCTTGCTGTACTGCTGCTTGCTGTACTGCTGCATGCTGCGGCTGCTTGCTGTATTGCTTCGCCGAACAGTGTCCCCCATGCGCTCATCCGCTCACACGTCGCCGCTCACACGTCGGTGATACGGAGTCCCGCGTGCGCCTTGTAGCGGCGGTTCACGGAGATCAGGTTGGCGACCAGCGACTCGACCTGGTGGGCGTTGCGCAGGCGCCCGGAGAAGATGCCGCGCATGCCGGGGATGCGGCCGGCCAGCGCCTGGACGATCTCCACGTCGTCGCGTACCTCGCCCAGGACCATCACGTCGGTGTCGATCTCCTCGACCTCCGGGTCCTGGAGGAGGACCGCCGACAGGTGGTGGAAGGCGGCCGTCACCCGCGAGTCCGGCAACAGCGCGGCGGCCTGCTCGGCGGCGCTGCCCTCCTCCGGTTTCAGCGCGTACGCGCCCTTCTTGTCGAAGCCGAGCGGGTTGACGCAGTCCACGACGAGCTTGCCCGCCAGTTCCTCGCGCAGCGACTCCAGGGTCTTGCCGTGCCCCTCCCACGGCACGGCGACGATCACGATGTCGCTGCGCCGGGCCGTCTCCGCGTTGTCGGCACCCTCGACGCCGTGCCCGAGCTCCTCGGCGGCGGCCTGGGCACGGTCCGCGGCGCGCGAGCCGATGATCACCTTCTGCCCGGCCCTGGCGAGCCGGTAGGCGAGGCCCTTGCCCTGCGGGCCGGTGCCCCCCAGCACGCCGACGACCAGCCCGGAGACGTCGGGCAGGTCCCAGGGGTCCTTGGCAGGGGCCTTCTGTGCACTGTCGGTAGAGGTCATGGGCCGACTTTACGTCCGCATTGCCCACGGTGAGGGGCCGGGTGAGCCGCTTCACAGGTACGTACCGACGCTCACGAGGGAGCGCGGCCGACGTCATGGGAGCCCACCCGCCGGGCAGCTGCCCTGCCCCTTGCCCAAGTGGGGCGAATTCAGGCCGAACCGCTGCCGGTGAGGCACCGGTTGAGGCAGGATTCGGTCACATGGATGCCGTACGGGTCGCATTGCTGCGCGAAGTGCTCGCCGGAACCGAGTGGTTGGGGGCGACGCGCCGGTTCGCGGGGGCGCTGCGGGGGTCCGTGGTGTCGTACGGCGGCGGACTGCTGCTCGTCGGCACGGCGGAGTACGAGCCATGGCATCTCGCGGCCCACCTGGTGGACGAGGCCGCGTGGTCGGGGACGCCGGAGCTCGCCCCGACCCTCGTACGGCACGACGCGCGCCCGTCCGACCCCGCGCATCTGTCGGTCGGGCCGGGGCGGTTGGCCGCCGCGCGGCGCGGCGAGACGCTGCTGGTCGTCTCGCCCCGGGGACCGGGCGCTCCGCTGCTGGAGCGGGTGCACGACGCCCGGCGGGCCGGGGCGACGGTGCTGGCGCTGGGCGACGGCGGGGCCGAACTCACGGCCATGGCCCACGAGTCTCTGACCGTGCCGGACGGGGCGGAACTGGATCTGGACAGCGTGCAGCACCTGGTGAGCGCGGCGGCCGGCGAGAACGCGCTGCCGTCTCCCTCACGGGGGCGCCGGCGTTTCCGGGACAGGCTGTCCAGGCTGGCGGACGCACTGACGGCACCGCCCCCTGCCCGCTGGTGACCTTCCCCGCCCACCGACCCACCCCTCTGCCTCGCTCCAAAGACGCTCGTGCGAAAAGCAGTTGCCCGGCATCACCCCGCACCCGACCATGACGCCTCATGACGGACGACGCCGCCGAGCCCCCCACACCCCACTCCCCCGCCGACGCCCCGCCCTCCGGCCTTCGCGCCCTCCTCCCCGATCTCGCCCCCTGGCGGACCTCCCGTGACTTCCGGCGGCTGTGGTACTCGGGGCTGATCTCGAACTTCGGGAGTTTCCTCACCTTCGTCGCGCTGCCGGTGCAGGTGAAGGAGCTGACCGGGTCGGCTGCGGCGGTGGGGGCCATCGGGGCCGTGGAGCTGGTGCCGCTGGTGGTGTTCGGGCTGTACGGCGATGGGGGTCCCCCCATGCCCTTAAGGCTATGGGGGAGCTTGCGGACGCGTGGGACAAGCGGAAGCTGATCATGTGGACGGAGGCCGGGCAGGGGCTGCTCAGCGCGGTGCTGCTGGTGAACGCCCTGCTGCCGGGCCCGGCCCTCTGGCCGCTGTACGTCGTCGCCGCCCTCTCCTCCGCCCTCGTCTCCGTGCAGCGGCCCGCGCTCGACTCACTGTGGCCGCGGATCGTGGCCCACGAGCACCTCACGGCGGCGGGCTCCCTGAACGCCCTGCGCTGGACGGTCGGCGGGGTCGCGGGCCCGGCGCTGGCGGGTGTGGTGGTCGCCTACGCGGGTCTCGGCTGGGCGTACGGCGCCGACCTCGTCACCTTCGTCGTCTCCGTGGCCCTGGTGGTCCGTATCGCCGCCTCCCCCGCCTCCCACGAGGCGGCGAAGCCGTCGCTGAAGGCCATCGCCGAGGGCGCCCGGTACGCCTGGAGCCGCAAGGAGCTCCTCGGCACCTACGTCGTCGATCTCGCCGCGATGTTCCTGGCGATGCCGCTGGCCGTGCTGCCGTTCCTCGCGGACGAGTTGGACGCCGAGTGGTCGCTGGGCCGTGGGGGTCCCCCCATGCCCTTGAGGCTATGGGGGAGTACGCCACTGTCCCGGCCGGAGCGATGCTGGTGAGCCTGACCAGCGGCTGGACCTCGCGGATCCGGCGGCACGGGCGGATGGTGGTGCTGGCGGCCGCGCTGTGGGGCCTGGCCATCGCGGGGGCCGGGCTCGTCGGTGACGTATGGCTGGTGCTGCTGTTCCTGACCCTGGCCGGCGGCGCCGACATGGTGAGCGGCATCTTCCGCGGGGCCATGTGGAACCAGACGATCCCGGACGAGCTGCGCGGGCGGCTCGCCGGGATCGAGCTGCTGTCGTACTCGGTCGGACCGACGGTGGGTCAGATGCGGTCCGGTGGTTTCGCGGCCTGGCTGGGAGTGCGGACGTCGGTCTGGTCGGGCGGGCTGCTGTGCGTGGGCGCGGTGGGGCTGCTGGCGCTGTGCCTGCCGAAGCTGATGACGTACGACGTGCGGACGAACGAGCACGCGGTGCGGCTGCGCGAACAGCGCGCGGCAGCCGCACCCGTCGAAGCGTGATCGGTCAGTCGTCCCTACGTTGTTCATCGGGATGAGCGAGCCATTCGTAGGGTTGGCTCACCCAGGGGCGCTGGGTGTGGC
>NZ_JBWLKM010000004.1:208233-288726 GCF_059026085.1 Streptomyces sp. a15 | reverse complement strand
CCTCACGCTTTGGTGATGTGACGGACCTTTCGGGCCGAAATGCCTGGAATGCTGAGAGCCGCTTAGGCTCTAAGCAATGGGTGAGGATCTCGCCGCTGGTGGAGAGGAAGACGACGGCGGCGTACGGGTCCAGGGGCCGTTCGAACGCCGCGGGGTCCTCGGTATGCTCGACCTCGAACTCCCCGAGGGTGCGGAGGGCGGCCACGGCGTACGGGATGGAGTCGTGGCGGTAGGCGGTGGTGCGGGTGTGGACGAGGAGTCGGGGGGCCATGACGTCCGACCTTACGCACTCCGGAGGCGAACGACGTGGTACTCCCACCTGCGCCCGTCAGGCTGCTGGACGTCGACCAGGCACAGATATCGAACCTGAGCTTAGGAAGCTGCGGTGCTCTAGGGCCGTCGGTGAGCGGCCTACCACTTCCGCCACTTGTCCGTGAGCTGGTGCCTGCCGAGTCCATGCCGGGCGGTAAGCGCGACGACATCGACGCCGTGTTCGGTGAGCGACTCGTCGATGTAGTCGCACAGCTCCTCGCGCTCGCCGGTTTCGAAGGCGCTTCCGTTGCGGGCGTCATTCACGGCGTTCAGGGCCAGGACGGCGCGTTCTACTACGGCAAGAATCTGCGCATCGTCCGCTTCGGCCAGTCTCGCCAGGTCCGCCTCATAGGAGTCGAGGACGGCATCGGTGGCCGTGAGCAGATCTTCGGGGAACAGTCCAGCCATGCAGGCGCACTCGGGGTCCAAGGCACCGGAGGCAAGCTCCTCGGCTTCCTCGGCTATGCCGTCGCGCCAACTCGTCGTAGGTCTCTCAGCCATGAAGCGGACCGTACAGCGCAGGTCTGACACTCGACTGCACTCTCGGCGGAGGCGCGCGACTCAGCAGCGGGCGCACGCTTTCCAACTGTGTTGGTGGTCCCAAGGGCCTCGGACGGGGACCGTCCACCTGTGTTCATGGTCGACCGGTCGCCTGAGCGGCTAGCGCCTCGGGTCTCGTCTGAACGCCTGTGAACGGCGGTGAATGAGACGGAAAATGAGACGGACGGAGAGGCCGGGCTCGCTAGCATCTCCTCTGTCAAAGGGGGAGTCATGGTGCTGGTCCGCAAGGGATCACGACGGATCGTTGTCGACGGCACTGTGTACCGCTGGCGGTTGCGAGGCAGGCCGACGTACTTCCAGGGACTGGCCTGGTCGCCCTGCACGTTCGCGGTCGAGCATGCGGACACCCGAGGGCAAACACTCGTGGTCACCACCCACCAGCCGCATCCGAGCAACTGGATCGGTCGTGAGGCTGAACCGGTACTGCCCACTGCCGTGGCCGCGGCCGTTCGGCTAGCCCTGCGCGAGGGTTGGACTCCGACGGCTCCGGGGTCCGCGTTCCACCACGACCAGTCCGCCGGGTTCACGCCTTCGCACTGAGCAGGGCCAGGGAATCGTCGGTGTCTGTGCCTCAGCCGATGCCAGTCATCCACGATGGGAGTGCGTCGCCTTTGCCATACGGGGGTGGGAATCTGTGTTGTACGCACACGAGGTGATCCTGAACGAGCTGGCACAGGGTTTCAGACCGTCATCTGAGGGTGTCGAGTGGTTCGAGAACCTCTCGGAGGATGACCAACGCCAGGCTTTGCACGCGCTGGTGCTGTTCTGCAGCCAGGCCCGTGCGCGGGAGGACGATGTGCCGGCGAGCATCGCGCGCTCCGGCATTCGCCCCACTCACACGCCTGCAGTGATGCTCACGAAGTGGCGCTTCGGGATGGACCGACTTCCGGCCTATGAACTCACGAAGGCGTTTCGCCTGCTCATTGCCCTCTTCAGCATCGCCGATGGCCGTAGGCGGGCGCTGCACTGCGCCGACGGCTGCGGTCACGAATGGCACAACTTGTCAGCTCAGCCACGTCCAACCCAGGGCTGACTCTCCCCTGGGTCTTGTCGGGGATCTTTGTGACCTGGGTTTCCGCTGGTCAGGGCAGTTCTCGCAGACGGCCGAGTAGTTGGCATTGGTCGACAACGGCCCGTCGGCCTGTCCGACGATCTACGAGCTGTCGGTGTGCTTGGCCTCCCACAGGGTTGCAAGTTCGCTCAGGTCGTTCGCGACCATGACCTGTGCGAGACGTCCCGCGACGGTCACGACCTCGGGCCATGCGGATGCCTGGAGGTACTCCGCGTCGGTGTCGTTGGGGGCCTCAGCCGCTGCGGCGTTGAGCGCGGCGCCCAGTTGCCGCATAAGAGAGACCTCTTCCTCGGTCCTCAAGCTGATGCCGAGGTAGTGCTCAGGATGGTCGGCATCGCAGAAGTCATCGAAGAGCGTGTGGAAGATGTGGTCCAGGTTCTCGAATGATGACGGGTCGAGCCACACGTCCCGCTGCCACGGCGGGTTCCCCAGAGCCAGGACCGCTGGCACAAGGTGGACTCGGAAGTTTGCTATGCGCTGGCTGTCCTCGCTCACGGTTTCGAGGCTAGCGACCGCAGCCTCCGGAGGTGTCGGCATTTCCCCCAGACCGGTTCAGCGGCAGAGCTCCCACGGCTGCTGTCAGACGCATCTGCCCTCCATCGCCGGCGATCTGCCACCTGGCGCCCAGGCCTTCGCCACTGACACGGACCACTACGACTTCCGCGGCAAGCGATGCGTGAAGGACCTGGAGCTGCAGCTCGTCCGGGGCGTCGACACCGGCGACGACGAGGTTGAGATTCAGCTGCGACACAACTGCTGGAAGCATGACGCGGACCTGGTCATCCACTACACGGGCGTCTCCGGCGTCAGCGTCAGAACCCCCGAAGCCGAAGCCGACGACTGGACGAACCTCGGGGCAGTGATCCTGGACGAGATCCTGCCCCACAAGAACGGCTGCAGCCACGAACTCGCGTTCTGGAACGGCACGCTCACCGTCATCTGCCATGACCTCCTGGCGACCTGGACCGATGTCGACTGCTCCACGGGGTCGTGAATTTCGCCGCGTCGCTCAGCCCGAAGAACAGATCGCGAACTCGCACCACACGATCTTCCCCGGCGCCCTCTCCCCCACCCCCCACTTGTCCGCCAGCTCCGACACCAGTAACAGCCCGCGCCCACCCTCGTCCGGCGCCCCCGCCTGGGGTACGGCCGGTACGCCTCCCCCGCTGTCGTGCACCTCGACGCGCACCCCGCCCTCGTAAGGCAACGGCAGCAGGCGGAGCAGGAAACCGCGGCCCGGCGGTACGCCGTGCACCAGGGCGTTCGTCGCGAGTTCGCTGACGCACAGCACGATGTCGTACGACCGCTCCCGCACACCCCAGTCGACGAGCGCGTCGCGCGTGAACGCACGGGCGGCGGGGACGGACTGGCGTTCACGGCGGTAGAAGCGCTCACGTGGGGACGGTGGGTGAGTTTCGGTGTTCACATGACGAGAGTCACGCTGCGTGGCCATGATGTGACAGTCCGCGTACTCGTACAGCTTGTCCGTACGAGTACGCGACAGTGAACGTACGCCCGCGGGTGGGGAGTTGGACCACATGAGCACCACGACTCGACGGTCACGGAGGAACGCCTCGGCGATGAAGATGGTGGGCGCCCTGCTCGCCCTCTTCCGCGAGGCCGCCGGATACACGCAGAAGTCACTGGGCGAGCAGTTCGTCGTCGGCGAGCAGCAGATCGCGTCGATCGAGCAGGGCAGACGGCCGCTGAAGCCGGACCTCGCCGAGCAGTTCGACGAACTCCTCGGTACGAAGGGGGCGTTGGCCACTGCGTTGAGCAGGATGCCGGAGGTGGATCTCGTCCCGTTGTGGGCGGAGGAGTACCTGGATCGGGAGAGGGAGGCGATCGCGGTTTCGTGGTACGAGAGCTTGCTGGTCCCCGGCTTGCTCCAGACCGAGGGGTACGCGCGGTCGGTCTTCCGTAATCGCGTTCCGGTCTACGACGAGGACGAGATCGAGCAGTTGGTGGCGGCGCGCATCGAACGGCGGGAAATCCTGCATCGCAGAGTGCCGCCGATGATGAGCTTCGTGATCTGGGAGGCGGCGCTGGAGGACCGCCTGGGAGGCAACGAGGTGCACTTCGAACAACTGCGACATCTCAGGGAGTACGCGGACCTGCCCGGTCTTGCACTCCAGGTGCTGCCCCTCGGCCGCACCTCGCACGCCGGGCTCGAAGGGCCGTTCATCCTGCTGGAAACCCCCGAGCATCAGCGGCTGGGGTACAGCGAAACCCAGCGCGGCAGCACGCTGATCGCCGACCCGGACGAGGTGGCGATCCTTACCCAGAAATATGCGATGCTGCGGACGCAGGCCCTCAACACCGAGGATACGAGGGACCTGTTGGACCGTCGTCTGGGAGAGCAATGAGCGGCACCGCACTTGAGTGGTTCAAGTCCAGCTACAGCAGCGGCGAAGGCGGCGCCTGCATCGAGGTCGCCGTCCTCCCCACCACCATCCACATCCGCGACTCCAAAACCCCCACCACCCCCCACCTCACCGTCACCCCCACCACCTGGACCGCCTTCCTGAGGCTTGCCGAGCAGGCGTGACAGAAGAGACGACACCACGAGTAGTGGCAGCCACCTGATCAACAATGACGGCAGCCCCGGGGCGACAGTCACCACCTCCGACGCGTACGAGTGGGCTCCCAGCGGGTTCTTCATCGTCCATACGGTTCTGCGTGGAACCTGTCTCACCTTGATCCGGCTCTGTCGCGTTGTGGATCACATGTGTCACTTCAGCAGTGGCAGTGGACCCGGACGAGGATGGTGTCGCCGGGAAGGTCCGCGAGGTACGTCTCGCTGCCCGGCCATACGGCGGGCAGCGGAGGGTCATGCGGGCACAGCTCAGGCTCGCAGAAGGCGTGGACGGCCTCGATGCCGCGCTCGTACGCCTCCAGCCACCAGCCGTCCAGAGTGAGTACATCCGTATTCGGTGGTTCGGGCCGCGTGTGATCTCGAATGTACGCGGCACGGGTTCCCCCGTAGCCGATGACGGGGTGCTCCGAAGGATCGCTGTCGCCCAGGAAGCCCAAGTAGCCCAGGCCGAGGCTGAAGGGGTGGTCGAGGTACGCCCCGATCAGCGGCTGGGCCCGGTAGGCGGAGAACATCGCGTCTGCCCACCGGTCTCCGGGGAATGCGGCGGGATCGTTTAGCCAGCGGTCCACGAAGTCCGCGAGGGGAACGGCCGCAGGGTGCACGGCGGACAGGCTGTGCCACAGATCCCAGGACGCGGCGGCAGCACGCTCGGAAGCAAGCTGCGGCCGGGAGAAATCGAGCAGAGCGCGCGGCCCTCCGGCGCAGACGCCCGGGGCGCTGGGGCGGGGTGCGCCGTCAAATGCAGGGTCGTCATGGATGAGCCGGGGATCGTCTGCGTGTCCGGGGGCGACGGCGAAGCCCATGCCGTTGCTGCCGCCGCGGATGCGGCGGGAGTCCCACATGCCCCGACTGACAGGGTTGTCCTCTGAGTCGGAGTAGAAGGGTGCGAGAGCTTTCGCCAGCGCCCCTTCGACGTCGTCCGCGGCCTCGGCCGGCAGACAGACCGTCACCGTTACCCCAGCCATCACCCCTCCTTGCCGTGTCGGCGAACAGGATGATTGCACGCGTGAGGATCGCGCCGCTCAGGCTTACCCGCGTCGGCTGGGGCCGCGGACTGGGTGCTGGTCATCGGCGCGGTGGGCCTGGGGCGCGCGGAACGGAGCCAGTGGCCCCCGCCTGGACCACGGCCGATGCGAAACGCCTTGCCCGAGCGGCCTGAGGGAACGGTCTTGAAAACCGTTCGTATCGGCCCACGACCGCTGGCTACCGTCCGGGCTGTGGACACAACAGATCCCAAGGACCTCGTCCGGCGTGGGTACGACGCCGCGTCCCTGCGTTATGACGAGACGTACGGCGCCGAGACGAAGTACCGGTCCCTGTTGCGTGACCTGGGCCGGAGAGTTACGCCTGGGAGCGCGGTGCTGGACATCGGCTGCGGAAGCGGCGTGCCGGTCGCGAGGACTCTGGTCGATGCCGGCTACCGGGTCACCGGCATCGACATCAGCGAGGTGCAGATCCGCCGAGCCCGGGAACGGGTGCCTCAGGGGGAGTTCATCCACGTCGATGCCACGACCGCGACGTTCAACGCCGGTTCCTTCGACGCGGTCGTCTCCTTCTACGCCCTGATCCACATTCCGTTGGCCGAACAACCGCCTCTGCTCCGCCGTATCGCCAAGTGGCTGCGCCCAGGAGGCTGGTTCGTGGCCACCACCGGGTCGGGCGCGTGGACCGGCGCCGAGGAGAACTGGCTCGGCAGCGGGGCCCCGATGTGGTGGAGCCACGCGGACGCGGCCACGAACCGTGCGTGGCTCACACAGGCCGGCCTCACGGTCGAGCAGGAGGACTTCATGCCGGAAGGGGACGGCGGACACGCCCTGTTCTGGGCGCGGCGCCCTTGACAGTCCGAGCCTGGGCCAGGAAGGAAGGCTGATGGAGTACGTCGTTCTCAATGCGCAGGTCGGTGACCTGTCAGGCGTCCTCTACCCCACTCGATACCTGGAACATCTGCCCTCCATCGCACGTCCCCGTGCGGACCTTCGCGCAAGGCGCCGTGCCGCCGCCACCGTGCAGGCGTTCCCCCGCGGGGTCCGGTGTGCGTAGCCTCGGCGCGATGAACTCCATCCCCGCGCGACTGGACCACCTCGTCCTCGCCACCCCCGATCTGGCGGCGACCGTCACCGACTTCAGCCGCCGCACCGGCGTGACCCCCGCGCTCGGCGGTGCGCATGTCGGGTTCGGCACCCGCAACCATCTGGTGTCGCTGGGCGGTGCCCGCTACCTGGAGATCATCGGCCCGGATCCGGACCAGCGCGCGTACGACGGGCCACGCCCCTTCGACGTCGACCGTCTCTCCGGCCCGCGGACGGTGACCTGGGCGATCAGCCCGCCCGACCTGGACGCGACGGTCGCGGCGGCCCGGGCGAAGGGATACAACCCCGGCTCGATCCACCCCATGAGCCGCCGCAGACCCGACGGCACCCTCTTGGAGTGGCGCCTGACCGACGGCGACACCGCCCACCCGTCCGGCCTGGTCCCCTTCCTCATCGACTGGGGTTCCTCACCTCACCCGTCGGCCTCGGGCCTGCCGGTCACCCCGCTCCTGGAACTGACGGCCACCGATCCCGACCCGGACGAGATCCGGCCCTTGCTCGCCGCCCTCGGTACCTCACTCACCCTCGCTCCGGGGCCGACGGGACTCTCCTTCACGCTGGACACACCCCGCGGACCCGTGACGTTCGACTGAGCGCCTGGCCTGCTCGCCATTGACGACGCCGGTCATCCGATGGTCGGCCCAGTGCACCGTATGAGATCTGGGCCGCTCTGGTGATCCTTCGGCCGGACGGTGCGCTGCGCTTCTTCGTGCTGGTCGGGCACCGATTGACTGACGCGGGTATCCCTCCGTCCGCAATCTGAAGGAGCAGTGCATGTCGCAGATCACCGACTCGGCCCCGGGCACCGTGTTTCCGCGTCTTGGCTGGGTCGACGACCTCCTCGGCCCAGCCCTCCAGTCGGCCGTCGCAGCCCTGCCGGCCGCTGAGAGCCGGGTGGCGGCCTATCACCGCGGCTGGTCCGAGGCCGACGGCACCCCCGTGGCGTCCATGCCGCGACGGGGCAAGGCCGTCCGGCCGGCGCTGACGCTGCTGTCAGCGGTGGCCGTGGGCGGCGACGCGGGCGACGCGCTGCCCGGCGCCGTGGCCGTGGAGCTCGTGCACGACTTCACGCTGCTGCACGACGACGTCATCGACGGCGACGCGCTGCGTCGGCACCGCCCGGCCGCCTGGTCAGTGTTCGGCACACCGGCAGCCGTACTGGCCGGGGACGCCCTGCTGGTCGCGGCCGTGCGGGCGGTCGCCGACGCGCCCCGGCCGCGGGCGGCCGCGGCGGTGCGCGAACTGGTCGGCGCCCTCATGGAACTGGTCGACGGACAGAGCCTCGACGTGGCGTTCGAAGAGGCGCCCGAGGTGTCGGCGGCGCAGTACCTGGCCATGGCGGAGGGCAAGACCGGATCGCTGATGGGCTGTGCCTGCGCTCTGGGCGGGCTGCTCGCGGGCGCCAACGACGAGCGGGTGGGCGGGCTGCGGGAGTTCGGACGCCGGCTCGGCGTCGCCTTCCAGTGCGCTGACGACGTGCTCGGCATCTGGGGCCGCACCACACGCAGCGGCAAGCCGGTCGGGGCCGACCTCGCGGCACGCAAGAAGTCCCTGCCCGTGGTGGCGGCGCTCGCCGGCACGGACTCGGCGGCGGAGCACCTGCGGGCCCTGTACGACTCGCCGCGTCCGCTGGACGAGCAGGACGTGATCGTCGCCCGCGAACTGGTGGAGAAGGCCGGCGGACGTCAGGCGGCCGAGGAGGAGGCGCGCCGTCAGATGTCGGCGGCGGTGCGGGCACTGTCGTACGCCCGGCCGACGGCAGACGCCTACCGCCAGCTGCAGGAGATCGCCTGGGCGATGATCCGCAGGGATTCCTGACCCCGGGCGGCACGGCTGCGCGAGGACGCGGCGAGGGCGTGCCTTCGGGCCCGGAGGATTCCTGATCACGGGGACGGCCGTGGGCGTGACTTCGGGCCCGGTGGGCCGTTGTCCGTGCGGTGGGCCGTTTTGCGACATCTGTCCGGCCGTCCCCTGAACCACCGGAACGGTACTTCGTGACGAAACGCAGTGAATTTGTGCAGCAGACCGAGCCCGGCCCGGCACCCCCGGGCGATCGCCCGGGCGATCTTCCGGCGGTGTCCGCCTACGGGCTGCAAGTGATCCGTGGCACCCATACGGTGCTGACGAACATCACCTTCTCCCTCCCCCGCGGCTGCATCGTGGGCCTGCTCGGCCCGAGCGGCTGCGGAAAGACCACCCTGCTGCGTTCGGTGGTGGGCGTCCAGCAGGCCACCGCGGGCCACGTCCAGGTCCTCGGGTACGCGGCCGGCGCCCAGCAGTTGAAGACCCGCGTCGGATACGTCACCCAGGCCCCGTCGGTGTACGCGGACCTGACCGTGCTGGAGAACCTGCGCTACTTCGCCTCCGCGCTGGGCATGCGGGGCTGGCGCCGGGAGGACGCGGTGGTGCGTGTGGTCAAGGAGGTCGACCTCGCCGGATACGCCGACAAGCTCGTCGCCCGTCTCTCGGGCGGTCAGTATTCGCGCGTCTCCCTGGCGGTGGCGCTGCTGAACGAGCCCGAGCTGCTGGTCATGGACGAGCCGACCGTCGGGCTCGACCCCCTCGTGCGGCGGGAGCTCTGGCTGGTGTTCCAGCGGCTGGCCATGGCGGGCACCACGCTGCTGATCTCCAGCCACGTGATGGACGAAGCCGACCGCTGCGACCGGCTGCTGCTGATGCGCTCCGGCAGGCTGCTGGCCAGCGCGGGCCGGACCGCCCTGCTGGAGCACACGGGCTGCTCCGATGTGGAGGAGGCGTTCATGCATCTGGTGGAGGCGGCGACGACGGCGGAGGCGCGCGCCCGGCAACGGGCCGCGGCCCAGAGTCTGTTGCCCGAGCTGTCCGGGCTGCTCGACCAGGGCAGCGCGCCCGACGCGGAGCGGGCCTTCTTCGCCGCGGACGTCCGCTCGTGAGCCGCGCCCCGCTGGCCGACCGGCTGCCCTTCTCCCCCACGATCACCGGTGCGACCGCGGTCCGGGTGCTGCATCAGATCTCCCGCGACCGGGGCAGCACCGCACTGCTGCTGGGCATCCCGTGCATGCTGATGGTGCTGCTCAAGCTGATGTTCCACGGCTCCGAGGCCACCTTCCAACGCGTCGGGCCGCAGGTCTTCGGCATCTTCCCAGTCATCGTGATGTACCTGGTGGCGTCCATGTCCACGTTGCGGGAACGCACCACCGGCACCGCCGAACGGCTGCTGACCATGCCCGTGCGGCGGCTCGACATCGTGCTCGGCTACAGCATCGCGTTCGCCTTCCTGGCCCTGCTGCAGGCGGTGCTCTCCACCCTGCTGTCCGTCGGCCCGCTGGGGCTGGACATCAAGGGGCCCGCCTACCTGCTGATGGTGATCGCCATGCTCGGCGCCCTGCTGGGCCTGGCCCTGGGACTGCTGGTGAGCGCCTTCGCCCGCAACGAGTTCCAGGCGGTGCAGTTCCTGCCGGCAGCGGTCCTGCCGCAGTTCCTGGTGTGCGGGCTGTTCGTGCCCCGCGACGAGATGCAGGGGGCCCTGTCGGGCGCCTCCAAGCTGATGCCGATGACGTACGCCGTCCAGGCCGCCGGCGAGGCCGCCACGCACTCCGGTATCACCGGGCTGTTCGTCCGCGACGCCCTGCTGACCCTGGGGTGCGTGATCATCGTGCTCGTCGCCAGCGCCGCCACGCTCAAACGCTGAACGGGGCAGCAACGCAGACGGCTTCCCCCCGGACACCCGGGAGGAAGCCGTCGACGCCAGTGCCTGATCAGTCCCTCACGCCCCACGAGAAACCGCCGGAGATCGTGCCGCTGCGCGGGAACTCGAACGGGCCGAAGCCCAGGGGCCGTTCGTGGCGGCCGCCGCCCGGGTAGCCGTCGAAGTCGTCCGCGGCGAGCCGGCTCACGGCCTGGGCGGGCCCTGCCGGCGCGGCGGCAGCGGCGGCTGTGACCGCGGCACTCGCGGTCAGGGCGAGCGCGGCGAGCGATACGACGGCGAAACGGCGAATCTGCAATGACATGAAAACCCTCCTGGGCGACAGGAATTCGAATGGGGGTGTTTTCGACCCTAGCCGCCTCCCGGGTCATGCCAGGCTGAGAAATGCCGCATTCCCTCGAAGGGAGAGAAAAAGAGAAAGTGGGAAAACCATGAACTCACCCTGCCGGACAACGCTCTTGGCCGCGTCGGCCGCCCTCGCGGCACTGCTGCCCTACGCACCGACGGCCTCGGCCGGACCGCCCGTGCCCGGGCCACCGGCCTACCAGGTTCCCCGGTGGCCCGGGCCGGCCGACGGGCAGTGGCAGGACTCCTCCCGCCCCAGGCCGAGCCCGGCGGCCGATGCGGCCGCCGAGATCAACCGGCGCCGCACCGCGGCCGGATGCCATCGGGTGCGGCTGCGGACCGCCCTCAACCGCGCCGCCCAGGCACACAGCGCCGACATGGCCCGTCACGAACGCCTCGGCCACACCGGATCCGACGGCTCCAGCCCCCAGGACCGGATGCGAGCAGCCGGCTACCACCCCAGGCACTCGGCGGAGGCCGTCGCAGCCGGTACGGCCACCGCCAGTGGCGCCGTCAGAGCGTGGATGGACAGCCCGCCGCACCGCGACATCATCCTCACCTGCCGCTACACCGACGCGGGCATCGGCGTGGCGGACGGCCCCGGCGGCCCATGGTGGACCCTGGACCTCGCCACGCCACGCTGAGACCGTCGTCGAGGGCGCCCTGCGAGCGGCTCAGCCGAGGTCCGCATCCCACCACCAGGCGACGGAAGGTGCGCCCTCCACCGGCCCCGGCCGCAGATCGGACGGTTCCTCGGCCCAGGCCTGCCGCGTGTCCTCCATCTCGTCCGGCCAGTGACCGAGGCTGAGATAGCGGGGCACCCTCAGGCCCCACTCGTTGTTGCCGCGCAGTCCGTGGCGCAACCCCTGCAGATAGGTCGCGAGGTCGGCTCCGGCCGTCGGCCGCACACGGTCGTGCAGGTCCAGGAAACGCCGCAGGATGCGGTCGCGCAGTGCGTTGGCCTCCTCGACGGCCTGCTGCAGGGACAGCGAACGCTCGGCCATCAGGACCGTGTAGATGTTCTGGTCGGCCTGGCCCCGGCTCAGTTCCTTGTGCAGGGAGTGCCGGTCGTTGTCGAGGGACGCCACCATGATCGCCATCTCGGTCAGCGCCAGCACCGCCGGGTGGTGCAACTCGCGGTCGGGCACCTCGGCCCCGGTGGCCAGCTCCAGCAGCGCGAACGTCGGATAACCGCCCGCCGACAGCAGCCGCATCGCCAGGAACTCGTCCAGCGCGGGCATCCGGCCCACGGCCTGGTTGCCGATCTGCCAGGCCACCCCGGACAGCCACGCCCGGTGCGCGTGGACGAACCGGCTGACCTGGGTGGGCGGCGCGAAGGAGCGGAAACGGCGCATGATGTCCTGCAGGACGCGGGCGTACCGGTCGTCGGGCGTCGCCAGGTCGGTCTCGCAGGCCCGCTGCACCTGGCCGGCCAGGGCGTTGAACTGTGCGGGACGGCCGCTCAGCGGTCCGCTGTCGCAGCGCGCGTCGTCGAACGCGAAGCCCCAGTACACCCACATGCTCGCCGCCAGCAGCCGGTCGTCGTCGGCCACCGGGGTGAACCGGGCGAAGAAGTCGGCGCTGTGCGTCGCCACGACCCATGCCGTTTCGCGTTCCGACGCACACATTTCGCTGCCCCGGATCCATTCCACGGCCCGTTTCTCCACCTGCCGTGCATGCGGATGAACGGCGGATTCCAACGGGCAGTAAATGGGAGGCAATTCGACTTGGGGCAGGCGGGTTCCCACGGCAGCGTCAACCTTCCGGGAAAAGGACAGGGAGGGCCACGATCATGTGGGACGGGGTGCGGTGATGCGACGAGGCGTGCCCGCGAGCCGAAGGCGTCCACCGAAGGGATGACACGGCGCCCGCCGTTGACTCATCGCCCGGCGGCTACCCCTTAGATCACACTTCCGGCAAGCCGGTGACCAGGCATCGAGCACCTCGTTGAAGCCGGCATGCGAATCCGTACCTGCCAGCGTGCCGCTGTCCTCATCATGGTCCTCGCCGCCCTTCAGGGCGGCACGTCCGCCCTGGCCGACGGGAGGGACCCGCGGGCCCAGGGCGCCCCCCACACCCGGTCGGGCTCGATGGACCCGCTGACGCCGTTCGCCCAGGGCGCGTCGGCCCTCGCCGGCATGGCCGCGCCGTTCGTCGACGCGGCCAGCGGTGTCATGTTCCCCCGGGGCTGATCGCAGCCCACGCAAGAACTGAGCCCGATCCTGTCCGATTCCTTCAAGACCGGCCCCCGCGCCCGTGCCTACGGTGGCTCCATGACTCCACGATTCGATGCGATCGGCCTGGTGGCCTCCGACATGGCCGCCTCCGTCGCCTTCTACCGTCGGCTCGGTTTCGTCTTCCCGGAGGGTGCCGAGGAGGGGCCGCATGCCGAGGCCGGGCTGCCGGGCGGGCTGCGGTTGATGCTCGACAGTGAGGAGATGGTGCGACAGATCCAGCCGGAATGGCAGCCGCCGACCGAGGGCGGGCGTATCTCGCTCGCGCTGCTGTGCGACAGCCCGGCCGAGGTCGACTCGGTGTACCAGGAGCTGGTGGGTGCCGGGTACCACGGGGAGCTGAAGCCGTGGGACGCGGTGTGGGGGCAGCGGTACGCGGTGGTGCTCGATCCCGACGGCAACGGCGTCGACCTGTTCGCGCCGCTACCCGGGGCGTCCCAGTAGGTCCGTCGGCGGCACGCCCGCCAACTCCTTCACGTCTCTTGCCAGATGGGCCTGGTCCGCGAAACCGGACCGGGCCGCCGTCTCCGCGAGGGGAACTCCGGAGCGGGCCAGGGCGAGGGCGCGCTGGAGTCGTAGGACCCGGGCCAGCGTCTTGGGGCCGTAGCCGAAGGCGGTGAGACAGCGGCGGTGCAACTGGCGGGAACCCACGCCGAGTTCGTCGGCCGTGGTGGCGACCGGGCGGCCCGCGTCGAGGGCGGTGACCACCTGTCGTAGGAGTGGGTCGGGGGGATCGGTCCCGGCGGCGCGTTCCAACGCCACCTGCTCCAGGCCGCTCGCCGGGTCGTGGGCCGCGTTCACCTGTGCGGTGACGCGCCGTACCTCCGCGGCCGGCCACACGTCGGCCAACTCCACCCGCCGGTCGCGCATCTCGTGCGCGGGCACGCCCAGGAGGGCGGGCGCGGTGCCCGGGTAGAAGCGGACGCCGGCCCAGGCGCTCGGCTCGCCCTCGGTGACGTACGCGCGGGTGTCGGGCCCGGCGATCACCAGTCGGCCCTCGTGCCACAGCAGGTCCATGCAGCCGTCGGGCAGGACACGCCCGGCGTCGGGCCCGGACGGGGTGTTCGTCCACACCACCGCGCCCGCCATACGGGATGGCCGCTCCGCGTACACGTAGGCCAGGCTACGCCGTCGGCACCATCCGCGTCCGATGCTCCTGCGGGCTCACCCCGTACACCCGCTTGAACGCGCTGGACAGGGCGAACGCGCTGCCGTAGCCGACCTGGCGGGCGATCGCCTCGAGGGTGTCGTCGGTGTCGCGGAGACGGTCCGCGGCGAGGGCGAGGCGCCAGCCGGTGAGGTACGTCATCGGGGGCTCGCCGACGAGTTCGGTGAAGCGGCGGGCGAGCGCGGCCCGCGAGACGCCGGCCTTGGCGGCGAGCGAGGCGACCGTCCAGGGGTGGGTGGGGTCGTCCTGGACGAGGCGCAGGACGCGGCCGACGACGGGGTCGGCGAGCGCCGCGTACCAGGCGGGCGGCGCCGCCTCCGGGCGGGCGAACCAGGCGCGGAGGGCGGCGATGACCAGCAGGTCGAGGAGCCGGTCCAGGACGACCTCCTGACCGGGTTCGTCGCGCACGACCTCGTCCATGAGGACGGGCGTGAGCGCGCACTGCCACATCTCGGAGGTGAGGGAGAGCAGCGGCGGCAGCGCGTCCAGGAGACGGCCGCTGATCTCGCCCTGGACCAGGTACGTCCCGATCAGCATCACCGTGGAGCCGTCGGGACGGTCGCCCCAGCTGCGGACGCCGATGTCCATGGAGCCGTTGAGGGGCCGCCCGTCCGGGTAGCGGCACTCGGCGCCCGGCAGGATCAGCGCCTGGGGCGCGGTGTCGGGGTGGTCGGCGCAGGTGTACGGGTCGGGGCCGCATGCGATGGCCAGCTCGCCGGGCCGCAGCCGCACCCGCTCCCCCGTGTCCGGCACGATCCAGGACTCGCCGCGGACCATCAGCATCACCGTCAGCGGGGCGCGGTCCTCGACGCGGACCGCCCAGGGCGGGTCGAAACACGCACGGATCATGAAGGCCCCGCGGGCGCGGGGGCCCTCCAGGAGGCCTGCGAGTGCGTCCATGGCGTCAGCGTAGACGCCCGCGCATGGGAATGAGCCGTTCAGCGATGGGCTGTTGAAGCGCGCGGCCGTTGACTGAAGGCATGACGACAAACACGGACAACACCAAGAACGCCCAGAGCATGACAGTGGCGGTGACCGGTGCCTCCGGGCGTACCGGGAGCCGGGTCGCCGGGGCCGCGCGGGCGGCCGGGCTGACGGTGCGGGCCGCGTCCCGCGCGCAGGGCTTCGACTGGGAGGACCCGACGACGTGGGCGGACACGCTGCGGGGCGCCGACGCGGCGTACCTCGTGTACCCGTCCGACATCGGCTCCCCCGCGGCCGCCGAGGGGATCGGCGCGCTCGCCCGGGAGGCGGTCGGGCTCGGCGTACGGCGGCTGGTGCTGCTGTCGGCGCGCGGCGAGGAGCAGGCGCTGGCGGCCGAGGAGGCGCTGACGTCCTCGGGCGCGGACTGGACGGTCGTACGGGCTTCGTGGTTCGCGCAGAACTTCAGCGAGGGGCCCCTGGTGGAGGGGCTGCGCCACGGGGAGCTGGCGTTTCCGGCGGGTGAGGTGCGGGAGCCGTTCGTCGACCTGCGGGACGTCGGGGAGGTGGTCGCGGCCGTGCTGGTCGCCGGGGACCGTTACGTGGGGCGGACGCTGGAGCTCACCGGACCTCGGCTGCTGTCCTGGCGGGAGGCGGTCGCGGAGATCTCGGAGGCGTCCGGCGTCAAGGTGACGTACACGCCGGTGCGGGTGCGGGCGTACGGGGAGACGCTGGCGGGGTTCGGGGTGCCGCCGGAGGAGGTGGAGCTGCTGATCGAGGTCTTCGAGGGTCTGATGGACGGGCGCAACGCGCGGCTGACCGATGACGTGCGTCAGGTGCTGGGGCGCGAGGCTCGGGACTTCGGGGAGTTCGTGCGGGACGCTGCCGCGGCGGGGGCGTGGAAGGCGTAGCGCCGTTGGGGTGCGGGATTTCTGCCGGCTGCGGGTCCGTCGTGGCTGGTCGCGCCCACGCGGCGGAGCCGCATATTGATACAGCCCCGCGCCCCTTCAGGTGCGCTCAGCCGGCCCGCGATATCAGGAACCCTCCGGCTTGTGCGGCGGATGCGTGCTCTTTACGTGCGTCCGCAGGCGGGAGGTCACGTCCTCCGGCGGCAGGAACCGCGACCACCGCTCGGGGAACTCGGAGGGCATGTCGGGGTCGTCCGGGTCGTCGGGGACCGCCGCGCGGGCCGCGGTGGCGCGGGCGACGTACTCGGCGACCTGCGCCTCGCGCAGCCGTTCGTTGGCGGCGCGGGCCGCGGCCGTCGCGGCGGCCGGCCAGACCCGGTCGATCGCGGCGTTGACCGCGGCGCCGACGAGGACGGCGAACGCGGACACGCCGATCCACAGCAGGACGGCGACGGGCGCGGCGAGGGAGCCGTAGATGGTGGGGCCCTCGACGGTGTTGGTCAGGTAGATGCGCAGCAGGAAGCTGCCGAGGACCCACATGGCGAGGGCCACCAGGGCGCCGGGCACGTCCTCGATCCACGGGGAGCGGACGGGGACGGACACGTGGTAGAGCGTGGTGAGGAAGACGATCGACAGCACGATGACGACGGGCCAGTAGAGCACCTGTACGACGGTCTCGGACCACGGCACGATGTTCACCACCGCGTCCGGCCCGGCCACCATCAGCGGCAGCGCGATCGAGCCGATCAGCAGGGCCACGACGAACAGCAGGAAGGCCATCAGGCGGGTCTTGACGATGCCGCGGACGCCGTCGAGGCCGTACATCACGGTGATGGTGTCGATGAAGACGTTCACCGCGCGGGAGCCCGACCACAGGGCGAACAGGAAGCCTATGGAGATGACGTCGGGCCGGCCGCCCTTCATCACGTCGTGCAGGATCGGCTGGGCGATCTCGGTGACGCCCTTGTCGGACAGGATCGTGCGCGAGGCCTCCAGGATGTTGGTCTCCAGGCTCGCGATGGTGTCGGCGCCGGTCCAGTCGTCGACGTAGCCGAGCAGACCGATCATGCTCAGCAGCAGCGGCGGCACGGACAGCAGCGTGAAGAACGCCGCCTCGGCCGCCAGGCCCAGGATCCGGTACTCCATGCACGAGTTGACGGTGTCCTTGATCAGCAGCCAGGCAGTCCTGCGCTTCGAGACGTTCCGGTACAGGGCACGCGCCCGATGGAGGCGTCCGGAGGGAGGCTGAGGGGATTCACTTGCTGGCTGCACGACCTAAAGGTATCCGTCGTGCCTGGGTGTGCTCATCCCCCGGTGCCCCGGCGGGCGGGGACGCGTCGGGGGGCGCGGCACCCGAGCCCCACGCCCGGTCTCCTGCCCCATGCACGGCTGCCGCGTCGCTGTGGTGACCTCCGCCGTGCGGGGTAGGTTCGCGTACATGGCAGGCAGCACCCACCCCGTGACCAACCAGCCTCCGCCGCTGGTCGGATACGACGCGTTCACCGCCGACCGTGCCCTGACGGCGGCGGTGGACCGGCACACCGCTCCGGACCTGCTCGACGAGGTGCGCGGCGAGCTCGCGGCGCTCGGCCGGGCCTGTGGCTCGGCGCAGGTGCAGGAGTGGGGCGCACAGGCGAACGAGTACCCGCCGAGACTGCGCACCCACGACCGCCACGGGCGCCGGATCGACGAGGTCGACTTCCACCCGGCCTGGCACCGGCTGCTCGGCAAGGGCGTCTCGGCGGGCCTGACGGCGGCCTGGTCCCGGCCCGGCGGGCATGTGCGGCGTGCGGCCGCCTTCCTGCTGTGGACGCAGGTCGACGCCGGCAACCTCTGCCCGCTGTCGATGACCCATGCCGCGGTGCCCGCGCTGCGCGGCGACCCCGCGCTCGCCGCCGTGTGGGAGCCTCGGCTGACCTCGATGATCTACGACCGTGAGCTGCGGCCCGCCCAGCTGAAGACCAGTGCCCTGTTCGGGATGGGCATGACGGAGAAGCAGGGCGGCAGCGACGTACGGGCCAACACGACGGCCGCCCGGCCCCTCGCCGAGGACGGGACGTACGAGCTGACCGGACACAAGTGGTTCTGCTCGGCGCCGATGTCGGACGGGTTTCTTGTGCTCGCGCAGGCACCGGAGGGGCTCACCTGCTTCCTGGTGCCGCGGGTGCTGGCGGACGGCACCCGCAACGTCTTCATGATCCAGCGGCTCAAGGAGAAGCTGGGCAACCGGTCGAACGCGTCCGCCGAGGTCGAGTTCGACGGGACGTGGGCTCGCCGGGTCGGCGAGGAGGGGCGCGGGGTGCGCACCATCATCGAGATGGTGGCGGCGACCCGGCTCGACTGCGTGCTGGGGTCGGCGGGCCTGATGCGGCAGGCCGTCGCGCAGGCGGTCCACCACTGCACGTACCGCGAGGCGTTCGGCGGCAGGCTCGTCGACAAGCCGCTGATGCGCAACGTGCTGGCCGACCTCGCGCTGGAGTCGGAGGCGGCGACCACGCTCGCGCTGCGGCTCGCGGCGGCCTACGACGACGGGAGCGAGCAGGAGCGGGCGCTGCTCAGGATCGCGGTGCCGGCCGCCAAGTACTGGGTGACCAAACGGTGTTCGCCGGTGACGGTGGAGGCGTCCGAGTGCCTGGGCGGCAACGGATACGTCGAGGAGTCGGGGATGCCCCGGCTGGTACGCGAGTCGCCGCTCAACTCCATCTGGGAGGGCGCCGGGAACGTCCAGGCCCTGGACGTGCTGCGCGCGCTGCAACGCGAACCGCTGGCGTTGAACGCCTACCTCCAGGAGGTCGGCAAGGCGCGCGGCGCCGACCACCGCCTGGACGCGGCGATCAAGGACCTGCTGACCGAACTCGCCGATCTGGAGGGCGTGGAGGGGCGGGCCCGGCGGGTGACCGAGCGACTCGCGCTGGTGCTCCAGGGGTCGTTGCTCGTGCGGTATGCGACACCGGAGGTCGCCGACGCGTTCTGCGCGTCCCGGCTGGGCGGCGACTCGGGTGCGGCCTTTGGGACGCTGCCGCACAGTCTGGATCTGGCCTCGGTGGTGGAACGGGCCCGGCCGGAATCCTGACCGGCGCCGGTCGCACAGCCGTCCGGTGGCCTGATCCGCGTACGTACCTTGCTCCGTGGGTGCCCGCACGGCGCGGGGGTGGTGCTGCGCCGACACGGCACCACCCCCGCCACTGGCCCGTTGGAGCCACGTGCGCCGCACTGGGCGGCATCGCTCAAGTTTCGAGGACGGCAGGGCAGTCCACCAGGGTTGCAGGGGGTTGCAACTTGCCGGCGTCTGTGGGCGGACTGGGTCCCTTCGACTTGGGCAGGCGGCACTATGAGACGGACAGTCAGGACGGGCTTCCGGACGGTGGCCGAAAAGCCACCGCGAACCGGTTGTCCCGAGCCCTTCTTCCGGGAGGTCCCGTGGCACTCTCGCCGACGGACGTGACGCAACTCGCCGCCGTGGACTCGGCGCGGGCGGCACGGGTACTCAGCGAGGTCCGCTCCGCGACGCTCTCCGGGCGGCGTGCGCCGGTCGCGCCACGGCCGGTGATCGAACAGTCCTGGGGGCGGATGCTGCGCGGTGGCGTCGATCCCGACCACGACTTCCGGGCCGGGCTGCTGTCCCGCGAGGAGGTGCAGCGGCGCCGCGAGACGACGGTCCTCCAGCATGTGCTGCCGGTGCTGCGGGAGGGTCTGCTGTCGGTCGCGGACGTCGCCCACCACATCATGGTGGTCGCCGACGAGCAGGGCCGGGTGCTGTGGCGCGAGGGCAGTTCGCCCGTGCTGCGCAAGGCCGACGGGCTCGGCTTCGAACTTGGCGCCGACTGGCGGGAGGACATCGTCGGCACCAACGGCGTGGGGACTCCGGCCGTCGTACGGCGTCCCGTACAGGTCTTCGCCTCCGAGCACTTCGTACGCTCGCACGCCACCTGGACCTGTACCGGCGCGCCCATCACGGACCCGCGGGACGGCCGGCTGATCGGTGTGGTGGACGTGAGCGGACCGCTGGAGACGATGCACCCGGCCACGCTCGCCTGGGTCGACTCGGTGGCCAAGCTCGCCGAGGCGCGGCTGCGCGAGCGGCACGTGACCTCGCTGGAGCAACTGCGCGCGGTGGCCGCGCCGGTGCTGGCCCGGCTCGCCGGGCGGGCCGCGGTGGTGGACCGGGACGGCTGGACCGCGGCGGTGACCGGAATGCCGTACACGAACCGGATCGCGCTGCCCAAGTCGCTGTCGCCGGGCCGTCGGTGGCTGCCGGCGCTCGGGCAGTGCGCGCTGGAGCCGCTGCCCGGCGGCTGGCTGATCCGGGCCGCCGACGAGCCGGTGCCGCGGGGCGCCACCCGGATCGTGCTGGACCTGGCGCAGCCGCGCCGCCGCTCCGTGACGGTGTCGGGCTCGGCGGGCTCCTGGAGTCATGAACTCAGCCCTCGGCACGCCGAGTTGCTCTATCTGCTCGCCCTGCACCGCTCCGGTCGCAGCGCGGCGGGGCTGGCCGGGGATCTGTTCGGTGATCCGGGCCGTACGGTGACGGTGCGGGCCGAGATGTCCCGGGTACGGCGGTATCTCGGGGGTTTCCTGGAACACCGGCCGTATCGTTTCTGCGAGGACGCGGACGTCGAGGTGCTGCTCCCGGCCGACCCGCGCGACCTGTTGCCCTGGTCGACCGCGCCGGCCGTGGTCGCCGCCCGCGCGCTGTCCGGCGGGACGAACTGAACCGGCTCGGAGTGCATCTTCCGCATAATTGCAGGTTCTTTGTCCGCTACCACCCCCCACTGCCGTAGCATCCCCTACGGGCCACCCCACCTGCTCCCTGGTCAACGTACGGATCATCAGGCGCAGTTGGCCCGCCTCGGGAGGACGAATGAAGCACCGCGGGAGACACCGCCGCCAGCGGCGGGGCAGGGCGCTGCGTGCCTTTCTGGCCGGGACCGCCCTCGCCCTGACCGGCGCCGCCACCATGATCAGCGCCTCGCAGGCCACGGACAGCGAGGACCCCGGCGCGCTGAAGCCGGTCACCTCGTCCGAGCGGATCGCCGCCCTGCGCTGGCAGGAACAGCAGGTGCCCGAGGCCACACTCGACCGTCTCGCTTCGGAGATGGGCCGGCCCGTCGGCGTGAGCGCCGTCCTCGAGGACGCCGACCACAGTCTGCGCGCCGCGGCCGACTGCCCGGCCGAGGACCTCAAGGCACTGCCCGTCGAGCCCGCGGCCACCCGTGCCCAGTGCTGGGACGCCACCGACACCCGCTCCTGGCAGCCGGGGGCGGTCACCACGTCCGGCGACGCGGACGACGACGGCCTCTGGGGCCAGAACCGCGTGGTCCTGTCCGGCTGGTCACAGAACGCGGCGGCCGGCCACGGCCTCGCCCGGGTCGCCTTCGTCGACGCGAACGACCTGGACCGCCTCACGTACACCTGGGTACTGCTCACCGTCCCGGTCGACGGCGGGCGCGACTTCCGGGCTCTCGACTCGGACGTCTCCGGCATGGTCTGGTACCAGGACAAGCTGCTGGTCACCGCCGCCGACGGCGTGTACGTCTACGACATGAACCGCGTCCTGCGAACGAGCGTGGACAGCACGGCGGTCGGCCGGGTGCCCGGCGGCTGGTCGGCGCACGGTGCCCGCTTCGTCCTGCCCGCCGTCGGCTCCTACCGCCCGGTCGACCCCGCCACGGACACCGACGCCCGCCCCTCGGGCCTCTCCCTGGACCGCAGCACGACGCCCGACAGTCTGGTAGCGAGCGAGCGGACCACGGCGGACGGCGACGGGCCCGCTCTCCTGTGGCGCTACTCCTTCGCCACCGACCCGGCCCGCTCCGGACTGCTGGCCACCGACTTCGCCGGCCGCACGGACGCCACGGAGGCCTACGAGACGAAGGCCGCCGACGTCCAGGGCGTGCTGTCGTACCACTCCGACTGGTACGTGAGCCGCGCCTCCGGCGAGCAGGACGGACGCGGCACGCTGTGGCGGCAGGACGCCGACACCGCGAAGGCCACACAGTGCGGGTCCGACGACACCCAGCACTGCTGGAGCGCACGCACGCCATCGCTGTCCTACTGGGAGGCGACCGGCGAGGTCTGGTCCCAGTCCGGGCAGATGCTGTTCGCGCTGCCGCTGGCCTCGATCGACAGATCACTGGGGTAGCCGCGGACGGCGATCGACAGATCGTTCACGCGCGTGATTCCCTGGCCGTCATGACCAACATCCCGGTGACCACCTGGTCCCTGGAGCAGACCGCCCCGACCGACCTCCTCCCGGCCGCCGCGCCGGAGGGGGACGTGCGGATCGTCCGCTCCGAGGTTCCCTCGCCCGAGTTCAGCCGCTTCCTGTACACGTCCGTCGGCGGGGACATCCGCTGGATCGACCAGCTGGGCTGGACCTACGCGCAGTGGCAGGAGCACCTGGGCCGGCCCGGGGTGGAGACCTGGGTCGCATACGACCGGGGGACGCCCGCCGGGTACGTGGAACTGGACCCGCAGGACGACGGCGTCGTGGAGATTTCCCACTTCGGGCTGGTTCCGGCCTTCCGCGGGCGGCGGATCGGCGGGCACCTGCTGTCGTACGGCACTGCCCGCGCCTGGGACCTCGCGGACCGCTGGCCGGGCCTGGCCGCCACCAAGCGGGTGTGGCTGCATACCTGCAGCCTGGACAGCGAGCACGCGATGGCCAACTATCAGCGTCGGGGCTTCAAGCTGTTCGACACCAAGGTCGAGGAGCAGTCCGAGGTGCCCGCGCCGGGGCCCTGGCCGGGCGCCTACCCCGCCTGACCTGCGCCGACAAGCCCTTGTTCGGCCCATGTGACCGAGAACACCCTTGTCTCACTCCTCGGGACAAGGGTGTCCACATGACGGACGAAGCTGGACTCTGTCCAGATCGCCGTGACACGCTTCCGTCATGTCTGGAACTGGAATTGCCTTGGTGAGTCGGCGGCACGTCGACCTCGGCCGCATGTCCAGCGCCATCTGTCCGGTGCGCTGACGAGCCCCAGCGCCGCCCGACATCCCCTCTTCTGTCTCCATTTCCCGCGCAATGACGCGCATGTACACCCATGCGCCCGCGCGCGCAGGTCAGAGCCGCTTTCCCGCCTGTCCCGAAGGACGTATCAACCATGGCCGCCACCCCGCAGAACCCTGCCGCCGCGACTCCCCGCCGCAAGGTGAGCCGTCACCGCGGTGAGGGTCAGTGGGCCGCGGGGCACCACACCCCGCTCAACGGCAACGAGCAGTTCAAGAAGGACGACGACGGTCTCAACGTGCGGACACGCATTGAGACGATCTACTCGAAGCGCGGTTTCGACTCGATCGACCCGAACGACCTCCGCGGCCGGATGCGCTGGTGGGGGCTCTACACCCAGCGCAAGCCCGGGATCGACGGCGGCAAGACCGCGATCCTGGAGCCGGAGGAGCTGGACGACGAGTACTTCATGTTGCGCGTCCGCATCGACGGCGGCCGGCTCACCACCGAGCAGCTGCGGGTGATCGGCGAGATCTCGCAGGAGTTCGCGCGCGGCACCGCCGACATCACCGACCGGCAGAACGTGCAGTACCACTGGATCCGCATCGAGGACGTGCCGGAGATCTGGAACCGCCTGGAGGCGGTCGGCCTGTCCACCACCGAGGCCTGCGGTGACACCCCCCGCGTGGTCCTCGGCTCGCCCGTGGCCGGTATCGCCGAGGACGAGATCATCGACGGCAGCCCGGCGATCGAGGCGATCCAGCGCCGGATCATCGGCAACAAGGACTTCTCGAACCTGCCCCGCAAGTTCAAGTCCGCGATCTCCGGCTCGCCGCTGCTGGACGTGGCCCACGAGATCAACGACATCGCCTTCGTCGGCGTGAACCACCCCGAGCACGGCCCCGGCTTCGACCTGTGGGTCGGCGGCGGCCTGTCCACCAACCCGAAGATCGGCGTCCGGCTCGGCGCCTGGGTCCCGCTGGACGAGGTCCCGGACGTGTACGAGGGCGTCATCTCGATCTTCCGCGACTACGGCTACCGGCGGCTGCGCACCCGCGCCCGCCTGAAGTTCCTGGTCGCCGACTGGGGGCCGGAGAAGTTCCGCCAGGTCCTTCAGGACGAGTACCTCAAGCGCGAGCTGATCGACGGCCCCGCCCCGGCCCAGCCGGTGGAGCGCTGGCGCGACCACGTCGGCGTGCACCGCCAGAAGGACGGCCGCTTCTACGTCGGTTTCGCCCCGCGCGTCGGCCGCGTGGACGGCGCGACCCTGACGAAGATCGCAGAGCTCGCCGAGGCGCACGGCTCCGGCCGGGTCCGTACCACCGTCGAGCAGAAGATGATCGTCCTCGATGTCGAGGAGCCGCAGGTCGAGTCACTGGTCGAGGCCCTGGAGTCGCTGGGCCTGACCGCCAGGCCGTCCCCGTTCCGGCGCGGCACCATGGCCTGCACGGGCATCGAGTACTGCAAGCTCGCCATCGTCGAGACCAAGGCGCGCGGCTCCCAGTTGATCGACGAACTGGAGCGCCGGATCCCGGACTTCGACGAGCCGATCACCATCAACCTCAACGGCTGCCCGAACGCCTGCGCCCGTATCCAGGTGGCGGACATCGGTCTCAAGGGCCAGCTCATGCTGAACGACCGGGGCGAGCAGGTCGAGGGCTTCCAGGTGCACCTGGGCGGCGCGCTCGGTCTGGAGGCCGGTTTCGGCCGCAAGGTGCGCGGTCTGAAGGTCACCTCCGAGGAGCTGCCCGACTACGTCGAGCGCGTCCTCAAGCGCTTCCAGGAGGAGCGCGAGGACGGCGAGCGCTTCGCCGCCTGGGCCGCGCGTGCTTCCGAGGAGGCCCTCTCATGAGCGAGCGGGCCGCCCCCTTCTACTGCCCCTACTGCGGTGACGAGGACCTCCGTCCGAGCGAGGCCTCGGAAGCCGGCCACGGCGCCTGGGAATGCGCCGCCTGCAATCGCGCATTTCAGTTGAAGTTCCTCGGGCTGCTCGCCCGGGGCCTTCGACCCACCGACGCAGGGGGACAGCAGATATGACGACGACTCAGGAAGAGCGCACGACAGCGGACCTCAAGGAGCTCGCCGAGCGGGCGGGCCGCGAGCTGGAGGACGCCACCGCGCTGGAGATCCTCCAGTGGGCGGTCGACACCTTCGGCCCGCGCTTCTGCGTGACCTCCTCCATGGAGGACGCGGTGGTCGCCCACCTCGCGTCCCGCGTGCGCAAGGGCGTCGATGTCGTCTTCCTCGACACCGGCTACCACTTCCCCGAGACCATCGGCACCCGGGACGCGGTCGAGGCCGTGATGGACGTGAACGTCATCACGCTCACCCCGCGCCGCACGGTCGCCGAACAGGACGCCGAGTTCGGCCCGAAGCTCCACGACCGGGACCCGGACCTGTGCTGCAAGATGCGCAAGGTCCAGCCTCTGGAGGAAGGCCTGACGAACTACCAGGCCTGGGCGACCGGTCTGCGCCGCGACGAGTCCCCTACCCGGGCCAACACCCCGGTCGTCGGCTGGGACGAGAAGCGCCAGAAGGTCAAGATCTCCCCGATCGCCCGCTGGACCCAGGACGACGTGGACGCGTACGTCACCGAACACGGCGTACTGACCAACCCCCTGCTGATGGACGGCTACACCTCCGTCGGCTGCGCCCCCTGCACCCGCCGCGTCCTGGAGGGCGAGGACGCGCGCGCCGGCCGCTGGGCGGGCCGCAACAAGACCGAGTGCGGACTGCACTGATGACGACCACCTCCGACCTACCCGAGGAGAAGCACGTGACGACCGGAGCCACCGTCTGGCTCACGGGTCTGCCGAGTGCCGGCAAGACCACCATCGCGTACGAGCTGGCCGGCCGGCTGCGCGAGGAGGGCCATCTCGTCGAGGTGCTCGACGGCGACGAGATCCGCGAGTTCATCTCGGCGGGCCTCGGCTTCAGCCGCGAGGACCGGCACACGAACGTGCAGCGCATCGGCTTCCTCGCCGAACTCCTGGCCCGTAACGGCGTCAAGACGCTCGTCCCGGTGATCGCGCCCTACGCCGACAGCCGCGAGGCCGTCCGCAAGCGCCACCAGGAGAGCGGGACGGCGTACATCGAGGTGCACGTGGCGACTCCGGTCGAGGTGTGCTCCGTACGCGATGTGAAGGGTCTGTACGCCAAGCAGGCGGCGGGCGAGCTGTCGGGACTCACCGGGGTCGACGACCCGTACGAGGAGCCCGAGTCGCCCGACCTGCGCATCGAGTCGCAGGACCAGACCGTGCAGGAGTCCGCGGCGGCTGTCCACGCGCTGCTCACCGAGAGGGGACTGGCATGACGACGACCGCATCAGAGGTCAAGGGCGGCGAAGGCACGGACACCCCGTACGCCCTGTCGCACCTGGACGCGCTGGAGTCCGAGGCGGTGCACATCTTCCGCGAGGTGGCGGGCGAGTTCGAGCGGCCGGTGATCCTGTTCTCCGGCGGCAAGGACTCCATCGTCATGCTGCATCTGGCCCTGAAGGCGTTCGCCCCCGCGGCGGTCCCCTTCTCGCTGCTGCACGTGGACACCGGGCACAACTTCCCCGAGGTCCTCGAGTACCGGGACCGTACGGTCGAGAAGCACGGCCTGCGGCTGCATGTCGCGTCCGTGCAGGACTACATCGACCGCGGTGTCCTCAAGGAGCGCCCGGACGGGACCCGCAACCCGCTGCAGACGCTTCCGCTGACGGAGAAGATCCAGGCCGAGAAGTTCGACGCGGTGTTCGGCGGTGGCCGCCGCGACGAGGAGAAGGCCCGGGCCAAGGAGCGGGTGTTCTCGCTGCGGGACGAGTTCTCCCAGTGGGACCCGCGCCGCCAGCGGCCCGAGCTGTGGAACCTGTACAACGGACGGCACGCCCCCGGCGAGCACGTGCGCGTCTTCCCGCTCTCCAACTGGACCGAGCTGGACGTGTGGCAGTACATCGCCCGCGAGGGCATCGAGCTGCCCGAGATCTACTTCGCCCACGAGCGCGAGGTGTTCCAGCGGGCCGGCATGTGGCTGACCCCGGGCGAGTGGGGCGGCCCGAAGGACACGGAGACTGTCGAGAAGCGCCTGGTGCGCTACCGCACGGTCGGCGACATGTCCTGCACCGGTGCCGTCGACTCGGACGCGGTGACGCTGGAGCAGGTCATCACCGAGATCGCCGCCTCCCGGCTCACCGAGCGGGGCGCCACCCGCGCCGACGACAAGATGTCCGAGGCCGCGATGGAAGACCGCAAGCGCGAGGGGTACTTCTAACCATGACCACCATCACGACCGAGGAACTCTCGGCCACCACCCTGCTGCGCTTCGCCACCGCCGGCTCCGTCGACGACGGCAAGTCCACGCTCGTGGGCCGCCTGCTGCACGACTCCAAGTCGATCCTCACGGACCAGCTGGAGGCCGTGGAGCGCGCCTCGGCCGGCCGTGGGCAGGGCGCCCCGGACCTCGCGCTCCTCACCGACGGCCTGCGCGCCGAACGCGAGCAGGGCATCACCATCGACGTGGCCTACCGCTACTTCGCCACGCCCCGGCGCCGGTTCATCCTCGCCGACACCCCGGGCCATGTGCAGTACACCCGCAACATGGTCACCGGCGCCTCCACCGCCGAGCTGACGGTGATCCTCGTCGACGCCCGCAACGGCGTCGTCGAGCAGACCCGCCGGCACGCCGCGATCGCCGCGCTGCTGCGCGTGCCGCACGTGGTGCTCGCCGTGAACAAGATGGACCTGGTCGAGTACCAGGAGTCGGTGTTCGCCGCGATCGCCGAGGAGTTCACGGCGTACGCGCTCGAACTGGGCGTCCCGGAGGTCACCGCGATCCCGATCTCGGCGCTCGCCGGCGACAACGTGGTGGACCCGTCCGCGAACATGGACTGGTACGGCGGACCGACCTTCCTCGAACACCTGGAGTCGGTCCCGGTCGCCCACGACCTGAGCCACTGCCACGCCCGGCTTCCCGTGCAGTACGTGATCCGGCCGCAGACCGCCGAGCACCCGGACTACCGGGGCTACGCGGGCCAGATCGCCGCCGGTTCCTTCCGCGTCGGCGAGCAGGTCTCGGTGCTGCCGTCCGGCCGCTCGACGAAGATCGCCGGCATCGACCTGCTGGGCAAGCCGGTCGACATCGCCTGGACGACCCAGTCGGTGACCGTCCTGCTGGAGGACGACATCGACATCTCGCGCGGCGACCTGATCGTGCCGAGCAAGGACGCGCCGCCGACCACGCAGGACATCGAGGCGACCGTCTGCCACGTGGCCGACGCGCCGCTGACCGTCGGCCACCGGGTGCTGCTCAAGCACGGCACCCGCACGGTCAAGGCGATCGTCAAGGACATCCCGTCCCGGCTCACGCTCGACGACCTGTCCCTGCACCCGCACCCGGGACAGCTCGTCGCCAACGACATCGGGCGGGTCAAGATCCGTACCGCCGAGCCGCTGCCCGTCGACTCCTACGCCGACTCGCGGCGCACCGGTTCGTTCATCCTGATCGACCCGAACGACGGCACCACGCTCACCGCCGGCATGGTCGGCGAGTCGTTCGCCTCTCCGGAACCCGTCAAGGACGAGACGGACGACGACGGGTGGGACTTCTGACATGAACTCCACCGATTTCTACTCCTCGTTCGCGAAGGAGGGCGGCCGCGTCGGCAGCGGTGCGCTCGGCAGCGGGCAGGGCGGGGTGACGCGATGTGTGCGCTGACGTACGCGCACTGCCTGCGCGCCCGCACCCCCCACCGCCGTAGACGAAAACCTGCCGACCTCCCGGCCACGACCTGAGAGACCGTGACCGCCGGGCCAACGAGGGGAACACCTCCCGTGCCTGTCAACCGCTCAGCCCTCCTTCGCCGCGGCCTGGCCGCCGCGACCGCTCTTCCCCTCCTCACCCTCGCCGCCTGCGGTTACGGCTCAGAGGCCACGGACAACGAGACCGCCAAGGTCGCCGTCGGGGCCGAGAAGATCGACGGGCTCGACTCCGTCAAGATCGGCTACTTCGGCAACCTGACCCACGCGACCGCGCTGGTGGGCGTGCAGAAGGGCTACTTCCAGAAGGAGCTCGGCGCCACCAAGGCCGCCTACCAGATCTTCAACGCCGGTCCGTCCGAGATCGAGGCCCTCAACTCCTCGTCGATCGACATCGGTTTCATCGGCCCGTCCCCGGCGATCAACGGCTACACCAAGTCGGGCGGCAAGAACCTGCGGATCATCGGCGGTGCGGCGTCCGGCGGGGTCAAGCTCGTGGTCAACCCGGCGAAGATCAAGTCCCTGAAGGACGTCAAGGGCAAGAAGATCGCGACTCCCCAGCTGGGCAACACGCAGGACGTGGCTTTCCTCAACTGGATCTCGGAGCAGGGCTGGAAGGTCGACGCGGAGAGCGGCAAGGGCGATGTCTCGGTCGTCCGCACCGACAACAAGGTCACCCCGGACGCCTACAAGTCGGGCTCCATCGACGGCGCGTGGGTGCCCGAGCCGACCGCGTCCAAGCTGGTCGCCGAGGGCGGCAAGGTGCTGCTGGACGAGGCCGACCTGTGGCCCGACAAGAAGTTCGTGATCACGAACATCATCGTGCGGCAGGCCTTCCTCAAGGAGCACCCGAAGGCCGTCGAGGCCGTGCTGAAGGCCTCGGTCGAGGCCAACAAGTGGATCAACGCCAACCCGGACGAGGCGAAGGCCGCGGCGAACAAGCAGCTGGAGGCCGACTCGGGCAAGCCGCTGCCGGCCGCCGTCCTCGACCCGGCGTGGAAGTCGATCCAGTTCACCAACGACCCGCTGGCCGCCACCCTCAACACCGAGGCGGAGCACGCGGTCAAGGCCGGCCTGCTGGAGAAGCCCGACCTGAAGGGCATCTACGACCTCACGCCGTTGAACAAGGTCCTCAAGGCCGAGGGCGAGAGCACGGTCAGCGACGCCGGTCTCGGCGTCGGCTGAGTCAGGATCCGATGAGTTCCCAGGAGGTGACGACCATGGCCACGACCTTCGCCAAGGCCGCCGAGTCGGTGGAGCACGCGGCGCGCATTGAGCATGTCTCGAAGTCCTTCGCGGGCCCCGCCGGGCAACAGCTCGTACTGGACGACATCAGCATCGATGTCGCACCCGGCGAGTTCGTCACCCTCCTGGGTGCCTCGGGCTGCGGCAAGTCCACGCTGCTGAACCTGGTGGCGGGGCTGGACGAGCCCACTGTCGGGTCCATCACGACGGAGGGCCGCCCGGCCCTGATGTTCCAGGAGCACGCCCTGTTCCCGTGGCTGACCGCGGGCAAGAACATCGAGCTCGCCCTGCGGCTGCGGGGGGTTCCGAAGAACGAACGGCGCGAGCGGACCGAGGAACTGCTCGAACTCGTCCGGCTGAAGGGCGCGTACGGCAAGCGGGTGCACGAGCTGTCGGGCGGTATGCGCCAGCGTGTGGCGCTGGCCCGGGCGCTCGCCCAGGAGAGCAACCTGCTGCTGATGGACGAGCCGTTCGCGGCCCTCGACGCCATCACGCGGGACGTGCTGCACGACGAGCTGACCCGCATCTGGGCCGAGACCGGCGTGTCCGTCCTCTTCGTCACGCACAACGTGCGCGAGGCGGTGCGGCTCGCGCAGCGCGTGATCCTGTTGTCCTCCCGTCCGGGCCGGATCGCGCGGGAGTGGACGGTCGACATCCCGCAGCCGCGCCGTATCGAGGACGCGCCCGTGGCGGAACTGTCCGTCGAGATCACCGAAGTACTGCGTGGGGAGATCCGCCGCCATGGCCAGCACTGACACGAAGACGACCGGCGCGGGCGCCAAGGACGGCTCCGCGCTGGGCGGCATCGAGGCGGGCCTCGACGCGCTGGAGACCTCGGTCACCGGCCGTCCGCCCTTCCGGCAGACCTTCCGCGAGAAGATCTTCCCGCCGATCGTCGCCACCGTCGTGGTGCTCGCGATCTGGCAGGGCCTGATCTCCCTGAAGATCGTCGACGACGCGTCGAAGCTGCCCTCCCCCGGTGCCGTCTGGGCCGAGGCCGAGGACGCGTGGCTCAAGGGCACCCTGCTCGACTACATCTGGACGAGCGTCTCGCGGGGCCTGTTCGGCTTCGTGCTCGCTCTGATCATCGGCACGCCGCTCGGCCTGGTCGTGGCGCGGGTGAAGTTCGTGCGCGCGGCGATCGGGCCGATCCTGTCCGGACTGCAGTCGCTGCCGTCGGTGGCCTGGGTGCCGGCCGCCGTGATCTGGCTGGGCCTGAAGCCCGAGATGATGTACGCGGTGATCCTGCTCGGCGCGGTGCCGTCGATCGCCAACGGTCTGGTGTCCGGCGTCGACCAGGTGCCGCCGCTGTTCCTGCGCGCGGGACGGACGCTGGGGGCGACCGGACTGCGCGGCACGTGGCACATCGTGATGCCCGCGGCGCTGCCCGGCTATGTGGCGGGACTGAAGCAGGGCTGGGCGTTCTCCTGGCGGTCGCTGATGGCCGCGGAGATCATCGCGCAGGCGCCGGACCTCGGCGTGGGCCTCGGCCAGCTGCTGGAGGTGGGCCGCACCAACAGCAGCATGGCCACGGTCTTCCTCGCCATCCTGCTCATCCTGTTCGTCGGCATCGCGATCGACCTGCTGATCTTCAGTCCGCTGGAGCGGTGGGTGCTGCGCAGCCGCGGCCTGCTGGTGAAGAGCTGAGTCCCATGCACACCATGTTCAAGAAGCCGGTCCTTCTGGTCATCGCCCACGGCAGCCGCGACCCGCGGCACGCCGCGACGGTGCACGCTCTCGTACGGCGGGTGCGCTCCCTGCGCCCCGACGTGCGGGTGGAGACCGGCTTCCTGGACTTCAACGTCCCGTCCGCGCAAGGGGTGCTGGAGTCCCTGGCGGCGGAGGGTGTCCGTGACGTCGTAGCGCTGCCGTTGCTGCTCACCCGCGCGTTCCACGCGAAGGCGGACATCCCGGCGGTCCTGAAGGACGCGCCGCCGCGGCTGCGGATCCGGCAGGCGGAGGTGCTCGGCCCCTCCCCGGTGCTGCTCGCCGCGCTGGAACGGCGCCTGTACGAGGCGGGGCTGACGCCCGCCGACAAGTCCTCGACCGGGGTCGTCCTGGCCTCGGCGGGGTCCACCGACCCGGAGGCGATCGCAGTGATCGCAGAAATCGCGCGGGAGTGGCGGCACACCGGTTGGTGCGCCGTGCGGCCTGCGTTCGCCTCCGCTGGTTCTCCCGCGGGGTTCCCCCGCACCGAGGACGCGGTACGGGAACTCAGGGCCCTGGGCTGCGCGAAGGTCGCCGTCGCCCCCTACGTCCTGGCCCCCGGCTTCCTGCCGGACCGCATCGCGCGGGGCGCGGCCGAGGCGGACGTGCTGGCCGACGTGCTCGGCCCGGCGCCGGAGGTGGCGCGGGTGCTGTTGGCGCGGTACGAGGCGGCGCGGATGCCGGCGCTGGCTGCGGTCGGGGCCTGATCTCCGCCCGTACGGGGCCCTGAGCGCTCCGCGGGACGTGCCGCGATGGGTGGTCGGCCGACTGCGGCGCCATCGTGGCTGGTCGCGCCCACGCGGCGGAGCCGCATATCGATATCGCCCCGCGCCCCTTTAGGGCGCTGCCGAGCCGCAGACTTCGCCTGATCCGCTTAGTCGCGTACCCACCTGGCCAGGCGCGGGTCCCGTCCGCTCGCCGCCAGCGCTCGCTCGAAGACCGGCGCGTCGTCCGGCACCGGCACCGGGTCGGCGAAGCCGTCGTACTGCCGGTAGAGGTCGCCGTGGGTGACGACCACGTCGAGGACGAGGCGGGCCGCGCCCTCGGAGACGCGGAACTCCTGGCCGGTGGCCGCGGCGACGTCCCAGCCGTGCACCGCCGTCTCCTTGATGATCATCGAGGCGAGTTCGGGGGCGGGCATCGTCCCCATGCCCAGGTCCACCTCGCCCTCCCACACCGCGGGGTCCGCCCAGGCGGCGACCGCACGGTCCAGTTGAGCGGCGTACGCCTCGGCCCAGTCCGGGTCGGCGGTGAAGTCGCGGGCGGTCAGTTCCTCGGGGAGCTGTTTGCGCAGGGCGCGGTGCTCCAGGCCGTGGGAGGTGTAGAGGACCCAGTGGTTGACCAGGGCGCGGACGTCCCAGTCCGGGGTGGGGGTCCCCCCGCTCGAGCGAAGCCGAGAGTGGGGGAGGGTGGGGTCGGCGAGCCGCGCCGCCGGCACTCCGCGCGCCACGCGGGCCGCCTCGGCGGCGCATTCCGTCATGTACGGGTAGAGGTCGTCCTTGTTCATGCGTCTCACGGTAGGGAGCGCGCGGCGAGGTCTCTTGAACAAACGCGACAGCGGGGCGGGCGGATTGACCTTGTCCCTGGGGCAAGGCCGAGGGTCCCTGGTCATGGACTTCTACCTGAAGCAGACGCCGTACAGCGACCCCGGCGGGCTGGATCTCGACGACCTGCCCAGCGATCCGGCCGAACTCGCCCATCTGGTAAGGGATTTGATCATCCATCGGGGAGAAGGCGAACGCCTGGGGCATCCCGTCCCCGAGGACCGGCAGCTCGACGACCCCGAGTCGCGCTACGTCCGCGAGATCCTGCGGGTCCTGCGCGAGCGCGGGGACGGGCCGCTCACCGCGAAGCGGCCGTACGACGAGCGGTTCGCCGGCACGTGCCGGGACTTCTCACTGCTGCTGTGCGCGCTGCTGCGGGCCACCGGCACGCCGGCCCGGATCCGCTGCGGCTTCGCCGCGTACTTCGTGGAGGGCTATCACGACGACCACTGGGTCACCGAGTACCGGCTGCCGGACGGGAGGTGGCGTCTGGTCGACGCGCAGGTGCTGCACCCCGCCTACGAGCTCGCCTTCGACCCGCTGGACGTGCCGAGGGACCGGTTCCTGGTGGCCGGGGACGCGTGGCGGGCGTGCCGGGAGGGCGGGGCCGATCCGGGGACGTTCGGGGTCTGGTTCCACGGCGACCTCGACGGCCTGTGGTACATCCGCACCAACGTGCTCCTGGACCTCGCCGCGGTGAACGGGGTGGAGCTGCTGCCCTGGGACGTCTGGGGCCGGGTGGTCCGCGACGACGCCGGCCTCACCGAGGACGAGTTCGCTCTGGTGGACGTGGTCGCCGCGGCTCGTACCGACGACGACCTCCGACGGCTGTACGAGGACCCGCGCCTCGCGGTGCCGGACGAGGTCATGTCGTACACCGCACGCAGCGGCTACCGCGAACTCCGGAAGGTCAGCCTCCCGAGGGTGCCGTCATCTCCACGAGCTTGACGACGGTGTTCCAGTTGCGGCTGGTGGCGATCACGCCCTTGTTCAGCCGGGGCTTGGACAGGTGCTCGGCGAGCTTGGAGCGGCCGAGGCCGTTCGGGGCGTACAGGTACAGGGCGCGGTCGCCGAGCCTGAACTCCTCGGGCAGGTAGGCGGCTTGGTCGATCTCCGCGAAGCGCTCGGCGTCCACGGGCGCGGAGAAGTAGGTGACGTGGAGCTGCTTGGCCTCCAGTTCGGCGGCCGGGAAGGGGCAGGCGTCGGCGATCGCCTTCAGATAGGCGTGGTCGCGCACGATCACGTCGACGGCGAAGCCGAACCGCTTCTCGATCGCGCCGGCCAGCTCCGCGGCGAGGGACTCCTCGTCGCCGTGGTCGCTCGCGAAGACGGCCTGGCCGCTCTGGAGGTACGTGCGTACGCCGTCGTAGCCGAGGTCCTCCATCAGCGTGCGCAGGTCGGCCATCGGGACCTTCTTGGCGCCGCCCACGTTGATCCCCCGCAGCAGCGCCGCATACGTCGTCGTCATCCGCACACCATAAGGCGGCCGTCGGGCCCCTCCTGTGCGACGGGGCTCTGCGCCGAGGGAGGGGACATCCCGGTAGATGTAAGGGACCGCTGTCCTACCCAGTGGGGAGGGCGCGGGGGCCAAGGGGATGATTCCTGCCCGCCGCACCTCACCGGGCAGCACGACGAGATGGCTTTATCCGGCCCATACCTTCGAAATGAAAGGTGACGGCAGGGGGCTGTCACCGCTCACGAGGGGGCAAGCCCACCATGGCGAACGGAGATACACGGGTACGGGGACTGGCCGCCCGGGCCGGCGGCTGGAGCGCCCGACACCGATGGGCTGCCGTCGGCATCTGGGTGCTGTTCGTGGTCCTGGCGATGGGGCTCGGCTCGGCGGCGGGCCGGGTCGACGTCAAGGACAGCGACCAGCTGAAGGGGGAGACGCACACCGCCGCGAAGATCATCGAGGACGCCGGCATCGACGAACCGGCCGGCGAGACCGTACTGATCCAGGCGAAGGACGGCGGCGTCACGGCCACGGACGCCGAGTTCAGGGCCGCTGTCACCGCGGTCGTCCGGGCTGTCGAGGGGACCGGCGAGGTCGCGGACGTGACGTCGCCGTACGACACGGACACGATCTCGAAGGACGGCCGCAGCGCGCTGGTGCAGTTCGACATACGCGGCGACGCGGAGACCGCGGGCGAGCGGGTCGAGCCCGTGCTGAAGGCCGTCGAGGGGGTGCAGAAGGAGCACGGGTCGCTGCGGATCGAGGAGATCGGCGGCGCCAGCATGATGAAGACGTTCGACGACGCGTTCGGGGACGACTTCAAGAAGGCCGAGTACTCCGCGGTGCCGGTGGCACTCGGCATTCTGCTCATCGCCTTCGGCGCGCTGGTGGCAGCGCTGCTGCCGGTGGCGCTGGCGGTCACCGCGATCATGGCGACGATGGGCCTGATGGGCGTCGTCAGCCATGTGATGCCGATGAGCGAGACCGCCAACTCCGTGATGCTGCTGGTCGGGCTGGCCGTCGGTGTCGACTACTGCCTGTTCTACCTGCGCCGCGAGCGCGAGGAGCGCGAGGCCGGACACGACGCCCAGACGGCCCTGCGGATCGCCGCCGCGACCAGCGGCCGCGCGATCGTCGTCTCGGGTGTCACGGTGTGCGTGGCGATGGCGGGCATGCTGTTCACCGGGCTCGCCGAGTTCGAGGCGATGGGCCTGGCCTCACTGATGGTGGTGGCCGTGGCCATGATCGGTTCCGTGACCGTGCTGCCCGCGCTGCTGTCGCTGCTGGGCGAGCGGGTCGAGAAGGGCCGCATTCCGTTCCTGCGCCGCCGTCGCACGGGTGGCAGCAGCGACAGCCGGTTCTGGACGGCCGTCCTGAAGGGTGTGCTCGCCAGGCCCGTGATCTCCGTCGTCGTGGCGGCCGGCGCCCTGCTGGCGATCGCGGCGCCCGCGCTCGGTATGAAGACCCAGAACCTCACACTGGACCAGGAGTTCGGCGACTCGCTGCCCATCGTGCAGACCTACAACCGGGTCAACGACGCCTTCCCGGGCGGCTCCGAGCCGGCCGAGGTCGTCGTCAAGGCCGATGACATCAACGCTCCCGCGGTGCGGGACGCGCTCGCCGCCTTCAAGGCGGAGGCGGTCGCTTCGGGCGCCTCGCGCGGCCCGGTCGAGATCAAGCTGCACGACCAGCAGAACATGGCCTTCGTGTACGTCCCGCTGGTGGGCGGCTCCGACCTCGACAAGGCGGGCGAGAGCCTGGACAAGCTGCGCGACGAGGTGCGTCCGGCCACCCTCGGCAAGGTCGACGGGGTGGACGCGCCGATCACCGGGCAGGTCGCCGGGTCGAAGGACTTCAACGACCAGCTGGCCGGAGCCGTCGTCCCGGTCTTCGCCTTCGTCGTGGTCTTCGCCTTCGCGCTGATGCTGCTGTCGTTCCGCTCGCTGACCATCGCGATCACCTCGATCGTGCTGAACCTGCTGTCGGTCGGCGCGGCGTACGGCATCCTCGTGGGCGTCTTCCAGCACGGCTGGGGTGCGTCGCTGGTGGGCGCGGAGGGGGTCGGCGCCATCATCACCTGGCTGCCGCTGTTCCTCTTCGTGATCCTGTTCGGCCTGTCGATGGACTACCACGTGTTCGTGGTCTCGCGGATCCGCGAGGCGCGACTGCGCGGCCGTACGACGAAGGACGCGATCCAGCACGGCGTGGTCACCACGGCCGGGGTCGTCACCAGCGCCGCGGTCATCATGGTCGCCGTGTTCGCGATCTTCGGGACGCTGTCCATGCAGTCCATGAAGCAGATGGGCGTCGGCCTCGCGGCCGCGGTGCTGATCGACGCGACGATCATCCGGGGCGTGCTGCTCCCGGCGGTGATGGCCCTGCTCGGCGAGCGCAACTGGTACCTGCCGAAGTGGCTGCACCGACTGCCCGACCTCACCCACGACGAGTCGCCCGAGCCGGTGGCGCGGCCCGTGGCCCGGGACGACGAGGGTGAGCGGCTGGGGGTCTGAGGCTTCACACGAAGGTGAACCACCCATGACTGAGGGCCCGTTGGCTACCGGGGTGCCAACGGGCCCTCTGCTGTGCCCGCTGTTCTCTGCTCGCTCTGTGTTCTCCGCTTGTTCTATGCCTGCCGCACCGGCAGTTCGGCCTCGATGAGGTCGGCCGCCCGGTGTGTGCCGCCCTCCCCCGCCATCCGCGCCTGGATGTCCTTCAGCCGGCGGGCGGCCTCGGGGTCGTCGACGAGGGCGAGGGCGGCCTCCCGCAGCGCCTCGGCCGTCGCCTCCTCGGTGTCGAGGCGGCGGGCGACGCCGAGACCCTGGAGCATGTCGGCGTTGCCGAACTGGTCCACGGCCTGCGGTACGGCGATCATCGGGGTGGCCGTGGCCAGGCCCTCCTGGCTGCCGCCCGCGCCGGCGTGCGTGACGAACAGGTCGGCCTGCTTGAGGATCGCCAACTGCGGGACCCACGAGCGCACTTCGACGTTCGCGGGTACGTCCCCCAGCTCGGCCGGGTCCACGCGCTTGCCGATCTGGAGCACCAGGTGCCAGCCCGGCAGCTCGCCGAACGCCTTGACGCACTCCCGGTAGAAGCCCGGCTGCTTGGTGAAGGCGGACCCCAGCGACACCAGGACCACCTTCTCGGCGCCGGCCGGCCGCTGCCAGTCGCCCTCCGCGCCGCGGTCGCCCTGGCAGGCGCCGACGAAGGTGTACACGCTCTCGTCGACCCGGTCGGCGTTCGGCTGCAGCGCCTTCGGGATCAGGACGAGGGAGCGGGCGGGGTGGCCCCCGAAGTCGTCCGGGTGCTGGGTGATCCCGTTCTCCTCCAGCCAGGCGTGGAAGCGGGCGTAGTAGACCTGTCCGCGCTCGGTCTTCCTGGGCTCCGCCCACATCGGCTCGGCCACCTCCTCCTTGTAGCCCTCCCAGGCGACGAGGTTCGGCGACAGGGAGACCGCGGGGACGCCCCAGCGGTGGGCGAGGACGCGGGCCGGATAGGAGGCGATGTCGTGCAGCACGAGGTCCGGTTCGTCGCCCTCGTACGCCTCGATGAGCTGCGGCAGCGCCTGGATCGCGTCGGCCAGGAAGGGTTCCACGTTGTCCAGGAGGGTGGTGCCCCAGGCCTCCGGGTCGTCGTCGGGCCCGGGCAGCGTCGAGTTCCAGGGCTTCACCTCGGCACCGGTCCCGGCGACCTTGTCGGCGAACACGGGCGGGATGGCGTACGTCACCCGGTGCCCGCGGGCGACGAGCTCGCGGATCACCTCCAGGCTCGGGTTCACGTGGCCGTGGGCGGCGATGGAGAACATGGCGATGTGAGCGGGGCGACTGGTCATGTCGTGGACCGTACGTAAGACGAGACGTCTCGTACAACGTGTTTTCCGGGGAGGCGCTGCGGTCATCCGTCGGAACAGCTCGTGCCGGTCCCCTTGATCTGTCGGCCGCGTGGGCCCGTGACGGTCACCGGCAGCGGTTCGGCCCCTGGGTCGGCCACGCGCTGGGCCCCGAGGGCCGTGCAGATCAGCTGGTCCGCCGCGAGGCCGGTCACGTCCCCCATCGCGGCGGTCAGTTCGATCGACACGCGGTCGTCCGTCGCCGTCACCTTCACCAGGTCGGCCGTACGAACCTCCTGCGGCACCGCCACGGGGCCGTCCGTGGCCGGGGCGGCCGGGACGGCCGTCGGCAGGAGCCCCGGCAGCGGCAGCAGCGTGCTCAGGCGCTTGACGCGTTCCGCCTCGGTCGGGCCCTGGAGCAGTACCTCCACCGCCGACTCGACGTCGACCGGCGCGACGGTCCTGCGGGGGACCGCGACCAGAGTGCCGCCCGCCACGAAGTAGACGCGGATCGTCGGCACCACCCCGCCGGCGGGCCCGCCCGCCTGCACCACGCCGGTCGTGGGGATGCCGCAGGAGGCGAGCGCGCACAGCGCGGGAACGGCCAGCAGCACGGCTCGGCGCAGGGTCCTCACTGTCCGCTCCCTCGGGTCGGCTCGTCCCGCCGCAGCGGGAGTTCCACGGTGAAGACCGCGCCGCCCTCCGGACGGTTCGCCGCCCGGACGGTGCCGCCGTGCATCCGGACGTTCTCCGCCGCGATGGCGAGGCCCAGGCCGCTGCCCTCGGTCCGGGTGCGGGCGGTGTCCGACTTGTAGAAGCGTTCGAAGACGTGGGGCAGCACGCTGTCGGGGATGCCGGGCCCGCTGTCCAGCACCTCGACGACGGCGATCCGGCCCTCGCCCTCGTACAGGCGCAGGTGGACGGGCCGGGCACCGTGCCGCAGGGCGTTGCCGACCAGGTTCGCGACGACGACGTCGAGGCGGCGCGGGTCGACCCGTCCGCGCAGCGCGTCGGGCGGGGGCAGGCGGACCTCCACCAGGTCCGTCCAGGCGCGGGCGGCGAGCGTGCGCCGCAGTGACTCGGCGAGGTCGATCTCGTCCAGGTGCAGCACCGCCGCTCCCGCGTCGAAGCGGGAGATCTCCATCAGGTCGTCCACCAGCCGGGCCAGTTTCACGGTCTCCTCGCTGATCAGCCGGACCGCGGTGGCGGTGTCGGTGTCGAGGTGGGCGGCATCCTCGTCGAGGACGTCGGTGACCGCGGACATGGCGGCCAGCGGGGTGCGCAGTTCGTGTGAGACGTCCGCGGCGAACCGGCGGGCCCGGGCCTCCATGCCGCGCAGTTCGGCCACCGACTCCTCCAGGGCGGCGGCCGTCTCGTTGAACGTGTGCGACAGGTCGGCGAGTTCGTCGGAGCCGTTGACGTCGAGCCGGGTGTCCAGCCGGCCCTCGGCGATGCTGCGGGTGGCGCGGCGCAGTGCGCGCACCGGCCGCAGCACCCCGCGGGCGGCGAGCAGCGCGAGCAGCACGGCGAGGCCGAGGGCGGGCACGGTGGCCCGTTCGACAGCGGTGACCAGGGCGTCGACGTACGCCTGTTCCGTGGTCTGCGGCACGGCCAGGAACACCTGGACGCCGGACGCGGGCCCGGTCGCGGCGGTGCCGGCGGTGAAGGTGACCGACATGCCGACGACGAGGGAGGTGTGGTCGCCGCTGTCCACCCGCTGGAAGACGGTGGCCGTGCTGGAGTTGACGGCCGCTCGCAGGGCCGGAGTCAGCTCCTCGAACGGATCGTTTGGAGCCGAGGTGGCGCTCAGCCCGCCGTAGGCGACCAGCACCCGCCAGGTTCCGGCGGGTTCGGCGCCGGCCACGGAGGCGGCGAACCGGCGCAGTTCGAACTCGCCCGGCGGAACGCCGAGTTCGGGGGCGAGCCGGTCGACCTGGGTCCGCAGCAGCTTGATCACGGTGTCCTGGCTCTGCTGGAGCACTCCCGTGCGGGCCTCCCGGAAGGTCAGGGCACCCGTGGTCCCGGCGGTGAGCGCGGCGACCAGCGCGAACGCCACCACCAACCGCATGCGCAGACCGCGTAGTTGGGGCGCTCTGACCCGGGTTCCCGGCAGCCGCCTCACCGGGACGCGAACCGGTAGCCGAAGCCGCGCACGGTCTGGATGTAGCGGGGCTCGCGCGAGGGTTCGCCCATCTTGGCGCGCAGCCGTTTGACGCAGGCGTCCACCAGGCGCGCGTCGCCGTGGTAGCTGTGTTCCCAGACCGCCTCCAGGAGTTGCTGCCGGCTGAACACCTGGCCGGGCGAGGCGGACAGGGTGAGCAGCAGCCGCAGTTCGGACGGGGCGAGCGAGACCGGCGCGCCCTGCCAGGTGACCGAGAGGCCGGCCCGGTCGACGGCCAGGTCCCCGTACGTGTCGATCTTCGGTATGCCACCGTCGGCGGGCGCCCCGGCCGCCCGGCGCAGGACGGCACGGATACGCGCCGCCAACACCCGCGCCTGCACGGGCTTGACCACGTAGTCGTCGGCTCCGGCTTCAAGGCCTACGACGATGTCCTCGTCGTCGCCCCGCGCGGTCGCCATGATGATCGGCAGCGTCTGGTCCAGGGCCCGCATCCCCCGGCACACGTCCAGGCCGGGCATGCCGGGCAGCATCAGATCCAGCACCACGACGTCCGGCCGGAAGGACCGCAGCCGCTCCAGCCCCTCCTCGCCCGTCTCGGCGGCGGCGACGTCGTGGCCCTGGCGGCGCAGGGCGAGCGCGACGCCCTCCCGCACGGCACGGTCGTCTTCGATCAGCAGAACACGTGGCATGCACCCAGTATCCGCAGGCCCTCCACATGCCCGGGACTCTGTTACCGGATGATCACATGAGACTCCAACGGGAGCCCGTTATCGCTTCGTTACCGTCCGGGCCAGATCCCATCACATCGCGGTCACAGCCTGAACGACCATGACCGCGTACCGAGCAACCCCGTCCCGCACCCGCCGCCGTAGGAGCGGCCGCGCGCACGCCTCCGCGCGCGGGCGGAAGGGACCACTGTGGGGAGGACTGGCCGCGCTGACCCTCCTCGGAGCCACCGGATTCGCGGCCGTGGGATGGACGTCCGCGGACCGGGGAGGGGCCGGGACCGGGGGCGACTCCGCCGCGCGGGACGAGCCCACCGGGCGCGCGACGTCCAGCCCCGCCCAGCCCAGTCCTTCCATCAGCCCGTCCGCGAGCCCGTCCGTCAGGCCGTCGAGTCCCTCCGCCGGCCCTTCCGAGCCGGTCATCCCGGCCACGGGACCGGGCACCTTCACGACCGCTCCCGGCGGGAGCGCCAAGGTGGGGAAGGGGACGGCCCTGCGCTACCGGGTCGAGGTCGAGGACGGCCTGAAGCTGTCCGCCGCGGCGGTCGCCGAACAGGTGGAGGGCATCCTGGCCGACCGGCGCGGCTGGACGGCGGACGGCCGCTCGGCGTTCCAGCGGGTGTCGGGCGGCAGCACCGACTTCGTCGTACGCGTCGCGACACCCGGGACCGTGGACACGATCTGCGGTCAGTACGGGCTGGACACCGGCGGCGAGGTCAACTGCAGCGTGGACAAGAACGTGATGGTCAACCTCAAGCGGTGGGAACTGGCAACGCCCGTCTACGCCAAGGACGTGACGTCCTACCGGGCTCTGATCATCAACCACGAGGTCGGCCATTTCCTCGGGCACGGTCATGTCACCTGTCCCGGCCCGGGCAAACCTGCTCCCGCGATGATGCAGCAGATCAAGGGCATGCACGGCTGCGTGCCCAACGTCTGGCCGTACGACGCCGAGGGGCGGTACGTCACCGGCCCCGCCGTTCCCTGAGCGGGGGGCTCAGCGCTGGTACCGGGCCAGCACCAGGTTCCCGTCCTCCTCCAGGCGTTCGCGCAGTTCGCCGAGCCCGATCGCGCCGCTGTAGTACTCCTGGAAGGCGGGCGTGGCGACCTTGTCCTTCCACTCCGGGTAGCCGCGCACGGACTGCGCGGGCGCCGGGCGCAGGTGCGCCGCGAGGGCCGTGCCGGTGGCCCAGCCGTCCTTCGCGGTGTGCAGGGCGGGGTCCTTCAGGGCCTGGGTGCCGGTGGGCAGCATCCAGTCGCCCAGGGCCAGCCGGACCATGTTCCGCGGCCGGAGCAGGAAGTCGAGGAACGCGACGGCCTCCTTCTTGTGCGGGCTGTCCTCGGCGACGGACAGGGTCTGCGGGCTGACGCCCTGGGTGAGTCCGTCGGCACCGGCCGGGGCGGGCAGTACCTGCCAGTCGAAGCCCTTCGGTGCCTGCTGGACGATCTGCTGGCGGTAGGAGAACCCGAGCGGGACCATCGCGTACTTGCCGCCGAAGAAGCCGGGCAGGGTGTCCGAGCCGCCGCTGCCCAGGGTGGTGGGCGAGGCGCTGTGGTCGGTGTTCGCCTGGTCGTGGATGGTGCGTGGCACGGTGTGGTCCGCCGGCTCGAACCGGATCGTCACCTTGCCGTCCGAATCCCGGTGGAAGAGCTGTCCGCCCGCCGACAGCGACAGGTTGAGGGTCGCGGAGACGGGCTCCTTGAGCGGCCAGGCCACGCCGTACGTGCCGTCCCCGCTGAGCTGCTCGGTGATCCGCCGGAACTCCGCCCAGCTCCACGGCTGTTCGGGCGTCGGAATCCGGACGCCGGACTCCTTCAGCCACTTCGCGTTGGCGATGAGCACGCGCGGCTCCTGGAGGAAGGGCACGCCGTAGACGCCGTCGCCGAAGGTCGCCGTGTCCCAACTGCGCTGCGGGATGTCCGACTTGAGACGCTCGGGCAGCAGGTCGGTCAGATCGGCGAGATAGCCGCCGTACGCGAAGTCCGCGAGGTCGTCGGAGGCGTCGTGGATGATGTCGGGTGCCTCGCCGCCCTCGAAGGAGGTGAGGAGCTGGTCGTGGACGCTGTCCCAACTGCCCTGGACGTACTCGACCTTGACGTCGGGATGGGCCGCGTTCCACTCCTTCACCAGTTCCTGGTTGACCTCGATCGACTCCTGCTGCCAGGCGAGGGACTGGAAACGGAGGGTGACACGACCGTCCGAGGACGTACTGCCGCCGCCGGTGCAGCCTGCCAGCAGCAGGGCCAGGGCGAGGACACCTGCGAGTTTGATGCGCATCAGCTCTTCACCGCCCCGGCGAGCATGCCGCCCGTGATCCGCCGTTGGATGATCGCGAAGACCACGAGTGAGGGAAGGGTGGCGAGGAAGGCGGCGGCGGCCAGCGGGCCGAGGTCGGCGACGCCCTCCGCGCCGATGAAGTGGGTGAGGACGACCGGCAGGGTCTGTTTCTCGGGTGTCTTCAGCAGCACCAGCGCGAAGAAGAACTCGTTCCACGCGGTGATGAAGGCGAACAGCCCCGTCGCCACGATCCCCGGCGCGAGCAGCGGCGCGGTCACCGACACCAGCGTCCGCACCCGCCCGGCCCCGTCGACCGCCGCCGCCTCCTCCAACTCGGCGGGCACGGCACGGACGTATCCGACGAGCATCCACAGCGCGAACGGCAGCGCCCACACGACGTACACCAGGACCAGTCCCGCCAGGGAGTTGATCATCCCCAGGTTCTTCAGCACCAGGAACAACGGGATGATCACCAGCACGAGCGGGAAGGCCTGGCTGACCACGACCCAGCCCGTCGCGGCCTTCGCGAGGCGGGTGCGGCGGCGGGCCATGACGTAGGCCAGCGGGGTCGCGATCAGTACGGCGACCAGGGCGGCGCCGAGCGCGGCGAGGAGGGAGTTGCCCGCGGCGCGCAGCAGCGGCTGTTCGTCGAAGGCCTGCCGGAAGTTGTCGAGGGTGGGGTCCTCGGGGATCCAGGAGGGGTGCAGACTGCCCAACTCGCGCGGCGACTTGAAGGCCGTGGAGACCAGCCAGAGGAAGGGGAAGGCGAGGAAGACGAGATAGGCGAGCAGGGCGACGTACTGGCCGACCCGGCCGCCGGTGCTGGTCCTCATGTGTCGTCACCTCCCCTGAGCCGGCCCACCAGGAAGAGGGCGAGGAGCACCGAGATCACGGCGACCATCACGCAGCCCATCGCCGCCGCGTAGCCGAACTGGCCGTAGCGGAAGGCCTCTTCGTAGGCGAAGAGCATGGGCAGGCGGGTGCGGCCGCCGGGGCCGCCGCTGGTGAGGACGTACACCAGGGCGAAGGAGTTGAAGTTCCAGATGAAGTTGAGAGCGGTGATCGCGAGCGCGACCGGCCTCAGGGCCGGCCAGGTGACCGTCCGGAAGCGGCGCCAGGCGCCCGCGCCGTCCATCGCGGCCGCCTCGTGGAGCTCGCGCGGGGTGTTCTGCAGACCGGCGAGCAGCGCGACGGTCGTCTGCGGCATGCCGGCCCAGACGCCGACGACGATCACCGCGGGCAGGGCGGTGCCGAGGCCGCTGAGCCAGTCCCGGCCGTCGCCGAGGCCCAGGTCGCGCAGGGTCTCGTTGAGGACGCCCGCGTCCGGGTTGTAGACGAGCCGCCACATCACGCCGACCACGACCTCCGGCATGGCCCACGGGATGATCGCGAGGGCGCGGGCCAGCCAGCGCAGCCTCAGCTCCTGGTTGAGGAGAAGGGCGAGGCCGAGCGCGAGCAGGAACTGCGGGACCGTCACCCCCACCGCCCAGACCAGGCCGATCCGGAACGACTCCCAGAACAGCGTGTCGTGCAGCAGGTCCCGGAAGTTGAGACCGCCGATCCACTGCGTGGGCTGAGTACGGCCCGACTGCGCGTCGGTGAAGGCCAGCAGGATCCCGTAGAGCAGCGGTCCGACGCTCAGCACCAGGATCGGGATCAGCGCGGGCAGCACCAGGAACCAGGCCCCGTGGTCCGGCGGCCGCCGGACCCCGTCGGCGCGTGGCGCCCCCGGCGCCGACCGCTTCGTCGCGGTCACCAAGGTCACGTGATCGGCTCCTTCGCGCGGCTCACGACGGGAATCTGTCGGACAGGCCCTGGGCCCGGTGGGCCTCCGTCATGGTCGTGAAGGCGGTATGCACCGTCAAGGCAGCGCGCACACGGTCCTACCTGTGCGAATGCGAGACTGGCCGGAGGATGGCCGGATCGCGACGCCGGGTGCGGGAGCATGCGGTCGAAGACGGACAGGGAGGCGGACGGATGGACGAGGCACGGGCGCGGGAGGTGCTGGCCGCGGCGGATGTGCTGCCCGGCCCGGCGCGGGACGCACAGCTGCTCGCCCTCGGCGAGAACGCGGTGTTCGCCGCCGGTGACCTGGCCGTGAAGGTGGGCCGGGACGCCGAACTCCTCGACCGTGCGCGCCGCGAACTGGACATCGCGGCGTGGCTCGAGGAGGCGGGCGTGCCCGCGGTACGGGCCGCCGAGCCCACGGCGCTCCTGGTCGAGGGACACCCGGTGACCGTGTGGCACCGGCTGTCCGACCCCGTACGGCCCGCCGAACCCCGGGATTTGGCCGAATTGCTCCGGTCCGTCCACGCCCTGCCCTCCCCCGGCTTCACCCTGCCGCCCCGCGAACTGCTGGACGGCGTGGAACGCTGGCTGCGCCTCGCGGGCGACGCGATCGACCCGGCCGACGCGGCGTATCTGCGTGAGCGGCGCGACGGATTCGCCACGGCGGCGGCTGCGCTGGTGCCGCATCTGCGACCGGGGCCGATCCATGGTGACGCGCTCCCCCGTAACGTCCATGTCGGGCCGGACGGGCCGGTGCTGGTGGACCTGGAGACGTTCTCCGGGGATCTCCGGGAGCACGACCTGGTGGTCATGGCGCTGTCCCACGACCGCTACGGCCTGCCGACCGAAGCGTACGAGTCCTTCACCGAGGTGTACGGCTGGGATGTGCGGGAGTGGGAGGGGTGCTCGGTGCTGCGGGGTGCTCGGGAGACGGCGAGCTGTGCGTGGGTGGCCCAGCATGCGCCGAGCAATCCGAAGGCGCGGGAGGAGTTCGAGCGGCGGGTGGCTTCGCTGCGGGACGGGGACGAGACGGTGCGGTGGTATCCCTTCTGAACTGAGCGCCACGGACGGATGGTCTAGGTCCCCGGGCTCCTCTGTAACGCTTTTCGCGTCCCGCCCCAAGAACAAGTGAAGGCAGGGAGCCGCCGACGAGAAGGGGACATCTGTGGATGACGCGGAACGGTTACGGGGTGGGCCCGCCGCGGCGGTACGTGACCCGCGGCTCTTCGAGGAGTTCTACCGGCGCCATGTGGACGCGGTGATGCGCTTCGTGGCCCGGCGCGTGGACGACCCCCACACGGCGGCCGACCTGACGGCCGAGATCTTCCTCGCCGTCCTCGACTCGGCCCACTCCTACCGGCCGCGCCTCGGCAGCGAGACCGCCTGGCTGTACGGCATAGCGCGCAACGTCGTCTCGTCGGAGCGCCGCCGGGTCGCGAGGGAGACCGAACGCGATCTGCGCATCTCCGGGCGGCGGTTGCTGGAGCCCGACGACATCGCCCGTATCGAGGACAAGCTCGACGCGGAGAGCCCCGGGCGGCACGTCCTGGCCGCGCTCGCGCGGCTTCCCGAGGGCGAGCGGGCCGTCATGGAACTGATCGCGGTGGACCAGCTCACGGTCACCGAGGCCGCGGCCGCGCTGGGCATCCGCCAGGTCACGGCCCGGGTCCGGCTGCACCGGGCCCGCAAGGCGCTGCGGGAGGAGACGGACTCCGGGACCGCGGAGCCGAACCCCGCGGCCGTACAGGCAGGTTCTCCGGGAACGGAGGCGCCGGACACATCGCTGCTGTACGTCGCGAGGGGGGAAGCATGAGCACGCGGACGACGTTCGAGGACCGGCTGCTGGACGAGCTGAAGAAGGAGATCGGGCAGCGCGAGCCGAAGGCTCCCGTGCGCCCCCTGTTCGCCCCGCGCCGGATCGCCGTGGTCGCGGCGGCCTGTGCGGCGGCCTGGCTCGCCACGGTGACCGTGCCCGGGTCGCCGGCCGACTCCACGGCATTCGCGGTGGAGCCCCGCGGCGACGGCAGCGTCATGGTCACCGTCAAGGACCAGAGCATCAGCACCGAGGCCCAACGCGAGCTCGCGGGGAAGGTGCGCCACTGGGGCATTCACGTGACCGTCGACGTACTCGCACCCGGCTACGTCTGCGAGCGCAGCAAGGTCACCCCTCTCGTGGGGATCGACAAGCAGGGCAACCGTGTTCCCATCGTCCCCTTCAAGGCCGGCTGGGACGTCGCGCTGCGTCCGGGCAACGTGCTGGCCTTCGAGAACACCCGGGGTGTTTCCCGACCGCGCGCGGTCGAGATCTACAAGACCAGGGCCGAGGCCGAGCCCTGCGTCCCGACGAAGATCGTCCTGCCGGACGACTAGTCACATGGAGCCCTTACCCTTCGTTTCCGCCGCCCCGAAGTCATCACTTTCTGCAATCGCACGATTACGTCTCGCTGTCACGACGGCCGGTCCGTCGCGACTGGGATGGCTGGACGCCTTGCGCGGCCTCGCGGCACTCGTCGTGGTCTTCGACCACTCGTCGTACACCTTCATGGCGGACTTCCGACGGGAGGTGATGCCGCAGTTCAACACCAGCCGCTACGGCATCATGGTGTTCTTCCTGGTGAGCGGCTACATCATCCCCGCGTCGCTGGAACGCCGGGGCTGCGTCCGGACGTTCTGGATCGGACGGATCTTCCGGGTCTACCCGCTGTGGGCGGCTGTCGTCACGGTGCTCCTCGCCCTCAATCTCCTGGGCGTCGCGGAGCTGCGGGACTTCGGTGGACAGAGCGCCGCCACGGTGACTGTCGCCCACGCCACCATGCTCCAGGAGCTCCTTGGCACACCCAATCTCCTGCTCGTCCTGTGGACGCTCTCGTACGAGATGGCCTTCTATCTGCTGGTCGTCGCCCTCTTCACGGTCCGGCTGCACCAGCGGTCCGCGGCGACCGCCGCCGTCCTGACCGTGCTCGCCGCCGTGAGTGTGGCGGCCGGGGTCGTGCGGCCGGCCTCCGCCCTGTCGGGCATGGTCGGTACCGGTCCGCTGATCACGTTCGCCTCGATCGCCATGATGGTCGCCATCTGCTGCGCGAGCGCCGGATCGCGGGTGCTCCAGGTGTGCGGGGGTGTGGTGGGCGGGCTGCTCGGGCTCGTCCTGGTCGCGTGCAACGGCACGGTCCCGCTGTGGGAGGGTCTGGTGATCCTCGCCGTGATGTTCCTCGGCACCGCGGTCCACCGTGCCGAGAACGGTCGGACCACCTGGCGGTACGCGGCAGGCACCGCCGTCGTGGTGGTCGCCTGTGCCGTGGGGAGCGCGTACCGGTACGGCGACGGTGACCACTTCACACGGCGCGGCTGGATCGTGGCATTCCTGCTGGCCGTGCTCACCTTCGGCGCCGGGCTGGCGTGCCGTCGCCGACGCGTTCCGCGTCTGCTGACCGGGCTGGGAACGATCAGTTACTCGGTCTATCTGGTCCATCCGGTACTGCTGGCGGTGATCGACAGCACGGTCGGGCGACGGCGGCAGGACAGTCTCGTGCTCGAAGTGGCGTTCTTCGTGGCGCTGTTGCCACTGTGCGTGGTGACTCATCGGTACGTCGAAGTGCCGAGCCGGAGGTGGGGGCGCGGTTTGGCGGGGCGGGTGCGGCCACCGTGACTGTCCCTGGAAACCGCCGCGTGTTCCCCGCGCCCCTTTACGCGGTCACCTGTTCCTGGATCGTTCGTGCTGCTCGGCCTAGTTCCGTCAGGACTGTGCGGACCGCCTTTCTGGCCGTGCGCTCGGGGCGGTACAGGGCGTCGATATGGCGTCGGGCTTGCACACCGCTGAGCGGCCGCAGGACCAGGGCCGGGTGTCGGCGGGAGGTCCAGCGGGGCATCAGGGCCAGGCCTCCGCCCGCGGCCACCGCCTCCGCCGCCACCGAGAACTCGTTGATGGTGTGGGCCAGGTGGAGCCTTCGCCCCGCCGCCGCGGCGATCGCCTCGATGGTCGCCCTGACCGGGAAGCCCTCGTGCACGGCGATCCACGGCTCGTCGGCCACGTCACCCGGGGTCACCCGCCGCTTGGCGGCGAGCGAATGGTCGGCGGGCATGGCCACGTCCAGCGGCTCCCGGAGCAGCGTCGTCACGGTCACCGCGCGCGGCCACGGCGGGGCGTGCTCCAGACGGTGGGCCAGCACCACGTCGTACTCCCGGGTCAGCCGGGGGAAGTCGTCCTGCGCGACGTCCTCGTCGGCGAGCGCGAGCACCGGATGGCCCGGGCCTGCGAACGCGCGCAGCAACACCGGGAAGAACGCGGCGCCCGCGCTGTGGAACGCCGCCACCGACACCTCGCCGTCCGGCCGCCCCACGAACTCCTCGACCGTGTGCCGGGCGCGCGCGAGTGCCGTCTCCACCTCGATCGCCGCGCCCGCCAGCGCCTGCCCGGCGTCCGTGAGCACCAGCCGCCGCCCTTCGCGCTCGGTCAGCGGTACGGGGATCGAGCGCTGCAACAGCCGCAGCTGCTGCGAGATCGCCGACGGTGTCACCAGCAGCGCCTCGGCGACCGCGGTGACGCTGCCCAGTTCGCCCAGCTCCCGCAGGATCCGCAACTGCCGTTCGTCCACCCCCTCAGTTTGAAGTGCTCTCCCCCTTTCGCAAGCTCAGGAGGGAGATTCCCGCTTACTTTGCAGCAGCGGGCTTGACGCCACGAGTGCGCCTGACGACTGCTCTCCCAGCAGCCGGGATAACCACGGTGTGGCCGATCCGGTACAGGTGCAAGATGTTCCGGGCCGCGTTGTGGTCGGCGTTGCCCGACCATCCGCAGTCCGGGTTCTTGCATACGAACGTGGCCTGGTCCTCCCGGCTTTTGGGCGTGATGAAGCCGCACGCGGAAGACCTGCGGGAGGTGTTCGGAGCGGGAACCTTGACCAGGGTGCCGCCGTATCGGCCGGCCTTGTACGTCAGCAGTGTCACGGTGCGGCCCCATGCTTCTTGGCTGATGGAGCGGTTCAGACCGGACTTCTGAGCGACGTTCTTCCCCGGCTCGTCGATGGTTCCCCTGGCGGACTTGACCATGTTCGTGATGTTGAGCTGTTCCACCACGACCGTGCCATACGTACGGGCGAGGTTCGTGGTGGTCTTGTGCTGCCAGTCAGCGGCGCGGCGCGTGGCTGTTGCGCGGAGCTGCTTGATCTGGTCGTAGGTGTTCCGCAGCCGGTTCGAGCTGCGCTCTTTCGGCTTGCGGAAGCTCTTGCGGTGCGCGGCCCGCTGCTCCAGGCGAAGCAGCTTGGCCTTCTCACCCGGGTTCAGCCACTTGTCCCGGTCGGCTGTGCCGTCCGGCAGGCGGGGCGGACGGCCGTGGTCCTGGTGGTTGCCGTCCGACAGGGCGAGGGGCAGGTTCACCCCGGCGTCGATGCCGACCTCAAGGCCGGTGTGTGGCTCGGGGGCCGGTTCGAGGGTCTGGACACGGAAGGCGATATGCCAGCCGAGCGCGTCCTTGACGAGCCTGGCCCCGGTGATCCGGTTGTCCTTGTTCGCGGCCTTGCCGACCGGGAGATCCTTGGTCCAACGGAAGCGGACGCGGCCGATCTTGGGGATGTTGACCACGCCCCACCGGCGGTGCACCCGATTGATCTGCAAGTCCCGTCCCTGCGGGATGTCCACGGACATCACGGTGCGGATGCGGGCCTTGAAGCTGGGTTCCCCGGCCCGCCCGTCCCAGCAGTTTTTCCACGCCTGGAAATAGGTCTTGAGGACCGCTTGCGCGGCCTGCGCGGGCAGGACACCGAGCCATTCGATCTCTTTGTGGGCCTGGCGTATCGCCTGGTCCAGGCGGGACAGGGACCGCTGGCACTTCGGCGTCATCGTCCACAGATCGTGCACCAGGTTCCACGTCGTGCGAGCGGCATGGGCCTGGTCATCCATGAGCCGAACCTGCGCAGGGCTCAGCGCCAGTCGGGCACGGTGCCCGAACTGCCGCTTCTCCCGCATGAGTTCGCTACCCATGATCGATAGCCTAGCATAGGTTTATGTCACCGCGATGGAAGCCGAATCCTGATGTCAGGCGTGGTCGTCACGTCGTCCACAACCTTCATGTCCACTTGGTTTTTGTCACTAAGTACCGGCGCAACGCCATGACCGACGAGATACTGACGCGCTGCGAAGAGATCATGCGGGAGGTCTGCACGGACTTCGAAGCCGAGCTGAAGCAGTTCAACGGCGAGCAGGACCATGTGCACCTGCTCGTGCACTACCCGCCCAAGGTCCAGCTCTCCAAGCTGGTCAACAGCCTCAAGGGCGTCTCCGCCCGGCTCCTGCGCAAGGAGTACGACGCACACATCCGCCGCTACCTGTGGGGTGGACACTTCTGGTCCGGCTCCTACTTCGCCGGAAGCTGCGGCGGAGCACCGCTGACCGTCGTCCGCCAGTACATCGAGAACCAGAAGCGACCCACCTGACCGTCACCCCCAAGACGCAGAGAACTCCGGCGCTTCGCGCCTCCGGGCCAAGGATGCGCTTCACCTTTGAGGACGAAGCGTTCGCCGGGGCATTTCCCGCCCGGGGCCGCCCTGCCGTGTCGCCCGGGGCGCTGGCGCTGGTGTCGGTGCTGCAGTACGCGGAGGGGCTGACTGACCGGCAGGCCGCTGACCAGGTGCGGGCCCGCATGGACTGGAAGTTCCTGCTCGGCCTGGAGTTGGACGACCCCGGGTTCGACCATTCCGTGCTGAGCACGTTCCGTACCCGTCTGATCGAGCACGGACTCGAGCACAGGACGCTGGAGCTGGTGCTGGACCGGCTCCGTGGGCTGGGGCTGGTGCGGGCCGGCGGCCGGCAGCGGACCGACTCGACGCATGTCCTGGCGGCGGTGCGGACACTGAACCGGATGGAGTTCGTCGGCGAGACGCTGCGCGCCGCGCTGGAGGCGCTGGCGGTCGCGGCCCCCACGTGGCTGTCCGGCCTGGTCACAGCCGAGTGGGCAGAACGCTACGGGCCGCGCGTGGATGACTACCGCTTCCCCAAGGGCGAAGAGGTCCGGGAGGAATGGGCCGGGCAGGTCGGACGGGACGGATTCTTCCTGCTGGAAGCGGTCCACGCTCCCGCGGCCCCTGGCTGGCTGCGCGAGATCGACGCGGTGCAGGTGCTGCGACGAGCCTGGATCCAGCAGTATCACCGCGACGAGAAGGGGGTGCGCTGGCGGGAGGGCAAGGACCTCCCGTCGGTTCATCACCGGTTGTGCTCGCCCTATGACACCGACGCCCGCTACGGAATCAAGCGCGGCTCAGGCTGGACCGGCTACAAGACACACCTGACCGAGACCTGCGAACCGGACGCACCTCACGTGATCACACAGGTGGCCACCACCGACGCCGTCGTGGCCGACACCGAGATGACCGAGCCCGTCCACCAGACCCTCGCCGACCGCGCGTTGCTGCCGGACGTGCATGTCGTCGACGCCGGATACACCACCGCCGCACTGTTCGTCTCCGCACCCAGGAACCACAACATCGAACTGCTCGGCCCCGCCCCGCACGACAGCAGTCTCCAAAGTCGGCAGAACCAGGGATTTTCACGGTCTGACTTCATCATCAACTGGGACACGAAATCCGCCAACTGCCCAGGCGGACAACGCAGTTTCGAGTGGTGGGAACAGAAGCACCACCGCAACGGAACCCCGGTGATCAAGGTGTTCTTCTCCGCCGGGCACTGCGGCCCCTGCCCAAAACAGACGCAGTGCACCAAGCCCCCATCCGGCCGCCGGGGCAGAGGCCTGACCTTCCTGCCGCGCGAGCGATACGAAGCCCTCGAAGCCGTCCGCCGGGCCCAGGACACCGACGAGTGGAAGGACCGCTATGCGATCCGCGCCGGGGTTGAAGGCACGATCTCCCAGGCGGTACGCGTCACCGGAATCCGCCGCACCCGCTACCGCAACCTGTCCGCAACTCGCCTCGGCCACGTCTTCGCCGCCACCGCGATCAACATCATCCGCATTGACCGGTGGCTGGCAGGCACCCCACTCGGCGGCACCCGCACCTCCCGCCTCGAAGCCCTCATGCTCGCGGCCTGACAGCCCGAATCACGCTTTTACCAGCAGAGTCCTAAACGACGGAGCACCGCGCAAGATCAGAGGTAGAAGGACTCTGTAGGATCGCTAAAAGATCGTTTTAGAAGGTGGCTCTGGGCTTCAGTGACCTCGCCGGTGCACGGTAGGCGGGTGTCCGACGCCCGCCGTACCGATGCGGTACTCCTCCTGGTCGCGCTCGTCTGGGGCTCCAGTTATCTGTCCGCCCAGACCGCCACCGCCGCCCTCCCCGTCCTGGTCGTCCTCTTCGCCCGGTACGCCCTCTCCGCTCTCGCCTGTCTCGGCCTCGTGGCTGTCCGCGCGGGGTCACGGCACGGCTCCCGACGCGGCTCCCGACGCTGGACCCGCGACGAGCTCCGGGTCGGTGTGCCCCTGGGCGTCACGCAGGCCGCCGTCCTGGTCGTGGAGACGTACGGCGTCGCCCACACCACCGCCGCCAACGCGGGGCTGATCATCAGCCTGACCATCGTCCTCACCCCCTTCCTCGACCGCACCGGTCACCCCGGGGGCCTGCCTCCCGCCTTCTACGCCGCCGCCGGCGTGTGCGTCCTGGCCGTCGGACTCCTCATGTCCGGCAACGGCTTCCACGCGCCTCGCCTCGGCGACCTGCTGATGCTGGCCGCGGCGTTCGTCCGGGCCGCCCACGTGGCACTCGTCGGCCGGCTCACCGCGGGCCGGGCGATACGCCCCCTGCACCTGACGACGGTGCAGACCCTCGTCGGCTCGGCCCTCTTCCTGGCACCGGCCGCCCGGGAGCTGCCGACCCTGGCCCGCACCGACGCCGCCACCTGGACGCAGCTCCTCTATCTCGCCCTGTTCTGCAGCGTGTTCGCCTTCCTCGCCCAGACCTGGGCCGTGCAGCGCACCTCCGCCAGCCGGGCCAGCCTGCTGCTGGGGACCGAGCCGATCTGGGCCGCGGCGGTGGGCATCGCCCTCGGCGGCGAGCACCTCACCCCGCTCACCGGCCTCGGCGCGGCCCTGATGGTCGCCGGTACCTACTGGGGGCAGGCGGTGGAACGCGCCCACCGGGCCGCCGACCTGCCCGGCCTGCCTCCCCTGCACAAGACCGAAGTCCAACCCACCGAAGACGACACCCCATGGCCGACCTCACCGCCAGCCACGACACCTACGACCGTCTGATCTCCCTGCTCGACACCTCCCCGCGTCGACTACCGCCTCATCGACCACGAGCCCGAGGGCCCCACCGACAAGGTCTGCGCGCTGCGCGGACACCCCGCTTCCGAAGCCGCGAAGTGACGCCCGGCATCAGACCGGCTCGTCCGCCGGTTCCCGCAGTGGCCAGGTGCCGTCCACCAGCGCGCTCGTCTCGCCCTTGCGGCGCAGGAAGCTCTGGAAGTCCGCCGCCCACTCGGCGTACCACTCGATCTGGCGGCGGTGCAGTTCCGCCGGGCCGAGGGCGGCGATCTTGGTGTGGCGGCCGGCTATCGCGCCGGCCAGCCGGGCCGCGGCGAGGGCGTCCGCCGAGGCGTCGTGGGCGTCGTCGAGCGGGACGCCGTACTCCGTGCAGACCGCTTCGAGGTTGCGCTTGCCGCGGCGGTAGCGGTCGGCCCATCGGTCGATCGTGTACGGGTCGACGACCGGGGCGGGATCGACGCCGCCCAGGCGGTCACGCAGGGACGGCAGGTCGTACCTGCGCAGTTCCGCGGCGAGCAGGGTCAGGTCGAAGGCCGCGTTGTAGGCGACGACCGGCACGCCCGTCTTCCAGTACGCCACGAGGACCTCGGCGATCGCGTCCGCGACCTGGTCGGCCGGGCGGCCCTCGGTGGCCGCGCGCTCGTTGCTGATGCCGTGCACCGCCACCGCGTCCGCCGGGATCTCCACGCCCGGATCCGCCAGCCATTCCCGGCGCCCGACGGGCTGCCCGTCCTTGACCTCGATCACGGCAGCCGTGACGATGCGCGCCTCGCGCGGATCGGTCCCGGTCGTCTCCAGGTCGAAGCCGATCAGCAGCTCCCGGTGCCAACCCATGGGTGGTCCCCCTTCGTGGTGGTGCTTTCCCCCAGTGGTCTCCACGATCCCATGTGCCACTGACAATCCGAGGACCGCATTCCGCTTACGGACGTGCGCGGGGGGACAGTTCAGGACACCGGGCGCGAATCCGCCCAGGCCACCTCGAACTCCTCGCGGTAGGTGGGGAAGAGACCGGCCTCGTCGTCGACCTCGTCCGACTTGACCAGCTTGCTCCCGCCGCGCAGGACCAGGACCGGTGCCTCCATGCCCCGCGAGCGCCTCAGATAGGACTGCACCACGGCGATGCCGTCCGAGCCGTCGCCGTCGACGAGGTATGCCGTGAAGCGGGGCGTCTCGTCGTAGACCTGGATCTCGAAGGCCCCGGGGTCGCGCAGCTTGGAGCGCACCCGGCGCATGTGCAGGATGTTCATCTCGACCGCGCGGCTCATCTCGCCCCGTTTGATGCCGAGTTCACGCTCGCGCCGCTTGACCGCGCTGGAGGCCGGGTTCAGGAACAGCAGCCGTACCCGGCAGCCGGACTCGGCCAGGCGGACCAGGCGGCGGCCGGAGAAGTTCTGCACGAGCAGGTTGAGGCCGATGCCGACGGCGTCGAGCCGGCGGGCGCCGCCGAAGATGTCCTCGGCGGGGAACTGGCGCATCAGCCGCACCCGGTCGGAGTGCACGGCGACCACGTCCCCGTACCGGTCGCCCACGAGGTCCTCGACCGCGTCGACGCGCAGTCGGCGCGCGGAGGGCACGTCGCCGGCCGTGCCGAGGATCTCCAGCAGCCGGGACGAGGCCCGCTCGGCCTGGCCCAGGACGGCCTCGGACAGGGCCCGGTTGCGCGAGACGACGTTGCGGGTGACCTCCAGCTCGTCCAGAGCGAGTTCGACGTCCCGGCGCTCGTCGAAGTAGGGCTCGAAGCACGGCCAGTGCTGCACCATCAGCTCACGCAGCTGGGGCAGGGTGAGGAAGCTGAGGACGTTGTCGTCCGCCGGGTCGAGCAAGTAGCCCTTGCGGCGGCTGACTTCGCGCACGGCGACCGCGCGCTGGACCCACTCCTGCCCGGCGGGACCGGCGGCGGCGACCACCCAGTCGTCGCCGTGGACGGGTTCGTAGATCGGGCGCAGAACGGCGGCCACGACCGCGCGCAGCCGCTGTTCGACGAGGTTCAGCCAGATGTAGGCCCGTCCGGCCCGCTGGGCGCGCGTACGGACCTCGCGCCAGGCGTCGGCGTCCCAGTCCAGCTCCGGCCCGATGGCACCTACATCCATCGGCCGGGCCAGGGACACCGTGCCGGGCGGGACGTCTGTGGAGTGCCCCTCGTGACCCTCGTCACCAGGGGGCAGCTCCCGCCCTCCCGAGCCCACCCGCGCACCGCCTTCCGCTCCCCCGAGCACTACCCGTCTCAACGATCAAGGAAGGGTACTCCGGGAGCGGTGGGCGGTGCAGCCGGATGGACAGGTCGTTTCTCAACTACCGTTCGCCGGACGTCCGTTCTCACCGGCGAGGGCGGGCGGAGTGAGCGGATTCATAGCGGTGACGTCACGCGGGGCGATGGAGAAGCCCTGCCAGTGGACCGGCATGGGCTGCTGGTCCTCGTCCCGGGCTATGTGGTGGAAGCCGACGTTCACCCAGGCCACGGGGTGGGTGAGGGTCTGTCCGTTCACCCACTTGTCGACGGACTTGGGATGGGTCCGGGCGCAGCGCGGGTTGTTGCTGGCGAACAGCTCGCACTTGTTGTACTGGGTGAAGTAGACGTCGTGCTGGGTGAAACTGCGGCCCGGGTAGCGGGTGGTGGGGCCGGGGACGATCTCGTACGAGCGCGCGTGCCCGTCCTTGTTCTTGCCGGTCGCGCTGACCATGCGCCACCAGCGGTAGGCCTTGGCGTCGCCGGCGCGTTCCTTGGTGACCTTGGTGCGGGTGGTCTTGGTGGTCGGGGTCAGCCGGCCGCGGGTGGTGACGGCCGAGTCGTACTGCTCGACCCGGTTCTTGGTGGAGCCGTCGAGGGCGAAGTCGAGCCGCCAGAAGGCGTTGTGGCTGTGGCTGGTGGCCTTGCCCTTGGCACCCTTGCCGATGGGCCAGCCGCGCCCGTCGCCCGCGTCGTAGTCGAACGGGGAGAGGCTGCCGGTCGCGCCGACGTTCATGTTGATCGTGCCGTCGTCCTGGAAGCGCCACTCGGTCATGTACTCGTACCAGCCGACCTGGTTGACCGTGTAGACGAGCAGGTCCTTGCCCTGGGCCTGGTAGACCTTGTTCCCGGTGTCGCTCTGCATGCGGTAGGCGTGGCCGCGGGAGCGCGTGGTGGTGCACAGGCCCTTGACGTTCGGGTTCTCACCCGGGTATTGGTCCGGGATCTTGACGGTCTTGATGGTGCCGCCGGGGCACTCGGCCGGCGCCAGTGGCATCAGGTCCTTGGCGAAGTCCTGGCCCGTCAGGTCGTCGTACTCCTCCTTCCCGTCGTCGTACGGGACGTGGATCTGGCCGAGCCGGGCGCTGTTGAGGACCTTGATCGGCTTGGTCTCGCCCTTGGGCTGGTAGGAGACGTCGTCCAGGACGAGGCCGGCCATGCCGTCGTAGCGCCAGCACATCCGCCAGGTCGTGCCGGTGGAGAGCTTCTGCTCGATGCGGTAGGCGGCGCTGCAGTCGGCGGCCGCCGCCGCGGCGGCTCTCGGCTGGGCGGCGGCCGGTCCCGTGCCGGTCGTCAGACCGGCGGCCAGCGCGGCCACGGCGAGGCCGAGGGCGGCGGGCCGCTTGCGGGCACGGCTGATGGTGTTCACACGCATGAAGAAGTGACTCCCTCGCAGGAGGTGCAGGTTCGAAAGGTGGACGAAAGCCGGACGAAGGCCGGAGGCACGTCGGCAGAAAGCCGGAAGAAGGCCGGCTCAGCGGTCGAGCTCGGCGACCTTGCGGGCGCTCAGGTCGATCACCAGGGACCTGGTGTCGATCCACGGCCCGTTCTTGACCTTCGGGAACAGCCGCACGCAGCGGTGCTCGCCGCACTTGTCCAGTGCGGCGGACTGGGCACCCGGCGCGGCCCGGTAGACGCCGCCGCTCAGCCGCAGCTGGTCCGGGGAGGTGAGTTCCCGGCCGGTGGCGTCCTTGTAGTCCGCCTTGAGGCCCGCGCCCAGCGGGTCGGCGATCAGGAGCCTCGCCGCCTCGATGGTCTCGGCACGGCTCGGCGGCGGCTGGACCCCCCGCTGCTCGCTGGTCCCCACGACCTTCCCGGAGTCGAGGTCGACCGTCTTGGTGACGAGGGTGTCGTCCCGGTAGTCGTAGAACGTCACGTCGGCGCGCCGGGGCGCGTCGGTGGCGTCGGCCTCGTCCGCTTCCGGTTCGGCGACGTCGACGGTGAGGCGCTGCGGGCCGCGCTCGCCCTCGACGTCCTCGGTGGCGTTGAACAACTGCTGGTTCACCGCGATCCGCTCGACCCGCGCGATCTCGTCGTCGGTCAGCGGGTCGCTGCCCTGCCCCTTGTCGCCCTCGGCCGGGGCCTGCTCGACGACACCGGGCGCCACGGCCGCGCCCTGCTCCTGGCCCTGGCCCTGTCCTGTCTCCTGCGCGGACCGGCTGTCCGCCCGTCCGCCGTCCGTGTCGTCGGCCCCCGCCGACCCCGGTAGCGTGATGCCGACCATCACGGCGGTCGAGGCCACCGCGATGGCCGTACCGGCCACCACCTTGCCGAGATGGCGGCGCACTGTGTCGCGCACGTCTTCCCCCTGCTCCCCCACGATCCCGGGAGTATGAATTTGCCCCACTGGTTCGGCATACCGGCCACGTGTGACGGGGTATGCACTGGTCGCCCGGTAAGAGGGACCCAAGTCATAGGTGGTTCCATCACTTTCGTGGACACTCGGGGCCAAGGCGCCCCCAGCGGCGCGGGACACCTGGAAGAGTCGTATCCATGCAGGTCTGGCCTGGAGAGGCGTATCCGCTCGGCGCCACGTACGACGGCGCCGGCACCAACTTCGCGGTCTTCTCGGAGGCCGCGGACCGAGTAGAGCTGTGTCTGCTGCACGACGACGGCTCGGAGACGGCGGTGGAACTGCGGGAGAGCGACGCGTTCGTACGGCACGCGTATCTGCCCGGCGTCATGCCGGGACAGCGGTACGGCTTCCGGGCGCACGGCCCGTACGCCCCCGAGCGCGGTCTGCGCTGCAACTCGGCGAAGCTGCTGCTCGACCCGTACGCGCGCGCGATCAGCGGTTCGATCCACTGGGGCGAGGAGGTGTACGGCTACCACTTCGACGCGCCCGACCGGCGCAACGATCTGGACTCGGCGCCGCACATGATGGCGTCGGTCGTGGTCAACCCGTACTTCGACTGGGGCGACGACCGGCGGCCGCGCACCGAGTACCACCACACGGTGATCTACGAGGCGCACGTCAAGGGCCTCACGATGCGGCATCCGGGGCTCCCGGAGGAGCTTCGCGGCACCTATGCCGCGCTCGCGCACCCGGCGATCATCGAGCACCTCACCGAGCTGGGCGTCACGGCGCTGGAGCTGATGCCCGTCCACCAGTTCGTGAACGACCACCGGCTGGTCGACATGGGGCTGAACAACTACTGGGGCTACAACACCATCGGCTTCTTCGCCCCGCACAACGCGTACGCCTCCTGGGGCGACCGCGGCCAGCAGGTCCTGGAGTTCAAGTCGGCGGTGCGGGCGCTGCACGAGGCCGGTATCGAGGTCATCCTGGACGTGGTCTACAACCACACCGCCGAGGGCAACCATCTGGGCCCGACGCTGTCCTTCAAGGGCCTCGACAACCCGCAGTACTACCGCCTGGCGGACGATCCCCGCTACTACATGGACACCACGGGTACCGGGAACTCGCTGCTCATGCGGTCCCCGCACGTCCTGCAGCTGATCATGGACTCGCTGCGGTACTGGGTCACCGAGATGCACGTCGACGGGTTCCGCTTCGACCTCGCGGCCACCCTGGCCCGGCAGTTCCACGAGGTGGACCGGCTGTCGTCGTTCTTCGACCTGGTGCAGCAGGACCCGGTGGTCTCCCAGGTGAAGCTGATCGCCGAGCCCTGGGACGTCGGCGAGGGCGGCTACCAGGTGGGCAACTTCCCGCCGCTGTGGACCGAGTGGAACGGCAAGTACCGCGACACCGTACGGGACCTGTGGCGCGGCGAGCCGCGCACGCTGGCGGAGTTCGCGTCCCGGCTGACCGGCTCGTCCGACCTGTACCAGGACGACGGGCGGCGCCCGCTCGCCTCGATCAACTTCGTGACCTGCCACGACGGCTTCACCCTGCACGACCTGGTCTCGTACAACGAGAAACGCAACCACGCCAACGGCGAGGACAACCGGGACGGCGAGAGCCACAACCGGTCCTGGAACTGCGGGGCCGAGGGTGAGACCGACGACCCGGCCGTGCTGGAGCTGCGGTCGAGGCAGATGCGGAACTTCATCGCCACGCTGATGCTCTCCCAGGGCGTCCCGATGATCAGCCACGGCGACGAGGTCGCGCGCACCCAGCGCGGCAACAACAACGCCTACTGCCAGGACAGCGAGCTGGCCTGGGTGCGGTGGCCGGAGGCCGACGGGCCCGACCGTGAGCTGCTGGACTTCACGCGCGCGATCGTGCGGCTGCGCAAGGAGCATCCGGTCTTCCGCCGGCGGCGCTTCTTCCACGGCCGGCCCGTGGAGGGCACGCACGACGAGCTGTCGGACATCGCCTGGTTCACTCCCGAGGGCAAGGAGATGACCCAGCGGGACTGGGACCGCTCGCAGGCGTCCGCGCTGACGGTGTTCCTGAACGGCAACGCGATCTCCGAGCCGGGCGCGCGCGGGGAGCGGATCACCGACGACTCGTTCCTGCTGATGTTCAACGCCTCGCCGAAGACCCTGGAGTTCGTGGTGCCGGTCAACCACGGCCGGCAGTGGCAGGTCCTGGTCGACACCGCCCGCACGGACGGGGTGCCGCCGGGCACGGTGGCGAAGGTGCAGGCCGGGGACCGGCTGACGCTGGTGGACCGGAGCATGGTCGTGTTGCAGCGGCCGGTCTAGGAGGGCGTCACGCGCGCGTGCCTGTTGTCGGGCACGCGCGCGTGCGCACACGGAGTGTCGATGACACGAAAGGCGGCCGGGCGGGTACGTAGGTCTGCATGACACCTGAGCGATCTGACCCGGCGGTGCCGACGGCCACCTACCGGCTGCAGCTGCAGCCCGAGTTCCCGTTCGCGGCCGCGGCGGCGGCCGTGCCGTACCTGGCCTCGCTCGGCGTCTCGCATCTGCACCTGTCGCCCGTCCTGGAGGCCGTCCCGGGCTCGGCGCACGGCTACGACGTCGTGGACCACGCGCGCGTGCGCGAGGAACTCGGCGGCGAGGAGGGGCTGCGGGCGCTGGCGCGCACCGCGCGGGAGCACGGGCTCGGCCTGGTCGTGGACATCGTGCCCAACCACATGGCCATGGCCCCGCGGCACAACCGCGCCCTGTGGGAGGTTCTCCGGGAGGGCCCCAAGTCGTCGTACGCGCGCTGGTTCGACATCGACTGGGAGGCGCAGGGCGGCCAGGTGCTGCTGCCGGTGCTCGGGCACCCGCTCGGCTCGGAGATCGAGCACCTGGAGGTCGACGGGAAGCTGCTGCGCTACTACGACCACGTGTTCCCGCTGCGCGAGGGCACCGAGGAACTGCCGCTGCCGCAGCTGCTGGACGCGCAGTGGTACCGGCCGGTGTGGTGGCGGCTGGCGCGTACGGAGCTCAACTACCGGCGTTTCTTCAGCATCTCGGAGCTCATCGGGGTCCGGGTCGAGGACCCGGAGGTGTTCGAGGCCACCCACGCCAAGATCCTGGCGCTGCTCCACGAGGGCGTGATCGAGGGCCTGCGCATCGACCACCCCGACGGCCTCGCCGACCCCGACGCCTATCTGCTGCGGCTGCACGAGGCGACCGGCGGCCGCTGGACGGTCGTGGAGAAGATCCTCTCGGACGGGGAGCCGCTGCCGGCCTCCTGGCCCGTCGCGGGCACCACCGGCTACGACGCCCTGCGGCACGTCGACGGCCTCTTCGCGGATCCGGCGGGGGCCGGGGAACTCCTCGGCCAGTACCGGCGGTTCGCGGCCCCGCAGACGGACCGGGGCGGGGACTGGGAGGCGACCGTGCGGCGGGCGGCGTACAAGGTGCTCACGCACGAGCTGGCGACGGAGACCGACCGGCTGACCCGGGTGGCGAGCCGCCTGTGCGCCCTGTCGCCGGAGCCGGCGCTGCGCGACCGCGCGCCCTGGGCGCTGCGCACCGCGCTCCAGGAGCTCCTCGTCCGCCTGGAGGTCTACCGGCCGTACGCCTCCGGGGACGCGGCCCGGATCGTCACCGAGGAGGCCGCGGCCGAGGCCCGGCTCGCCTTCGTCGTCCCCGAGGAGGCCGGCGCGGTCGACGTCGTGCGCGACCTGGTGCTCGGGCGGTACGGCGACGGGCCCGCGTTCGTGGAGTTCCAGGCCCGGTTCGCGCAGACCTCGTCGGCGCTGCGCGCCAAGTCCGTGGAGGACACGGCGTTCTACCGCTATGTGCCGCTGCTGTCGGCGACCGAGGTGGGCGGGAACCCGGGCAGGCCCGCCGTCTCCCCGGAGGACTTCCACGCCTACTGCGCGCGCGTGCAGCGCGACTGGCCGGTCTCCGGGACGGTGGTGTCGACCCACGACACCAAGCGCAGCGCCGACGTACGGGCGGCCCTGGCGGTGCTCACCGAGTGTCCGCAGCGCTGGGCCGACGTCCTGGCCGAGGTCACACGCACCGGCGAGGGCGTGCCGGACGCACAGCTCGCGTGGGCGGCCTGGCAGACGGTGTTCGGACTGGGGCGGGCGGACGCCGAACGCGTCCAGGAGGCCCTGCTCAAGCATGTGCGCGAGGCCGGCCTGTACACGAGCTGGACGGAGCAGGAGCCCGCGTACGAGGAGGCGGTGGCGGCGTTCGTCGCGGCGGGGCCGTGCGGGGCACCGGGGGAGCAGGTGACCGCCTTCCGGAGCCGGCTGGAGCCCCGCATCCGCGCCAACCTGCTCGGCACGGCCCTGGTCCATCTGACGATGCCGGGGGTGCCGGACCTCTACCAGGGCACGGAGAGCGAGTACCGCGCCCTGGTCGACCCGGACAACCGCCGGCCCGTGCCATTCCCCCCGGAGCATCCCGGCGCCAAGGAGGCGCTGACGCGGGCGGCACTGGGCCTGCGCGCCCGCCGCCCCGACGTCTTCGGCGACTCGGCGAGCTACGCGCCCCTGGCCGCCGAGGGCCCGGCGGCGGCCCACTGCGTGGCGTTCACGCGCTCCGGAGCGGTCCTCACGGCGGTGACCCGGTTGTCGCTGCGGCTGGCGGAGGCGGGCGGCTGGCGGGACACCCTGCTGCCGCTGCCGCCGGGCCGGTGGGCGGACGTCCTGGCTCCGGAACGGGAGTTCACGGGGCACGCGCGCGTGGCGGAGCTTTTCGAGGGGCTGCCGGTGGCGTTGCTGGAGCGGGTGGGCTGAGTTGGGCGAGAGGGGCCGACGGAGGGGGCGTGCGTCACTCGCCCCACACTGCGGCCCTGTCCTCGCGACCGGCGTGCGCCCGCGCGCGCTCCCGGGGCTCGTGTCGGAGGGACGGCGTGTGGTGGCGAGTAGTGGCGATTGGCGGGGCGCCGGCCGCCGAGGGGCTCGGCGACGGCGTATACGCGCGTGGACGCACGGCGGTCGGTGCGGGGTGCCCGGTTCCGGCCGGGTGTGGGCCGCGGCAGGGGTGGGTCCGGGCCCGCTGGCACGGCGGACCGGGCGCTCGCGACCCCGCCGTCACGCACGGCTCTACTTGCTGCCGGTAAATGCATCTGGGCGCCCCCTGGAGCCTCCCCCTTGCCGTCCTTGACACGTCAACGGGAGCGTGGGGTACTGCGATGGCGAAGCCGGGCGGATGTGACGGGGGTGAGTCTCCTGCCGGAGCTGCGTTACCCCACGGTGACCGAACTGGTCGCGTCCGCACGGGCGTTGGCCGCCCACCGGCCCGGCGTGTGCGCGCTGAGACAGGTGGGCGCCTCCCGGGCGGGCAGGCCCCTGCACCTGCTGTCCGTGGGCCATGCCCGCCGTGCCGTGCTGGTGGTCGCGGGGGCCCACTCCAACGAGCCGACCGGCGGCGCCACGCTCCTCGCGGTCGCCGAACGGGTGCTGTACGAAGGGGAGTTACGCACCGACACGTCCTGGCACTTCCTGCTGTGCGCCGATCCCGACGGGGCGAGCCTGCATGTCACCCCGGCGCCCCGCAGCCTGTTCGACTACCACCTCGGGTTCTTCCGGCCCGCTGGACCGGAGCAGCCGGAGTGGTCTCCCTCCGTGCTGCCGCCCGACCGGCTGCCGCCCGAGACGCGCGCCCTGACCGGCGTCATCGACGAACTGCGCCCCTACCTCCAGGTGACTCTGCACGGGACCGACCTGGGCGGCAGCTGGGTGCAGTTGACGAAGAACGTGCCGGGTCTCGCCGAGCCGTTCGCCAAGTCCGCGGCGGAGCTGAACATCCCGGTGGAGACGGGCGCCTCGGACGCCGCGGGCTGGCCCGCCACCGGACCCGGCGTGCACGTCATGCCGTCGCCGGGCGCGGGTGCGGCGTACCCGAGCATGCCGGACGACGCACGGCACAGCACCTGGTACCACGCCCACCGGTACGGCGGTCTGACCGCGGTCGTCGAGGTGCCGATGTGGGCGAGCGACCTGGTGGACGACCCGGCGCCGCATCCGGCACCGGGCGCGGCGCTGCGGCAGCTGGCGGGCCGGCTGCTGCGGGACTCGCGGGCGGTGGAAGAGGCGCTCGCCGACGCGCTGCCCCGTCTGCAGGGGGACGACGGGCCCCTGACGAGGGCGGCCAAGTGGGGGCTCGAGCTGGTGCCGGGGCTGGCCGCGGACTGGATCCACACCCCGCCCGCCGACAACACCAGGGCGTACGTCGGCAGTGTGGACGCCTTCGCGCGCCGGGTGCCGCTGCGGGCGGCGGCCATGCTGCTGCGGGTGCTCCAGGAGACCGACGACCCTGCGGCACCACGTCTTGAGAGGCTCGTCGCGACCTGGAGCCACGCCTTCGCGGAACGCTTCCGGGCCCGCTGGGTGCCCTTGGAGCACCAGGTCGAGCACCAGTCCCGCACGGTCGTCGCGGCGGCGCTGTACGCACGCGACCTGACGGCGTGAGCAGCCGTACGGGATCCGTGGCCACGCGCGCGTGAGGAGCGGCCGTACGGGGTGCGCCGCCACGCTCTGCGTGCAGCGCCTCACCCCGTGCGGCGTCAGCCGTCCAGCGCGAAGACCGCCCCCGTCCGTGCCCCCAGGACGCACATGTTGGAGAAGGTCTCCTTGTACTCGACAGGCCGCCCTCGCCACTCTCCGCGCGCGTGGGCGGTCACCGGCGCGTAGATCATCGGGCAGTACACCTCCCGGGTCGGGACGGCACCGATGTCGCCGCCGGCCGTCTCGAGTTGTGCGCAGGCCTCGGCGGCGCGCCCGTGGCCCTGGGGCGGGTCGCACAGCAGCAGGGTGCCGCGGGTGTCGCTGGAGCGGGTGTCGCCCGTGGTGAGGGTGACGAAGAGCCAGTCGCCCCGGGCGGACTCCTGGGAGGTCGCCTGCGCCGGGGCGGCGGTGGCGAGGAGGAGGGCGGCCGCCGCGAGCAGGCCGCCCCGTACCGCTGTCGTCGTGGTCGTGTACGTCATTCCCGATGCATCGGCACGGCGGGCTCGGAACCCCACCCCGACTCACCCGAACGGGAGCGGGCGGGCGCGTGCCGACCGGCGAGCTCGAACGCGGCGAGTACGACCCGCGACTGGTACTCCACCTGGCGCGCGACCGGGATCCAGCGCGCCCCGCAGCCGTCGCGGTAGTCGGCACACCACCCGTCGACCAGCCGGTCCAGCTCCGGCAGGGCGCCCGCCGGGTCGGTGCCGGAGCGGGTCACGAGCTGGTGCAGCAGCCCCGCCGTCCGCAGGGCGAGGCGTCGTCCGGCGATGCGCAGGGCGGTCAGGTGGGCGGTGCTGAGGGGCGGCAGCGGGCGCTCGCCCGCTGCGATGTCGGGGTCCCACGCGTCGGCGAGGCCCGGGCAGACCAGTAAATAGTCCTCGACCGGGGCGAGCAGGCGGGCCGCGTCGGGGTTGGCGGCGAGGTGGGGCCGGATCCGGGCGAGGATCCGCTCCAGGAGGTGTGTGTCGTGGCGCAGGGTGTGGCTGACGGTGCGCAGCACCGCGGCGGCGTCGGCGGGCGGTGTGCCGTCCTCCACGGCGGCCACGCCCCACATCGGCGCCTCGACGACGGCGGTCACCGTGCCGTGCCGGTGCGGGTGGAACCAGGTGGACTCGACGGCGGCCTCGGTGATCGCGGCGGCCAGGTCGGTCGGCCTGGGCGGGGGTATTCGGTAGACGGCGGGACCGAGATTCGGCCAGTACAGGGTGTCGTACGGGCCGAGTTCGCGCGGTATGCCGAGGCGGGCCGCGGTGTGCGCGACGCGCTGCGCGAGGCCGGGCAGGTCGCGGGTGAGCTCGACGAAGCCGCCGCCGACGTCCACGCCGTGCAGCGAGCACTGGAAGAAGGGCCGCAGTTCGTCCTGGAGGTCGAGCAGGGCCCGGGTCTCGGGCAGTACCGCGTCGGCCGCGCCGTCGGGCAGCCATTCGGGCTGTTCCAGGAAGCCGGGGCGGAAGAAGTTCCGGAAGTAGTGGCCGAGGGTGTACGGACCGCTCAGCCAGCGTTCGTTGCGGCGCAGGCCGTCGGGGTCGAGGCAGAGCAGCAGGTTCCAGGTGGCGTCGGCGCCCGCGGTGAGGCTGGGGTCGGCGAGGGCCCGCTCGGCCAGCCTGAGGACGGTGGCGCCGCCCACGGGCTCGTTGGCGTGCGGTCCCGCCACGACGAGGGCCTGGCGGCTGCCGTGACCGACGGAGAGGAGCCACATGGGGGTACCCGCGCGGGAGGTGCCCGCCCGGCGCAGTCGGGCGTCCTCGGGGTGGCGGGCGACGAGGGCAGCCGCCCGGGCGCCGAGCTCGTCGACGGTCGGGTAGCGGAGGAGTGGCGGCAGGGCACACCTCCACATGTGGTGCCGTCGGTTCACCTGATGTGCATGGTGTACGCACAGTCAGTCACGACTTGACGGGTACGTCAACACCATGAAGAGCAAAGGGACTTGAGGCACAGCAGTGCGTCAACCATGGGCCAGAGCTAAGCGTTGACTCAGTGAACTCGACGGACTCCGCGGACTCCGCGGACTCCGCGGACTCGGCGGACTCAGTCGGTCGCGAGCCGGAAGGCCATGCGTCCGAACCCGACCTGGTCGCCCTCGCGGACGACGGCCGCGCCGATGACCCGCCGCCCGTTCACCGTCGTGCCGTTGGTCGAGCCGAGGTCGCGCAGCACCCACATGCCGCCCTGGCGGCTGAGTTCGGCGTGCACCCGGGACACCGTCTCGTGGGTCAGCCGCAGCCCGTTGGCGGGGTCGCGGCCGATACGCAGGGCGTGGCCGGCGCCGGGGTGCGGCAGCAGCAGCTTGGGCAGCCGCTCGGCCTGCCAGGCCCTGCGCAGCCGTACGGTGAAGCCGGAGACCGCCTCGACGGTGCCGAACACCAGGCGCGAGAGACGGTTCTCCGTGGGCAGGTCGGCAGTGAGCACCGCGAGCTCGTCGGAGCGGCGGGCCAGGAGCGCCAGTTCCATCCGCCGCACGAACGTGTCGTGCGAGAGCCGGCCCATCGCGACGCCGTCACGGAGCACCTGCAGCGCCTTGTCGCGCTCCGCGTCGGACAGCCGCGCGGGGTACGTGTTGAACTCGAAGGACGACGTCACGTTCGTGATTGTCGGACAGGGGACGCCGGGTGTCCAGAAAACGCGGAAACGGCCGCCACGCGCGCGTACCTGGCGACACCTGCCGCGATGGGGCGGATTCACCGGCGTATTGATCGCGTTTGAAGCACGATGGACGGGCTACATCACGGTGAGCAGACGAAGGGGAACCGTCCGTGCAGTTCGAGGTGTGGGCACCGCAGGCCGATCGTGTGACGCTCCAGTGCGACGGCGTCACGCGCGCGTTGGAGCGCGATCCGGGGCGCGTGGGCTGGTGGTGGGGAGAGGCGGACGCGCGGGAGGGATCACGGTACGGCTTCGCGGTGGACGACGGTCCCGTGCTGCCCGACCCGCGGTCGCGCCGGCAGCCGGACGGGCCGGACGGGCTCAGTGCGGTCGTCGAGCACGAGCGGTACGCGTGGCGCGCCGAGTGGGCGGGCCGTCCCCTGCCGGGTGCCGTGCTGTACGAGCTGCACGTGGGCACGTACACGCGCGAGGGCACCCTGGACGCGGCGGCCGAGCGGCTCGGGCATCTCGTGGAACTGGGCGTCACCCACGTCGAGTTGATGCCGCTGTGCCCCTTCCCCGGGCGGCACGGCTGGGGGTACGAGGGGGTGTCGCTGTGGGCGGTGCACGAGCCGTACGGCGGCCCCGAGGCGCTGAAACGCTTCGTCGACCGGGCGCACGAGCTCGGTCTGGGCGTGGTCCTGGACGTGGTGCACAACCACCTGGGCCCGTCCGGCAACTACCTCCCCGCGTTCGGCCCGTACTTCACGGACACCCACCACACGCCCTGGGGTTCCGCGATGAACCTGGACGCGCCCGGTTCGGACGAGGTGCGGGCGTATCTGCTGGGCAGTGCGCTGGCGTGGCTGCGCGACTACCGGATCGACGGGCTGCGCCTGGACGCGGTGCACGCGCTGGCGGACACGCGCGCGTGTCACTTCCTGGAGGAACTGTCGACCGCCGTGGACGGCCTCGCCGCCGACCAGGGCCGTCCCCTCTTCCTCGTCGCCGAGTCGGACCTGAACGACCCGCGACTGGTCACCCCGCGCGCGGAGGGCGGCCTCGGGCTGCACGCGCAGTGGAACGACGACTTCCATCACGCCCTGCACGCCGCGCTGACCGGCGAGTCCCAGGGCTACTACGCCGACTTCGCGCGCGCCCCGCTCGCGGCGGTCGCCAAGACGCTCACCGGCGGGTACTTCCACGACGGCACGTACTCCAGCTTCAGGGACAGACACCACGGGCGCCCCCTGGACCGCAACCGCGTCGCGGCGCACCGTCTCCTCGGCTACACCCAGACCCACGACCAGGTGGGCAACCGCGCCCAGGGCGACCGCCTGTCCGCCTCCCTCTCCCCCGGCCTGCTGGCCTGCGCGGCGACGCTGACGCTCACCTCGCCCTTCACACCGATGCTGTTCATGGGCGAGGAGTGGGCGGCGGGCACCCCCTGGCAGTTCTTCACCGACCACACCGACCCCGAGCTCGCCGATGCGGTACGGCGCGGCAGGCGGCGGGAGTTCGCCCCGCACGGCTGGGCCGAGGAGGACGTCCCGGACCCGCAGGACCCCGCCACCCGTGACCGCTCCTGCCTCGACTGGTCGGAGCCGGAGAGGGAGCCCCACGCGCGCGTGCTGGCCTGGTACCGCCGGCTCATCGCCCTGCGGCACGAGCAGGCGGACCTCACGGATCCGGACCTCGCCGACACCAAGGTGGCCTACGACGAGGACAGCCGGTGGCTCGCCTTCCGCCGCGGTGACGTCCGTGTGGTCGTGAACCTCGCCAAGGAGCCGGCGGCGATCCCCCTCGGCTCCCGCCCCGCGCGCGTGCTCGCCGCCTGGGAGCCCGTCGAGGCGTCGGCGCCGGACGGGATGCTGCGCGTTCCCGGGGAGTCGTGCGTGGTGCTGCTGCAGGACTGACAGGGCTGAGAGAACTGGCCGGCACCGGCGCCCGGCCGAGGTCTCCGTACCGCTACTCGTCCGTCTCCTCGTCCCGCAGTTCCGTCACCCGTTCCAGCAGGATCGCCTCCCAGGCGCGTCGTAGCCGGGTCCTGAGGAGCGGGAGAGGGGTGTCGTCGCGGCCCTGAAGGCGGGCGGCGAGCTGGACGACCGTGTCGCAGCGGGCCAGCCACAGGCCGCGCAGGCAGGGGCGGGCGCCGTAGCCGGCGAGGGTGGCGGCGCGGACGGCGGCCGGGGAGCCGACGGCGCAGGCGAGGCCGGCGATGTCCTCGGCGGGGTCGCCGACGACGGCGTCGGTCCAGTCCAGGACCCCGCGCACCCGGCCGTCGGCGCTGACCACGAGGTGGTCGCCGGTGAGGCCGTGGTGGACGAGGACCGCGCTGCCGGACTGGGCGGCGAGCTGGACCGCGGCCGGGGCCGTGAGCTGCTGGAGGCGGGCGGGGTCGAACTCGTCGGCCTTGGCGAGGCGTTCGGCCGCGCGCTCGGCCTCCCGGCGCAGGGCCTCCAGGGAGCGCGGTCCGGCGCGCGGCACCCCGAGGGCCTCCGCCTGCCGGACCGGCACCTCGCGCAGGCCCGTGAGCAGCCCGGCCAGGTCGGCCTCGCCGACGGCGGACACGTCGTGGTCCTCCCCGGAGCCGCCGGGCAGCTTCGTGTCCAGCGTGTACGTCAGCCCGGGCGCCCACTCGCCGTGCGCCACGCTCGTCGGCACCGCGACCGGCAGGTGGGGGCGGACGAGGTCGCGCAGGCGCAGCTCGCGGCGTCGGCGGGCGGCTGCCTCGCGGTCGGGGGCGAGGCGCAGCACATGGCGCGTGCCGACCCACCAGGTGGCGGGCTCGCCGCCCTCGGCGGCGGGCCGCACGTCGGGGCCGCCGGTGTCGGCCGCGCCCTCCTTGAGCAGGGTGCGGACCAGCCGGCGGACGGTGTCCGCGGTGGGTGTCGGTGCCTGGGTCATGGTCGCGCCGTTGTCGTTCCTGAGGACGTAGGGGCTTCCTGCTCGTACTGTCGCTGCTGCGTCAGTCCACTATCACCATCTCGCGGGTCGTGTCGTTGAGGCGGCGGCCGCCGTCCTCGGTGACGGTGACGATGTCCTCGATGCGTACCCCGAACCGGCCCGGCAGATAGATGCCGGGTTCCACGGAGAAGCACATGCCGGGCACCAGGGGCCGCTCCTCGCCCTCGATCATGTACGGCGGCTCGTGCGTGGTGACGCCGATGCCGTGGCCGGTGCGGTGGATGAAGTACTCGCCGTACCCGGCGTCGGCGATGACCGCGCGGGCGGCCCGGTCGACCTCCTGGCAGGCGACGCCGGGCCGTACCGCACGGAAGCCCGCCTCCTGGGCCGCGCGCACCAGGTCGTGGATGCGGCGTTCCTCGTCGGTGGGTTCACCGACGTGGACCGTGCGGGAGGTGTCGGAGCCGTAGCCGTCCTTGAGGCCGCCGAAGTCCAGGACGACCATGTCGCCGCGCTCGACGACCCGGTCGCCCACCTCGTGGTGCGGGTTGGCGCCGTTCGGGCCGGAGGCGACGATCGTGAAGTCGACCTGTGCGTGGCCGTGTTCCCGCAGCAGCGGTTGAGGTCCGCGGCGATCTCGGACTCCCTGCGGCCGGCGAAGGGAACGTTCCGGATGCCCTCGAACGTTGCGTCCGCGGCCGCGGCCGCGGCCGCCAACAGCTCCAGCTCCGCCGCGTCCTTGACGGCGCGCAGCATCGGCAGGGCCTCGGTGAGGGAGGCGTAGGAGGTGCCGGGCAGCGCCTTCTGCAGTCCCAGGAGGTGCATCGCCCAGGCGTTGTCGCTGATGCCGAAGCTGCCGGAGGCGTCGAGGAGGGCGGCGGTGGCGGCGTAGGGGTCCTTGCCGTCGGTCCAGTCGCGCAGGGTCAGGGCGGACGCCCCGGGCGCCTTCGCGGCGTCCGGGGCCTCCAGGGTGGGGACGACGAGGACGGGATCCTGTCCGGGGGCGAGGACCAGCAGGGTGAGCCGTTCGGTGGTCGCGGTGGGCGCGTAGCCGGTGAGCCAGACCAGGTCCGGTCCCGGTGCCACCAGCAGCCCGGCCAGCCCGGTCTCGGCGGCCGCCCGCGCCGCGCGTTCCATACGGGCCCTGTAGTCGTCGGCGGTGAAGGGCGCGGCCGTACTGCCGGTCATCCGGGCCTCCCGGGGCGGGTGAAGGGACTACGGGCAGCATCCTGCCCGGACAGCGGGGGCGGCGCGAGCCGGTTGTCAGGTCTTTCGGACGCGCCGACGGCCTTTTCTCCTGACGTCCGAGCGTTGCACAACCATTAATCCTAATGTTTGATCGCCATAATCCATTAGACGCACCCACGGGGAGGCACCTGCCGTGCCCGTACTCGCGCACATCAGCGATCTGCATCTGGACGGAAGCACCCGGGCGACCGAACGCGTCCCGAGACCGCCGGACTGATCACCGGTCACGCGCACACGCCCGCCGCGACGGTGTTCGCCGGGCTGCCGCTGGTCGTCGGGCCGGGGTGACCTGGACGCTGCGGCTGCCCTGGGAGGGCGAGCGGATCGCGGACCGGGACGCTCCGGTCGGGCTGGCCTTTCATGTGCTGGACGACGAGGGGCGGCTGACGAGTCACTTCCGGGTGGTCACGTGACGGTGCCGGGGACGACCGTCAACTGCTCCGGGTAGTCACGTGACGACACCCGGCACGACCGTCAACTGCTGGTAGCCGCCGCTACGGTGGCGGACCGTCAGCACGACCTCCTTGCCGGGGCGGGCGGCGGCGACCGCTCGGGCGAGGTCGGCCGCCGAGTCGACCCGGGTGCGGCCGAACACGAGGAGTACGTCGCCGCGGACCAGGCCCGCCGAGAACGCCGGGCCGGGGACGTGAACGCCGACGACCTGGGCGCCCGCCTTCTCGGCGTCCACGGCCTCCAGGCCGAGGGTCACACCGACGGGCGCCGGGGAGGCGGTCGCGGTCGAGACGGAAGGTCCGGGGCGCGCCGAAGCCGACGCGCTCCCCCGGCCGTCCGACGCTCCCGGCACCGCCTGCCCCGGCCGCCCCTGCTCCCCCGCCTGCCGCTGGAGTTCGGCGAGCTTGCTCAGGCCGATCACCGTGGCACCGACCGTGCCGAGGCCGACGCCGGACAGGACCAGGACCGTGCCGACGGACAGGGCGAACAGCAGGGCCCTCAGCCGCCGGCCACGCCGGCGCGCGGCGTGCGGGCGCCGGGCCGTGCCGGGCTTGGTGCCGCCGCCGGGTTCCCGGCCGGGCATCGGCTTGGGACGCAACGCAGTCTGTTCCATGGATCGCCTCCGGCTGGTGCGGATCGCCTCCGGCGGTTGCGGATCGATCCCGCCTGTTGATCTACCCGGCGCACCGGCGCACCACGAGCCACGAACGAGTGAGACTGACCCTCGGTCAAGGGCGGGAAGGTACTCACTTCCGCCCCACCAGCACCTCCATCAACCGGGCCGCCGCTCCCCGCGGCGCCCCCGTGCACACCAGTTCCGTCCGGTGCACGACCCGCGGCTCGGTGACCGGGACGGCGACCGCGCCGGGCACCCCGGCGGCCACCGACCGGGGCAGCAGGGTCAGGCCGTGGCCCGCGGCGGACAGGGCGGTCAGGACGCGCACGTCGGTGCCCTCGTAGCGCAGGGCGGGCCGGAAGCCGTGGCCGCCGCCCGCCGCACGGAGCTGGGCGAGCGGCAGGCCCGCGTCGGGGGCGTCCAGCCAGCGGGCGGCGGAGAGGTCCGCGAGGCGCAGTCCGGTGCGCCGGGCCAGCGGATGGGCGGCGGGCAGCAGGACGCACACGGGTTCCTCGCCGACGCCGTGCGTGGTCAGCGGGGCCACGTCGGGCAGCCGCAGCGGATCGCTGGGCGCGGCCAGGCCGTCGACCAGGCCCAGGTCGGCGGTGCCGGTGGCGACGGCCGCCGGGATCCCTTCGCGGGCCAGCACCCGCACCGTCACCCCGGCGGCGGGCAGCGCGGCGACGGCACGCGGGCCGAGGGCGGTCGGTGTGGCGGCGAGCGTCAGGCCGTGCTCCGAGGCCGCCGCCATCCGTACGACGTCCGCGCGGGCCGCGTCCAGGCGCAGCAGCAGCGGGCCCGCGTGTTCGAGGAGCCGCTCGCCGGCCGCGGTGGGCACGACGGGGCGGCGGGTGAGCAGCGGTGCGCCGAGGTCCTGTTCGAGGGCCGCGATGTGCTGGGACACCGCCGACTGGGTGTAGCCCAGCGTGCGGGCGGCCTCCGAGAAGGAGGAGAGACGGGCGACGGTGACGTAGGTGCGCAGCAGATGCGGGTCCATGTCGGCCAGGATCCCGCACCCCATCAGCTCCGCTTATCGAGGGTGCAGAAATCATCGTTGGACGTGAACTCCGGGCCGCGCACAGGATGAGCCCATGACCACCACCACAGCCCGGCTCGCCCTTGTCGGCGACCGCTCCCCCAACGTCGTGTCCCACACCCGCATCCCGCTCCTGCTCGACGCCCTCGCCGAGCGCGACCGGCTCGTCCTGGACGCCTACTGGATCCCCTCCGAGGAGGCGGCGGAGGAGGGCGCCGTGCGCGGGTTCGACGCGGTGTGGGTCGTACCCGGCAGCCCGTACCGCAGCGAGACCGGCGTGCTGGCCGCGATCCGTACCGCGCGCGAGGCGGGGATTCCGTTCCTGGGCACGTGCGGCGGATTCCAGCACGCGCTCCTGGAGTACGCCCGTGCCGTGTGCGGTCTGACGCGGGTGGCGCACGCCGAGAACGACCCGGACGCCGACGACTTCCTCATCGAGCCGCTGGCCTGTTCGCTCGTTGGCCACGAGGCCGTGGTGAGCGTCGAGCCGGGCTCGCTCGCCCAGTCCGTGATCGGCTCGGAGCGCACGGTCGAGCGCTACTTCTGCGCGTACGGCCCGACCCGCCACCTCGACACGCTGCGCGCGCACGGCATGCGCTTCTCCGGGTACGACGAGGACGGCCACGTCCGGATCGCCGAACTCCCCGGCCATCCCTTCTTCCTGGCCTCGCTCTTCCAGCCGGAACTGTCCGGCGACGGCTCGCGCCCGCACCCGATCGTCCGGGCGCTGGCGCGAGCCGCGGTGGAGCACGCTACGCGGGCCGCGGGACAGCCCGTCTGACGCCCGGACCTCAGCCGACCGGCACGACAGGGGCCCGGTCCGGCAGGAACCCGTGGGCACGGCCGGACAGCCAGTCGGCCTTGTAGCGGTCGACCTCGCGATGCCAGTTCAGGATGCCCGCCATCCAGTTCTGCAGGTCGACCACATAGCCATGCATGACCTCGCGCGCCTCGCCCGACAGCGCGAAGTCGTCGTACACGACAGGCAGTTCGTGTGCGGCGACGTGTTCGAACTGCTGCATGCGCTGGGTCATCAGGTCGTGGACGACGCCGAGCGCGGTCGGGTAGTCGATGCCGAAGAAGTTCTGCACGACGAGGATCGCGTTGTGGATCTCGCCCTCGTACTCGATCTCCTTCTGGTACGAGAACACGTCGTTGAGCAGGCAGGCGTAGTCGACGGCGGCGTTCTCCAGGGAGCGGACCGGGCCGCTGCGGTACACCTCCGGCGGGACGGCCGCGCCGTGGCCCATCCGGCACAGGCTCATGGTGAGGTCGGCGCCGAAGGTGGCGCGGCGCATCTCCAGGTAGTCGACCGGGTCGGGGATGCGGTTCTGGAGCTGGTTGGACAGCTCCCACACCCAGCTCTCGGTCATCACGTCGATCGCGGCCTTCAGGGTGCGCCGTTGGTCGGGCGTCATCTCGGCGGTCGTACGCGCCCACAGGTCGGTGAGGGCGCGCTCCATGGCGTTGAGCGGGATGACGGCCTCCTCGCCGTCGACAGGCATGCAGGCCGAGAGGCGGGCGGTGGTCAGGCGGGCGGCGGCCAGGTCGCGGCGGTGGCCGAAGACGAGGGGGTAGTAGTCGTCGCCGTAGGTGCCCCAGGCGAGCCACTGCGAGCTGAGGTCGAGGGCCTCGGGGGTCGCGTCCGGGTCGAGGCCGGCCGCGCACAGCGGGAGGTCGTACGCGGCGAGTTTGTCCTCGTCCCAGACGCCTTCCTGGAGGATGCCCATGGCGTTCACCCAGTCGGTGAGGCGGCTGCGGGCGCCCTCCAGGTGCGGGCTGAGTTCGAGCTCGAAGGGCATGTGGAAGTCGGGCAGCAGGGAGGGGCCGACCTTCTGGTACGGCACGTGGGTGTAGGCGCGCAGGCGTTCGGCGCCGGCCGCGGCGAGCAGTGCGCCGACGTCGGCGGCGGAGGTGCCGGGGCCAGTGAGTCCCTGCCACGGCTTGGTGGTCTCGGCCCGCGCGTTCATGTACCGGCTGGAGCGCAGGTGCCATTCGTGGCCGCCGGACTGCCAGTCCTGCAGTCCCTGCGTGTACTTGGCGACCGCGGTCACCTCGTCCGGGGCGAGCCCCTGTTCCAGCGCCAGGGCGGGGACCTCGGTGAGCGCGGTGTGCTCGAACTGGTGGAGGCGGGAGGTGAGGACGTCGTTGACGGTGTCGGCGGCTTCCTGGGTGGTGCAGTCGAAGAAGGTCTCCAGGACGAGCACGCCGTTGCTGAGCTCGCCCTCCTCCTCGACCTCCCGCTGGTAGGAGAACAGGTCGTTGCGCAGGTGGACGCCGTCGGAGAAGGTCTCCATCAGCACCCTGAGCGGCCTGGACCCGGCCACGGACGGGGGGACTTCGGCGGTCGCGTACTCCACGAGACCGGCCGACCAGGGGGCGCCGCCCACCTTGCGGCGCATCTCGATGTACTCGACGGGGTTGGCGATCCGCCCCTCGTTGATGTTGGACAACTCCCACAGGGACTCGTTGAGCAAGTGCTCCGTGGCCACGGCGAAACGGCGGCGCCAGTCCGCCGACATCGACGGCACGGTACGCGTCCACAGGTCGGCGAGGCCCGCCTCGACCGGGTTCTGCGGTTCGGGCATCGGCGTCGAGAGGTCCATCGGCATGAACAGCGGCAGCCGGTCCAGATAGGCCTTGCCGCCGGCGCGGTCCTGGGTGCGCTTGAAGATCTCCAGGAAGTGGTCGTCGAAGAAGAAGACCCACACGTACCAGTCGGTGATCAGCGACAGGGCCGGGCCGTCGCAGTCGGGGTGGGTGTAGGCGCAGAGCAGGCCGTAGTCGTGCGCGTCGAGGTCGGACTGCTCCCAGATCCCGGATCCCTCCAACATGCCCATGTCGCGCGCCCACTGGGTCGAGTGGGCGCGGGCCTCGTCGACATGTGGATTGAGCCGTGCGGGATACGGCATGTAGAAGTGCGGGAGTTCGAAGGGCTGCTGCGTCATGGCCGGGCCCTACCCGGGGCCCTGTGGGGGCATCCACAGGCCGGGGAATGATCACACCATCGTGTGAATCGGGGGTGAACCCGGGAGTTCTGAGCGGCACTTGTGGCGTTCACCTCTACGCGCGCAGACTTCAACAGTTCACGTGTCCGCCGTCTCACCGGAGCCCCGATGAACCACGACCCCAGAACCATCTCCCGCCGCGCCACGCTCGCCGCACTCGCCGGTGCGACCCTGGCCGGCACCACCGCGGTCCCCGCGTCGGCGACCGGCCGGCGGACCGTCCGGTTCGCCACGTTCAACGCGTCCCTGAACCGCGGCACCCAGGGCGCGCTGGTCACCGACCTGTCCACGCCGGACAACACCCAGGCGCGCAACGTGGCGGAGACCATCCAGCGCGTCGACCCCGACGTCCTGCTGGTCAACGAGTTCGACTACGACAAGGACGGCACCGCGGCCCGGCTGTTCCTGCGCAACTACCTCGCCGTGGGCCAGAGCGGGGCGCGGCCGATCCGCTTCCCGTACCACTTCACCGGCCCGGTGAACACGGGCGTGGCCTCCGGGGTGGACCTCGACGGGCGCAACGGGGCGGTGACGACGCCCGGTTCGGACGCGTACGGCCAGGACGCCTTCGGCTACGGCTGGTTCCCCGGGCAGTACGGCATGCTCGTGCTCTCCAAGTTCCCGATCGACACGCGCGCGGTGCGCACCTTCCAGCGCTTCTTGTGGAAGGACATGCCGGACAACGTCATGCCCGAGGGCTACTACAGCGACGCCGCGCGGGCGGTCCTGCGGCTCTCCTCCAAGAGCCACTGGGACGTGCCGGTGCGCCTCGGGCGCTCGGCGGCGGACACCGTGCACTTCCTGGTGTCGCATCCGACGCCGCCCACCTTCGACGGGCCCGAGGACCGCAACGGCCGGCGCAACCACGACGAGATCCGGCTGTGGGCCGACTACATCGGCGGGCGTCGGAGCAGCGCGTATCTGTACGACGACAAGGGCGGCCGGGGCGGGCTGCGGCCCGGGGCCCGGTTCGTGCTCGCGGGCGACCTGAACGCGGATCCGTACGACGGCGACAGTTACGACCATGCCGTACGGCTGCTCCTCGACCACCCGGCGGTGCGCCTGCCGTCGACGCCGCCGGCGAGTGCCGGGGGTGTCGAGGCGGCGAGGCTCCAGGGCGGGGCGAATGCCTCGCACGTCGGTGATCCGGCGTACGACACGGCCGACTTCGGGGACACCGCGCCCGGGAATCTGCGCGTCGACCACGTCATCCCGTCCAGGGGGCTGATACCGGCGGCGAACGGCGTCTTCTGGCCGACGCCGGACGACCCGCTGTACCGGCTGGTCGGGAACGGCACGACTGTGCCGACGTCGGACCACCGGCTGGTGTGGCAGGACATCCGCCTCACCTGACCTGCCCGCGTACCGCCCGCCCCACCTGAGCGCGCAGCGCCACGAACTCCGGCAGGCCCCTGGTGGCGATCTGGTCCCGGTCACCGGGGAGCCGGACCGGCAGGTCCAGGGCGATCTTCGAGGCGGGGCCCGGGGTGAGGACGACGACGCGGTCGCCGACGTAGACGCTCTCGTCGATGTCGTGGGTCACGAACACGATGGTCGTGCCGTCGGTGCGGTGGACCTCCAGGAGGAGGTCCTCCAGGTCCTCGCGGGTCTGGGCGTCCAGGGAGCCGAAGGGTTCGTCCATGAGGAGGAGGGTGGGGCGGCAGACCAGGGCGCGGGCGATGGCGACGCGTTGCTGCATGCCGCCGGAGAGCTGCCAGGGGTGGCGTCGGGCGGTGCCGGAGAGGCCGACGCGGTCGAGGATGCGGTCGGCCTCCGCGCGCCGCTCGGCCCGGCCGAGGCCCCGCCGGCGCAGCGGGAGCGCGACGTTGTCGCGGACCGTGAGCCAGGGCAGGAGGGAGCGGCCGTAGTCCTGGAAGACGACGGCCAGGCGGTCGGGGACGCCCGTGACGGGGGTGTCGTCGATCGTGACGGTGCCCTCGCGCGCGGGGAGCAGGCCGGCGATCGTGCGCAGCAGTGTGGACTTGCCGCAGCCCGACGGGCCGACGACACACAGGAGTTGGCTGTCGGGGACGGTGAGGGTGATGTCGTGCAGGACCTGGTGGTCACCGTAGTACTGGCCCACCGCCGAGAGGTCGAGCATGTGGTCGGTCACCTGGCCTTCCCGCTGCTGAGCAGCCGTCCCTCGACCGCCAGGAGGGCGGTGTTGAGCAGATACCCGAGGACGCCGAGCAGGACCAGGGCCGCCCACACGGTGAGCAGGTCGGAGCGGGACTGGGCGTCGGTGAGGGCGAAGCCGATGCCGTTCGCGGTGCCCGGCAGCAGTTCGGAGAACACCATGAGGATGAGGGAGAGCGACAGGCTGAGCCTCAGGCCCGCGAAGATGCGGGGCAGCGCGGAGGGCAGTACGAGGAACCACAGGCGTTCGGCACCGTTCAGCCGCAGGACGGCGGCGACGTCGAGGCGCAGCGGGTCGGTGTTGAGCGCCCCGGCCGCCGTGTTGATGAGCACCGGCCAGACGGCGCTGAAGGCGATCGACGCGATCTGCATCGGCGTACCGAACGCGAAGACGACGACGAAGACGGGCACCAGGGCGGGTGGCGGGACGGCCCGCGCGAACTGCAGGACGGGGTTGCACAGCGCGTACGCCCGGCGCGAGCGGCCGATCGCGATGCCGAGCGCGATCCCGGCGACGGCGGCGAGCAGGAAGCCCGCGGTCAGCCGGCCGAGGCTGGGCAGGATGTCGTCCACGGCGGCGGAGGTGAGGAACGCGTGCCGGACGGGCCCGGAGAACCACAGGTCGTGGGCATGGCGCGCGATACGGGCCGGGGGCGGGAAGTAGACGCTGCCATGGGCTCGAGCGGCCACCTCCCAGGCACCCACGGCGAGGACGAGGACGAACCAACGGAGGAGAGCGGGGTGCGCCGCGACGCGGGCACGGGGCGGGGAGGTGCCGGTAAGAGGCGGGGAGCTCCCAATACGAGGCGGGGAGGTCGGGGAGATCCCGTCTGACGCGGCGCTCCCGTCCGATACGGCGGCGCCATCGGACACGGCGCCATCGGACACGACGGTCCCGTCCAACACGGCAGTCCCGTCCAACACGGCGCCCTCCGACACGGCAGTCCCGTCCGACACGGCGCCCTCCGACACGGCAGTCCCGTCCAACACGGCGCCCTCCGACACGGCAGTCCCGTCCAACACGGCGCCC
>NZ_JBWLKM010000004.1:202180-208133 GCF_059026085.1 Streptomyces sp. a15 | reverse complement strand
TCCAACACGGCGCCCTCCGACACGGCAGTCCCGTCCAACACGGCGCCCTCCGACACGGCAGTCCCGTCCAACACGGCCCGGCGCGAGGGTGCGCCACTCGATCCGCCCCGGCGCGCAGATGCCCCGCCCGATTCTGGCCGACTCGCGGACGCCCCACCCGAACCGACCCGACCCCCAGAAGCCCCCTCCGACCCCGGCCAACCCCCAGACACCCCACCCGAACCGACCCGACCCCCAGAAGCCTCCTCCGCCCCACCCCGGCGTGCGCGATCCCCTCCCGGTCCGCTCCCGCTCCCGCCCCCGTCGGACTCCGGCTCCCCGCTCATCTCCGCGCACCTCCCCCGTCGGCTCCCCGACGTTCCGGCGTCCACGGGAACAACCGTCGTTCGCCCCACACCAGTACGCCGTTGACGACCAGCCCCAGCGCCCCCGCCCACACCACCCCCGCGAGCACGTCACGGGTGCCGTCCGTGGCCAGGCCGGCCTGGGCGATGAAGATGCCGAGGCCCTCGCCGAAGCCGGCGAGGAGTTCCGTGGCGACGGCCAGGATGAGGGCGACCGCGGCCGAGATGCGGATGCCGGCGGCGATGAAGGGCGCGGTGCCGGGCAGTTCCACGCGCAGCAGTACGGCGAGCCGGCCGAAGCCGAAGGCGCACAGGGTTTCCTTGGCGAGGGGGTCGGTCTCGCCGAGGCCGTAGACGGTGTTGAAGAGGATGGGCCAGACGCAGGCGTAGGCGATCAGCGCGACCTCGGTGCCGGTGCCGGAGCCGAGCAGCAGGGAGACCAGCGGGATCAGCGCGACGGACGGCAGCGGGCGCAGGAACTCGACGATCGCGCGTACGGCGGAGTCGACGAGCGGCACGCTGCCCAGCAGCAGCCCGAGCGGTACGGCGATCACGCAGGCGAGGCCGAGCCCGAGCGCCCAGGCGCGCAGGGTGGCGCCGATTCCGTCGAGGAAGGCCGCGTCGCCCGCCAGCTCGGCGGCCCGGGCGAGGACTTCGGAGGCGGGCGGGAGGTAGCTGCGACGGACGATTCCGGCCCGGCTCACCGCCTCGCACACACCGAAGGCGAGCAGCACCCCGAGGGCGCCGAGGCCGAACTCCCGACGTGCCGCCCTCACGTCCCGCACCGCCGACGCCCTGTCACTTCACCAGCAGCGTCGCCGGGTCGATGGGTTTCTTCAACATTCCCTGTTTCCGCATGAGATCGGCGAGCCGGGCGATCTGCTCGCCGTCCATGTCCGGCGGATAGACGGGCAGGTCGATCGACTCGGCCTGGCCCTTGGTCACCTTGGTGTACGTCGGCAGTGCGTCGCGCACGGCAGAGGGGTCCTCGGCGGCGATCTTCACGGCGGCCTTGATGGCCCGCTGGAAGGCGGCCAGCGGTTCGGCGTTCCGGTCCGCGTACCGGCGGGTGGTGATGTATCCGCTGAGTGGGATGGACTCGACGGGCGCGGACGCTCCGTCCACGAGGATCCGCGCGCCCAACTCGTCCTGGATGGCGCTGTCGTAGGGCTCGACGACGTGCACGGCGTCGACCTGGCCCTTCTCCAGGGCCGCGCCCATCTGCGGGAAGGGGATCTGCCGGTAGACGGGGTCGCCGACTCCTTCTTTCTCGAGGATCTCGTTGAAGGTCAGCGACTGCACGTTGTTGAGGACGTTCACGGCGAGCTTCTTGCCCTCGAGGTCGGCGAGGCTCTTGATGTCGGAGTCCTTCGGCACCAGGACGTCCATCATGCGCGGCGCGGCCCTGATCGCCTCGGCGACGATGCGGATGTCGAGGGTGCCCTGTTCGTGTGCTTGGAGATAGGTGACGTAGTTGGCGCTGGCCACCATGTCGATCTGGCCCTTGGCCAGGGCGGGCAGTGCCTGGAGGCTCTGCTGGATCTGCTGGACGCGGACGTCCAGGCCCTCCTTCTCGAACAGGCCACGGTCCTGTGCGATGTAGAGCATGGCGCAGTCGCTCAGCGGCAGCGCGGCCACGGTGATGGTCGTCCCCCCACCGTCCGAGGACGTCGAGTCGCCGTCGTCGCCGCAGGCCGCGAGCGCCAGCGTGAGAGCGGCGGCGGCGACGGCCGCCCTTCCTCTTCCCGTGCGCCAGGGTCGTAACGCCATGGGCGCATGATGACGGCCCGCTTGACATGATCACCACACGCAAGCAAGCCGAATCGTCGGTCCTTGGAGAAAATCGTCAGCCCTTGGAGAAATGCGAGAGGACCTCGTCGGCGACCCAGGCGAGCGCGTCCGGCAACGCCTCCGTGGCCACCGGCAGCCACAGGGAGCACGCGGCGAGCCCGGCGTCGGCCAGCTGCCCGAGCTCCTCCCGTACGCTCTCGCCGGTCGCTTTCGCACCGCCCAGCGGACGACGCCCGGGCGGGGTCACGGCCGCCGCGAAGCCCGGCGGCAGCAGGAAGTGCCCCGCTGTCAGCTCCAGTGGCGGCTTGGCCGGATCCCGACCCGCCTCCTCCCCGAGTACGGCCAGCCGGTCCCGCACCTCGGTGAGCCCGGCCGCGTCGAGGCCGGAGCCGTGCCAGGCGTCGCCGTACCGCAGCGCGCGGCGCAGCGCCCCGTCACTGTGTCCGCCGACCCACACCCCGGGACCGCCGTCCGTGCGCGGCCGCACCCCGAGCCGCGGCTGCCCCTCGTCGCCCCGCCACAGACCCCGTATGACGGCCAGCTGTTCGTCGGCGCGAAGGCCCCGCCCGGCGAACGCCACCCCCGCGGCGGCGAACTCCTCGGCGTCCCAGCCGGTCCCGACCCCCAGCGTGAAGCGGCCGCCCGAGAGGCGGTCGAGGGTGGCGCTCTGGTGCGCGATCACGGCCGGGTTGTAGAGCGGAAGGATCAGGACGCTGGTCACCAGGCCGATCCGGGTGGTCGCCCCGGCCACGGCGGACAGCAGGACGAGTGGGTCCGGAGTGACGCCGAGATCCCCGGCCAGCAGGTGGCTGCTCGCGATGACGTGGTCGAAGCCCAGTTCCTCGGCTGTGCGGGCCGTCTCCAGGACGCCGTCGAGCTCGTCCTCTCCCGCGGGCCACAGGCGGTGCGGTGCCACTCCGATACGCATGTACGGCTCCCCTCGTGCGGTGTCACGGGACACAACACCGCGACCGCCGCCCCCGATACCGCATTTTCGAACATCGCCTACGCTCTCAAATCCCCTTCCATGGGCGGGACATGAGACCCTGAAGCCGGGAGAGGGGTTCGGACGTAGCCGTCGAGGTGTGTGCCGACAGGGGGTCCTCGATGTTCGGGGCAGAGTTGTTCACGCAGACCGCTGCCGCCGCCGCGGGCACGATGGTCGCGCTGATGACCACGGACGCGTGGCAGGCGGCCCGGAACCGGATCGCCCGGATCCTGGGGCGCGAGGGTGTCGCGGAGCTGGACCGGGCGCGGGCGGCGCTCGATGCCGCGCCGCCGGGCCGGCAGGAGATCATCCTGCGCGAGCAGCGGGAGCGGTGGGACGCCACGCTGCGCACGCTGCTGGCCCGGGATCCGGAGCTGTCCGGCCAACTGACCGCGTTCGTCGAGGAGTTCTCCGGTATGGCGGACCGGTCGATCGTCATCCATGCCCAGCACGCGCAGTTCGGGTTTCCCGCGCCGGCGCCCGAGTCGCCCACGCCGGGCGCCCTGACCGTCGCCCCGCCGCTGGGCCGTCTCGATCGCCGGGTGCGCGGGCGGGAGCCGCTGCTCGACACACTCAAGTGCCTGGTGGGCAAACCGACTTCGGGCGTGCGGGTGCTGCACGGCATGGGCGGTGGCGGCAAGACGACGGTCGCGCTGGAGATCGCCGCGTACGCCTCCGTGCTGGGCGTGGACGTGTGGTGGGTGACCGCGTCGAACCCGGCCGCGCTGAGCGCCGGGATGCGCGAGGTGGTGGCCGCGCTGGGCACGCCCGCCGATCTCATCGACCGGGCCTGGTCGGGGCGTTCGAGCGCCACGGACCTGCTGTGGCGGCGGCTGTGCGACCGGGCGGACCCGTGGCTGCTGATCGTGGACAACGCCGACGAGCCCGAACACCTCGCGCCGCACGGGCGGTTGGCGGAGGGTACCGGCTGGATCCGGCCCGCCGCCGAGCTGCCCGGCCTGGTGCTGATCACCAGCCGGGACAGCAGCCCGGCGACCTGGGGGCCGTGGGCGACCCTGCACCCGGTGGACGCGCTGGACGAGACCGACGCCACCGACGTGCTGTGGGACCTCGCCGGGCCGCGGGCCGGGTCCCGCGAGGACGCCGGACTGCTGGCCCGGCGCCTCGGCGGGCTGCCCTTGGCGCTGCGCATCGCGGGCTCGTACCTTGCGGCGGCGTCCGCGTTCCCGGCCTGGCCGGGCACCAGCGCCGTACGGACGTACGCCGACTACCACGCGGCCCTCGACGAGCGCTTCACCGAGCTCCTCGACGAGGACCCGCCCGGCCAGCCCGGCGGCACCAACACCGTTCCGGTGAGCCGTACTTGGGAGCTCTCCCTCGACCTGCTGGAGCGGCGCGACATCTCCCAGGCCCGGCCGTTGATGCGGCTGCTGTGCTGTCTGGGCGACGCGCCGGTGCCCCTGGTCGGGCTGCTGCGCCCGGACCGGCTCGCCGCCTCCCGGCTGCTGCCCGGCGTCACCCCGCAGGAGCTCTACACGGCGCTGACCTCGCTCGCCGACTTCGGCCTGATCGAGCTGCACACCCCGCGCGGCGGCGACGAGCACGCGCGCTCCCTGCTGATGCATCCGCTCGTCCGGGACGCCGGCCGCCGACAGCGGGACCTCGCCGAACACCTCCAGGAGTACGGCGCGGTCGTCGCCGACCTGGTCGTCGCGGCCACCGCCGAGCTCAGCGAGGACGACCCGCGCGACTGGCCGCGCTGGCGGCTGCTGCTCCCGCACGTCGACGCGCCGCTCGCCCTGATCGGCGATCCGTACGAGGCGGAGGACGAGCTGGTCTCCAAGGCGCTGCGGGCGGCGGCGGCCGGGGCGCGTCATCTGTTCCGGCGGGGCTGGCTGGACCGGGCCGAGGCGGTCCTCGACGCCTGCGAGCCGATCGTCCTCGCCTGCGGCCCGCGCGACCCGGACGCCCTCGAAGTGCGGTCCGCCGCCGCCCACTTGCTCCAGTTACGCGGCCGGCTCTCCGCCGCCGAGTCCCTGGTCCGTACGGTCCTGGAGGACACCCGCGAGCTGTTCGGCGACGCGGCGGGCGAGACCGCCGACGCCCGCTACGCGCTCGCCGAACTGCTCGCCGACCGCGGCCGGCCCGCCGAGGCGGAGGCCGAGTACCGCACGGTGTACGCGACGAGGCGCACCCTGCTCGGCGAGCGCGACCCGCAGACCCTCGCGGCCCGCAAGGGCGTGGCCCGCATGGCCCAGCAGCGCGGTCTGCTCGCGGAGGCCGAGGAGGAGTACCGCCTGGTGCTCGACGCCTATCGCGAGGCGCTCGGCGACCGCCATCCCGACACCCTGGCCACCCGGCACGACGTGGCCCAGGTGCTGCACGAGCGGGGCATGTTCCGGCAGGCCGAGCAGGAGCTGCGGGAGACCCTGGAGGTGTGCGCCGAGGTCCTCGGCGAGCGCAACCCCGGCACCCTCGCCGTCCGCCACGACCTCGCCGACGTGCTGCGCGACCGCGGCCTGCTGGTCGAGGCGGAGCGCCAGTTCCGTACGGTGCTGGAGCTGCGCGGCGACTCCTACGGCGAGGACCACCCCGACACGGTCGCCTCCCGGCACGGCCTGGCGACCGTGTTGCGCGACCGGGGCTGGCCGGGCGACGCGGAGACCGAGTTCCGGGAGGTGTTCGAGGTCCGCCGCAGGCTGCTCGGCGACATGCACCCGCACACCCTGGTGGTCCGCCACAACCTGGCCGACCTGCTGATGGAGCGCGGCCAACTGGAGGCGGCGGAGGCGGAGTTCCGCGAGGTCTACGCGGCCCGGCGCGAGGTGCTCGGCGAACAGCACCTGCTCACCCTGTCCGTACGGCACGG
>NZ_JBWLKM010000004.1:199364-202080 GCF_059026085.1 Streptomyces sp. a15 | reverse complement strand
GTCTACGCGGCCCGGCGCGAGGTGCTCGGCGAACAGCACCTGCTCACCCTGTCCGTACGGCACGGCGCCGCGCACGTGCTGCATCTGCGCGGGCGCGTCGAGCAGGCGGAGGCGGAGTACCGGACGGTGCTGGCGGACTGCGTGGAGACGCTGGGGCCCCGGCATCCGGGGACGCTGGCGGTACGGCACAACCTGGCCGACCTGCTGTCCGCGAAGGGCGAACTGACCGCCGCGGAGGCCGAGTTCGGCGAGGTCCGGGAGGCGTGCGAGGAGGTGCTGGGGCTACGGCATCCGCGGACCCGGGCGGCCCAGGAGGCGCTGCGCGTGGTGGCCCGCATGCGTGCCGGTGCGCAGGGAATGACGGACGACGATCCGCCGGCCGTTCCCGGGGCTCACGCGCCCAGCGACCCCGACTCGGCCGCCGCCGGTTCGTAACCGGGGAAGCGGGCCGGGATCTGCCCGAGGTCCCACAGCGCGAGCGCCTTGTCGTCGTAGAAGTCGTCGGACTCGTCGTCGCCGATCACCCGCAGCGGCTCGGGCAGTCCGAAGGGGGCGAGCCGCAGGTTGATCGGCCGCCACCAGCCGGTGAGGATGTCCGTGTTGGCGGAGGTGCCGAAGAAGGTCGTGGTGAGCAGGTAGCGCGAGCCGCTCTCCCGGAAGCGGGTCAGGGCCTCGACCACGTGCTGGTAGGAGAAGTGCACGAGGGCGTCCCGGCACAGGATGAGGTCGACGCACGGCACGGGCTGGGCGGTGAAGTCGAGCAGCTGGAAGTCCCGGCCGGGCGAGCGGTGTCGGGCGCGGTTGCTCTCGACGAGTTCCGCGACGACGTCTCCGCCGAGGTAGTCGGCGCCGTGCAGGTCGACGTAGCGCATCCAGTTGAAGTCGCCGCACGGCGCGTCCAGTACCGAGCGGACACCCAACTCCAGGACCAGCTCGCTTATTTGGGCCATGACCCGTTTCATGCGCTGCAGTTCGGAGCCGGGTCCGGAGCGGGTCTCGTCGGAGCCCCAGCGGTTGGTGCGGTAGATGTCCGTGAACACGTCGTGCAGGTCGGACTCGTCACGCGCGTCCGTGACGTCGACATAGCGCCGCGCGTGCACGTCGTAGACGGGCTCCCCTGGATTTCTGAGGTACCGCGGGGTCAATGACGTCCTCTTTCGCTGCCCGTCGGCGGGACGTAGGGCAGCCCACCGGTACAACTCGGCAGCATAACGCTCTTCACGGCCTGACCTGGATCAGCGCATGGGTCCCGCCGGTACGCCAGCGCTGCCCCTCGGCGGCGACCAGCGCGGCCTCCGTGTCCGCGTCGAGGCCGGTGATCACGTCGGACTTCAGGGTGCGCAGGGCGGCGACCCGGCCGGGGAAGTGAGCGGTGACCTCGGCGAAGGGGGTCGTCGGGGGCCACCTTCGGTCTCCCACCAGACGGCGGTAGTTGAGGTCGCCCTTCACCACGGTCAGTGTCGCCCCGACGAGCTCGGTGCGGAGGTCGTCGGGCATGTCCGCGTACGGCAGCGGGGCGCAGGAGAAGGGGTGGGCGCGGACCGTGAGGCGGCCGTCGGCCATGGCGGCCCAGAGGCCGCGCCCGTACTCGGCGGCCCGGCCCGGCGCGTCCGTGAGGCGGCGCAGGGCGTCGACCACGTCGGCGGTCGTGGCGTCGGAGACGTAGTAGGGGTACGGCTTGACGTGCAGGACCGCCCGCTCGATACGGCCGTTGGCCAGGAGGTGGGCGATGAGCAGCAGGTCGGGGATCAGCTCGCGGCCGGCGTTGTCGGCGATCACGCACAGCGTGCCCCGGCCGGTGAGGAACGACCAGAGGGCGGCGCTGTCGTCGGCGACCAGCCCCGGGACGGCCGCCCGGTCCTCCGCCTCGGCGTCGGAGAGCCGGAAGCCGAGGTCAGCGCGGTTGCCCCACAGCGAGCCGTGCAGCAGGGCGGTGGCCTGTTCGTCCTCGGCCCGGTCGGCGAGGTCGTCGAGGGCCGCCAGTTCCTCGTCGGTCTCCCGGGAGTGGAGCTCGGCGAGCTTGAAGGGGCGGAAGGGGTCGATGCCCTGCCAGGCGCCGGAGCCGGAGCCGAAGTATCCGACGGCTTCGAGGAGCCGACGGTAGAAGTAGCTCTCGGACCACAGCCACGGCACGTCGAACCAGGAGCGGCCGGCGTACCCGTCGATGCCCCAGGTCTTCCACCGGTCAAGGTCGTGCGCGTCGGCGGGGAGCGGTTCGACGACACCCTCGGTACAACTCACGAGCAGCTCGTCGAGGCCACGGTGCTGCTCGGGACCGTACGGAAAGGCTTCGCGCACCTGCCGGATGATGGCGGGATGCCGCTCGGCGAGCACACTGCGCGGAAAGGCACCGGGTTCGTTGCCGAGGATCACGGGCGCGGGCGAGGTGTCGGGCATGTGGCTCACGGTATCGCGCAGGTCGGACGGGGCCGTGGTGGGCGGGAGCCGGGGGCGTGGTGGGCGCAAGCCGGGGAGCGTGGCGGGCACAAGCCCAGGACCCGGCGGCGGGCACAAGCCGAGAACCTGGCGGGCGCAAGCCCAAAACCCGGCGGCGGGCGAGCCGAAAGCCCGGCGGCGCAAGCCGAAAGCCTGGCAGACGCAAGCCCAAAACCCAGCGGCGGGCGAGCCGAAAGCCCGGCGGCGCAAGCCGAAAGCCTGGCAGGCGCAAACCCAAAACCCGGCGGCGGGCACAAGCCGAGAACCCAACGGCGCAAAC
>NZ_JBWLKM010000004.1:184416-199264 GCF_059026085.1 Streptomyces sp. a15 | reverse complement strand
GCAGGCGCAAACCCAAAACCCGGCGGCGGGCACAAGCCGAGAACCCAACGGCGCAAACCCAAAACCCGGCGGCGGGCGCAAGCCCAAAGCCAGGCAGGCGCAAACCCAAAACCCGGCAGGCGCAAGCCCGAAACCCCGCGGGCACAAGCCCAAGGCCCGGCACCTGTGGGCCTTCCGCCGCCCCCGGCCCTTCACACCGCCCTGATCTCCCGCTCCAACTGTGCGACCAGTGTCAGATAGCGGGCACGGCGCGGTACCGGAACCAGGCCTCGGATCAGGAGGTGCCACATCTCGGCGAGTCTGCGGGGCTGGCGGGTCACGGGTTCGAGGTGGCGGCTGACGACGCGGGTGCCCACGAAGGAGCAGACGAGGGAGTGGGCGGCGGCGTCGATGTCGGTGTCGGGGTGGAGGTCGGACTCCTTGACGGCGCCGAGGAGTTTGCGGGAGGCGATGTCCAGCCACTCGGTGAAGGGGTGCCGCAGCGGGGCGCGTACCTCCACTCCCCCGGTGGCGAGCCGGAGGCCGGCCCGGGGGATGGGGTCCTCGACGGACAGGTGCGCGATGCCGAAGGTGAGGCGCATCAGGGCTTCGAGGGAGGAGGAGCTACGGGCGTCCATCTCGTGCGCCAGCCCCCGCGAGGCACGCGACTGAAGCTCCATGATCGCGTGGGCCAGGTCGTCCTTCGCCGCGAAGTGGAAGTAGAGCGCGCCCTTGGTGACCTGGGCGTGCTCGACGATGTCGCTCAGGCTGGTCGATTCGTAGCCGTGCCGGTCGAACAGGTCGGCTGCGGCCGTGATGATCGTCGCGCGGGTCTGCTCGGCGCGTAACTGCCTCGGCATCGACGGGACACTCCTGGTGCGGGAAAGAACGGGTCACGCCGTTTGTTTCTTGCTCTCTCCCCACGATAGCTCACCACGCGGCGGTGCCGACGGCGCATGCGAAGACCGCAGATTCCCCCTGTATGCCCAGGACTTGTACGGTGCCGTCGCTTCCTTCCGAAACCTCTATCCAGGTGGGTTCGTCCAGTTCGGCGTACCGATGGAAGGCGATACGGAACGAAACGGGCAGCCCGGCGCCGGGACTTCGCGCCCATACCGCCTGGCGGGCGGCCTCGAGGAGCAGCATGCCGGGCACATGGTCCAGTGGGTGGTCGAAGAAAACGGGATGTGCGGTATCTACTCGCAGCTGCCAACGGTCCGGCCGGTCGGCCGGGGCGAGGACGACGTCCTCGGGCAGCGCACGGCCGACAGCGGCGGGCGGCAGCGGTGGCGGGACCGGCACAGGCGAGACGGTGGCGGGTGTACGGCCGCCGCGCAGCCGCCGGTAGACGGAGTCACCGGTGCAGGAGAACGCCACGCGCGCGGTCGCGACGCGGTCACCGCCGCGCAGGACGTCCGCCGTGTAGCGGGCGGCCACCGGGCGGCGGCCCCGGTACTGGACCTCGGTGAAGGCGACCTCGACGACCGGTTCGGCCGGCACCGCACCCACCGCCAAGTGCTGGGGAAACGTGTCGACTTCGAACTCCTGGAGCACGAAGTGGTGGCCCATCGGCACCTCGTACTCGGTGTGCGCTATCAGTGTTCCGCTCTGCCGCACGGTCTCCACGACGAGCAGCGGTTCGTACGCTGACCGGTCCGCCGACACGTGTAATCCGTGTGTGCGCGGCCACTGCGCCGACACGGAGAACCGGTCGGCCGCGGTCCGGCTCCAGCCGGTGAGGAACGTCTCCGCCACCGCCGCGCGGTGCACGAGTTGACAGGGAACGGTCGCCGTCATGGACGGAGTTTCGGCAAGGTGCCGAGGTTGAGGCATGTCTCTCCCTACGGATCCCCCGAAGGCCATGGCGGACAGTGAGATGTCCACTCCGGTGAGCGTTAGAGTACGAGCCGACCGGTTTGTTTTCAATGAGATCAGTCCGCGGCATCCTATGATCGGGGTCACTGCGGCACACGGTCGCCGACTTGTTCAACTCGGCGCAGTGGAGGGGCTCTTATGGCACAACAGGAGCGCGCCATCAGGACGCGCAGAGCGATCCTGGAAGCGGCGGGCGCGGTCTTCGACGAGCACGGCTATACGTCCACGACCATTTCCATGGTCCTGGAGCGGGCCGAGGTCACCAAGGGCGCCCTGTATTTTCATTTCCCCTCCAAGGAGTCCCTCGCCCAGGCGGTGCTGAACGAGCAGGTGCCGTTCGGGGCCGTGCCGCCGCAGTCCTGCAAGTTGCAGGAGATCATCGACATGACGTTCGTGGTGGGGCAGCGGCTGCTGAGCAACTCCCTGCTGCGGGGCAGCGTACGACTGGCGGTGGACCAGGAGACGCCCTCCGGTGTGGATCACGGCGAGCCGTTCCGGCAGTGGGCGCACCGGCTGACGGCCCTCCTGGAACAGGCGCGTGTACAGGGTGAGTTGCTGCCGACGGCGAACCCGCGGGAGACGGTTGACCTGCTGGTCGGCTCGTTCACCGGCATCCAGCTGATGTCTCGGGCGCTGACCAACCGGGCCGATCTCGGCCACCGGCTGTCCGTGCTGTGGGCGCACATCCTGCCCAGCATCGCGGTGCCGGGACTGCTGATCGCCCTCGACAGCAGGGCCGACCGCGGCGCCCGGGTCCTGGAATCGCTGAAGGTGGCGGCCTCGTGATCCTGCTGACCGGAGCGACCGGCACGGTCGGCCAACACGTGGCCCGGCGACTGTCCGGCACCGAGCCGGTGCGGCTGCTGACCCGCGACCCGCGGCGCGCCGCCGGCCTCGCGAGCCCGCACACCGAGGTCGTGGGCGGGGACTTCGAGGATCCCGGCAGCCTGCTGCGGGCCCTGGCCGGCGTACGGTCCGCCCTGCTCGTCACCGCGAACCCGCTGACGCACGCCCACGACGAGAACTTCCTGACGGCCGCCCGCACGGCGGGAGTCCGTCATGTGGTGAAGCTGACGACCCTGTCGGTGACCGAGCCCGACGCCACCGATCTGGTCACCGAGTGGCAGCGGGAGAACGAGCGGCTGCTGTGTGCCTCGGGCCTCGCGTGGACGCTGCTGCGGCCCCGGGCCTTCATGTCCAACACCCTCAGCTGGGCCCGCTCGGTGCGGGAGGCGGGCGTGGTGCGCGCCCTGCACGGCGACACGGAGGTCGCGGCGGTGGATCCGCGGGACATCGCGGACGTGGCGGCGCGGGCACTGACGGACACCGAGGGACACGCGGGCCGCGCGCACCCGCTCACCGGGCCCGAGGCCGTGAGTCCCGTACGGCAGACGGAGATCCTCGCGGAGCTGCTCGAACGGCCGCTGGTGTTCGCCGAATTGACGATGGATCAGGCACGCGAGCGGTTGCTGGAGCGCTACTCCGCCGAGGTGGCCCATGCGCTGGTGGAGAGTTCCGCGCGCGGGCGGGAGGGGACGAAGGCGCAGGTGGAACCGACGGTCGCCGAGGTGCTCGGCCGGCCGGCCCGCGCCTACCGGGACTGGGCGGCCGACCACCTGACCGCGTTCCGCGCATGATGCGCATGCCGCGTATGACGCGTATCCCGTGTATGACGCGTATCCCGTGTATGCCGTGTATGACGGACGGCGGGCCGGCCGGTGCCCCATCAGCACCGGCCGGCCCGCCCGCCTGTCACACCCGACTGCTCAGAAGGTGAGCTTCCAGCCGTTGATGGTGCCCGTGTCCTGCGCGGCCGTGTCCTGGACGCGCAGCTTCCAGGTTCCGTTGGCCGTCTCGGAGGACGCGTTCACCGTGTAGGTGGTGTTGACGTTGTCCGCGGAGTCCGAGGAGCTCGCGGCCTTCAGGCGGTAGGCCGTACCGTCCGGCGCGATGAGGTCGAGGACGAGGTCACCGCGGTAGGTGTGGGTGATGTCGACACCGACCGGGAGGGCCGAGGGGGCGCTGCCGCTGCGGCCGCTGACCGCGATGGCGGACTCGACCGCCGAGCCGTTGTCCGGGATGGAGACGGCGGTGGTGCTGGAGAAGGTCGTCCCCGTGCTCGTACCGCCGCTGACGGCCGCCACGGTCTTGGCCGCGTCCGCGAGACCCGCGCCGCAGCCGCCCGAGCAGGCGCCCGGCAGGGCACGGGCGTTGTTCTTGATGGCCGTCTCGATCTGCGCCGGGGTCAGCGAGGAGTTCGCCGACTTCAGCAGCGCGACCAGGCCCGCGATGTGCGGAGTGGCCATGCTGGTGCCCTGGTAGTAGGCGTACGACTCCGTGGACGGCGTGCTCGCGCCCGAGTTGAGCGTGGACAGGATGCCGTTGGCGGTGCCGGTGCTGGTCTGGCCGCCGGGCGCCGAGATGTCCACGAGGGAGCCGTAGTTGGAGTAGGAGGCCTTGGCGCCGGTGCGGTTGGTCGCGGCGACCGAGATGATGTTGGCGCAGTTGCCCGGCGAGTGGCCCGACACGTTCTCGTTGTCGTTGCCCGCGGCGACGGCGATGGTCGTACCGCGGTTCACGGCGGCGTTGATGGCGCTCTGGGTCGCGGAGGTGCAGGCCCCGTCGCCGCCCAGGCTCATGTTGATGACCTTGGCGACGTTGGTGTTGGCGGGCACGCCCGAGACGGTGCCGCCGGACGCCCAGGTGATGGCGTCGATGATGTCGGAGTCGTAGCCGCCGCACTTGCCGAGCACACGCACCGGGGAGATCTTCGCGCCGTACGCGATGCCCGCGACGCCCTTGCTGTTGTTCGTGACGGCGGCGATGGTGCCGGCGACGTGCGTGCCGTGCCAGGAGGAGCTGCTGGCCGGGATGCCGGAGCCGCACTCGTTGGCCGCGTAGTAGTCGCCCGGGTCGGCCGGGTTGCTGTCGCGGCCGTTGCCGTCCACCGAGACGGCGGTGTCGGCGATGAAGTCGTAGCCGGCCACGATGTTCGCGGCGAGGTCGGTGTGGGCGACGTAGCCGGTGTCGATGACGGCGACGGTGACGCCGGTGCCGGTCGAGGTGGTCCAGGCGCCGGGGACGTTCATGCCGGCCGTGGACTCGAACAGGTCCCACTGCTTGGCGTACTCGGTGTCGTTCGGGTCGGCCTTCGCGGTGTTCAGGCGGTCCGGTACGACGTAGGCGACCTGCGGGTCGGCCTTGAATTCGGCGACGACGTCGGCGACATCGGCCCCGGTGAGGTCGGCGCCCAGGTCGACCAGGGCGGCACCGGTGCCGAGGCGGCGCTGGAAGTCGAGGTCCTCGCCGGCCTCCTTGCCCTTGGCCACGGCGTCCGCCTCGGCGGCCGGGTTCGACTTGGCCTCCGCGGCGCCGGACTTGTAGCCGACGATGAGGCGCTCGGCCGGGGTGCCGGGGGCGGCCTCGGTCAGCGCGGCCGGGACGGCCGACTCCTGGGCGGCGGGTTCCTGGGCGACGGCGACCGTGGTGGTGGCGGCCGTCAGCAGGGCGGCGGAGACCGCGGCGGCGGATATCAGCTTCCGTCTGGAGGAGAGGGAGGTTCGCAAGGGCTTGCCTTTCGTGGCCGTGCTCCGGGCAGCGCGGAGCGGCGGTCGAATCGCTTCGGCGATGAAGCGGCGGGGGGTGAAGCCGGGCGGGATGAAGCCGGGTGGGGGTGACGCGAAGAGAGGCGCGCAGGGGCCGGCCTGGCGCGGGGCCGGCCCGTCCGGGGTTACCTGTGGGTCGGCAGTGGTCGAACGATAGGCAAAGGGAAGGTCATCGGGATACAGGGGAAACCCTTGATCCGGCCGCGATCCCACCCTCGACACCGGACGGTTGACCGGGAACGGTCTGTTTTACGCCGGTTGGCCCCGTGAACGCGCCAGGCCGGTTTCCCGTACTGGACGGGAGCACACCGTTCACCGCACGCGCGCAGGTCGTTCCCGTTCCGCCCGAGGAGACGTTCCGGATGCCCCGGACCACCGCACACCGCACCGCCGCTCTGGCTGCCTCCGTCACGAGCTCCCTGCTGCTGGGCGTGTGGGCGGCGGCGCCCGCACAGGCACACGGCGCGCCGACGGATCCGGTCAGCCGGGTCTTCGCCTGCTCCCCCGACGGCGGCAGCCCGTCCGGGTCGGCGGCCTGCCGGGCGGCCGTCGCCGCCAACGGGGCGCCCTTCACGGCCTGGGACAACCTGCGCGTCGCGAACGTGAACGGCCGGGACCGGCAGACGATCCCCGACGGGGAACTGTGCAGCGGCGGCCTGCCCGACTACCGGGGACTCGACCTCGCCCGCTCCGACTGGCCGTCGACCCGGCTGGCCCCGGGCGGGACGCTGACCATGCGGTACGTCTCGACGATCCCGCACACCGGCACGTTCCGGCTCTATCTGACGAAGCCGGGCTACGATCCGACGAAGCCGTTGACCTGGGGCGACCTGCCGGAGCGGCCGTTCGCGGAGGTGACGGACCCGGCACTGACGGACGGCGCGTACCGGATCGGCGCGAAACTGCCCGCCGACCGGACGGGACGGCAGGTGCTGTACACGGTGTGGCAGAACAGCAGCACGCCGGACACCTACTACTCGTGCTCGGACGTCGTCTTCCCGGCGGCGAAGAGCGCGGGGCCGGCGGGGGCGGGATCCGCGTCGGCCACGGCGAACGGCGAGCGGGCGCGTACGAGCGCGAGTCCCTCGGCCTCCCCGACTCCCGTCAAGAAGAGCACCGCGCAGGCCAGTCCGTCCGCCACGGCGAGCAGTCCGGCCGGCACCGACGCCAAGGCCGGCGCCGCCCCCGACAGCACACCGGTGGCCGCCACCGGGGGCTCCGGCTCCGGCCCGTCCGCGCCGATGCTGGCGGGCGGCGCCGCCGCGGTGCTGATTCTCACCGGGGGCGCCGCCGTGGCAGTGCGGCTGCGTCGACGCTGAACGCCGCCTGAACTCCTTTACGAGATCGGTCAGTTGACGAATACCGGGGCGTCCCCGGCGGTCACCGGGGCGTACTTCGCGGTGAAGTAGCCGTTGGCGAAGCAGAGCGAGGAGCCGGACGTCCTCGTGAACTCCTGGGCGGTGAAGTTGATGCTGTTGTCGGCGTTGTCGGCCGTGCCGACCAGGCTGGGTGCCTGGTAGACGCAGTTGATGCTGCCCAGCAGGGTGCGCAGCACGACCGTGGTCTGGATGACGGACCCACTGGCCGGGGTGACCGTGACGGTTCCGTCGGAGGTCACGGACGTGGTGTACGGCAGGTTGTTGACCGTGATGCTGGTGACGCCGAGCACGCCGACGACGTTGGCGGTGCAGCTGCCGAAGGTGTGCGCGTCGAGCGACTCGGTGGCGGTGCCGGGCGCGGCGGGATTGTCAGTGACGGTGGCGGTGAACTGCGAGGACGCGCAGGAGATGCCGCTGGTGCCGGTCGCGCTGGAGTAGAGGGTGGCGGTGGTGCCGGTGGCCAGCGGTGCGGTGAGGACGTCGCCGGCCGCGACGGCCGTGCCGCCGAGGCCGCCGGTGGTGAGGACCGTGCCGTCGGCGGCCGAGGCGGGCGAGACCGCGGGGAGGATGAGGGCGGCGACGGCGGCGGTGAGGGTAAGGAGGGATCGCGTACGCATGCGGGTGCCTCTTTCCGAGGGGGTGGGGGGCGGATTTCTCCGCGACCGGCACGGCCCAAGGGGGGAAGGGGGCCGTGCCAGTGCTCTGGGGGGCGCGCGCTCGACGCGCTCGGGCAACGAAATGCCCGTACTGGACGGAACGTCCGGGAAGCGGCTGGATCCGGCGCCACGGATCTGGGGGAGCCAGGGAGAGTTCTAGACCTGCGAGTCAGTCAACGTCAAGGTTTTGTGCGGGAGTTGATGCCGCCGGACACAGGTGGCACACAATCAACACTCTTTTCCCGCAACATGCTTGACCCCCGGATGTAACCGCCGGTAACTTCCTCGACGGCTACTGACGCGTAACCGAGAAAGCCCTTGCAGTCACCGGGAGTTGCGAGGAGCGGTGCGCCCAGTTCCGCTGTCCGCGCCAGGACACCGTGTGCCACTGAACCCCCATCGCATTGACTATGCCCACGGGAGCAGACCATGGCCTCGTCCTCACCAACAGTCCCCGAAGATTCCGAACTCCCCACGAGACGCGGGCGGGTGAGGGCTCGCCGCGCCGCCGTCATGGCCGTGCCGGCCACCCTGGTCGCCGCGGGGCTCGCCATCCTGACGGCGGAGGGGGCGTTGGGTGTGCAGTTCGCCATCTCCGGCATGCCGTTCACCGTCACCGCCACCGAGCTCAACGGCACCGGCTTCGAGCAGTTCGGCGGCCTCGACCAGATGGCGCCGGGCAGCCCCAACGAGGGCGACACCGGCGGGCAGGTGCTGGTCATCACGTCCGCGATCAAGAAGGCGACGCTCACCAAGCTGTGCCAGAGCGTCGACCTGGGCGGCACCAACCTGCTGATCACCGCGGGTGGAGGGAAGGACAAGGTCGAGGCGACCGACCTGACCACCGACTCGACCGAGCTGTCCGGCGACGCCGCCTTCGACAACATCGAGATCGGCAACGACGCCAGCACCCTCACCAAGGCCGGTGTGAAGGGCCCGATCGGTGTGTTCAGCCAGCAGGCCGACACCGTGCGCATCGCCAATCTGCGGCAGACCAACTACGCCACCACGGCGGGAGTGTTCAAGCTGCCGGGCCTGAAGCTCGGCTTCAGCAGCAAGGGCTGCTGATGTCCGAGGGGCCCCGTCAGGGCATGCGGCCCGCCTTCCGGCGCTGGCGGGCCGCCCGTCCCTTCTGGGGCGGGCTGCTGCTCGCCCTGGGCGGTGCGGAGATCCTGCTCACCGAGAAGGCGTCGGTGAAGGTCATGCTGCACACCGGCGCGCAGGGCCTGGCCGGCTACCTCCTGCCGACCCTGATGCTGGTGCTCGGTCTGCTGATCCTCTTCAACCCCGCGCAGCGGCTGTTCTACTCGATCACCGGCGTCCTGCTGTCCCTGGGCACCTGGGTCACCTCCAACCTGGGCGGCTTCTTCATCGGCCTCCTGCTGGGAGTCGCCGGCAGCTGCCTGGCCTTCGGCTGGCTTCCCGACCAGGAACCGCGGCGGAGCCGACGGCAGCGGCGCAGGGAGGCGCGCGAGGCGAAGGCGGTCCTGGAGCAAGCTGCCTAGATTAGACGTGAGTTGAGGATGGGAAGGGAGGTGCATGGAGCCAGACATCGACACCGGGAGCGCGCACTCCGCGCGGATCTACGACTACATCATCGGCGGCAAGGACCACTACCCGGCGGACCGCGAGGCGGGCGACGCCATGTGCCGGGAGTGGCCCGCGCTGCCGGTGCACATGCGGGCCAACCGCGACTTCATGAACCGCGCGGTGCGGCATCTCGCCGAGGAGGCGGGGATACGCCAGTTCCTCGACGTCGGCACCGGCATCCCGACCTCCCCCAACATCCACGAGATCGCCCAGTCGGTGTCCCCGGCCGCCCGGGTCGTCTACGTCGACAACGACCCCCTCGTCCTCGCCCTCTCCCAGGGCCTGCTGAACGGCACGCCCGAGGGGAGGACGGCGTACATCGAGGCGGACATGCGGGATCCGGCGAGCATCCTGGACGCCCCCGAACTGCGCGCGACCCTCGACCTGACGCAGCCGGTGGCCCTGACCGTCATCGCGATCGTCCACTTCATGATGGACGAGGACGACGCCGTGGGGATCGTCCGCCGTCTCCTCGACCCGCTGCCCTCCGGCAGCTGTCTGGCGATGTCCATCGGCACCGCCGAGTTCGCGCCGGACGAGGTGGGCCGGGTCGCCCGTGAGTACGCGGCGCGGGGCATGCCGATGCGGCTGCGTACCTTCGCCGAGGCCGAGGAGTTCTTCGCGGGGCTGGAACTCGTCGAGCCGGGGATCGTCCAGGTCCACAAGTGGCATCCGGACGGCACGGGCACCGAGGTGATCCGGGACGCGGACATCGCGATGTACGGGGTGGTGGCGCGCAAGCCGTGACGCGGTCGGGGCGCCGCCCGGGACGACGGGCGGCACCTGGTTCCGCAACCCCGCTGACCCCACTCCCGGCCTTCCCGCGAGCAGCAGACCATCACAATGCGGCACCGAGAGCTCACTGCGAGCGGCCGATCACTTGACTACCGGCGGTCACACACGGTTGGCTCCAGGCCAGTGAAGGTTGACCGGGCAGCGTACAGCTGTGATCCGGCCTCACTTTCACGTTCCACTTGCTCGGCCGCACAGCGAGGTGCCCCCTCCATGAACACTCCTCCCCCACCTCAGGTTTCCCCCGGACCCGTTCGTGGGGCCGCCGCGGTCGCCGCGCTCTGTCTGCTCCTCGCCGGCTGTTCCGGTTCCGGCGGTGCCCGGCTCGGCTCGGGCGCCGACGCGGCGGGCACGGCGGACTCCGGCGGGCTCAAGGTCGCACTGATCACCCACGGCGGCAAGGGGGACGACTTCTGGCAGCTCGTGCAGAAGGGCGCCCGGGCCGCGGCCGCCAAGGACGGCATCGAGCTGACGTACGCGAACGACTCCGACCCGGCCGGCCAGGCGGAGCTGGTGCGGGACGCGATCCGCGACAAGGTCGACGGCATCGCCGTGACCCTGGCCAAGCCCCAGGCGATGAAGGGTCCGGTCGCCGAGGCGAAGGCGGCGGGCATCCCCGTGGTCGGTCTCAACTCCGGTATCGACGACTGGCGTTCGGCCGGTCTCCTGCAGTACTTCGGACAGGACGAGAGCCTCGCGGGCCGGGCCGTCGGGGACAAGCTGGACGGCCTCAAGGCCCGGCACGCCCTCTGCGTCATCCACGAGCGGGGCAATGTCGCCCTGGAGGCGCGCTGCGCCGGTGTGAAGAAGGCGTTCGACGGCGAGACCGAGATGCTCTACGTCGAGGGCACCGACCTGGACGCGGTGGACGCCGCCGTCACGGCCAGTCTGCGACAGGACCCCAGCATCGACGAAGTCGTCACGCTGGGCGCGCAGTTCGCGCGGGCCGCGGTCGCGTCCGTGAAGGCGGCGGGCAGCCGGGCCCGGGTCGCCACCTTCGACCTCGACAAGGACCTGGTCAAGGCCGTGCGAAGCGGGGATGTGCAGTTCGCGGTGGACCAGCAGCCGTATCTGCAGGGTTATCTCGCAGTGGACTCCCTCTGGCTGTACAGGACGAACGGCAACGTGAGCGGTGGCGGCGTGGCGCCCGTGCTGACCGGTCCCGCGTTCGTCACCAAGACGAATGTCGCCTCGGTCGAGCGGTTCGCCGCGGCCGGAACCCGCTGACCGGCCGCCCGCAGGCCCCGCCCCCTCCCCCCGTTTCCCGCCGATCGCCCAAGGACGGCCATGTCTCGACGGACAGGTGCCCGGCGCCGCCGCCTCGGATCCATACGTCTCTCCCTCATCCTCCTGGCGCTGGTCCCGAGCGTCACTCTCGCGGCCGTGTGGGCTCTGACGACGACGCAGATGTTCTCGGAGGGCCTCGGGCTGCGCTCGCAGACGGAGCTGAGCAGGTCGACCGGCGCCATGGGCACCGACGCCACGCTCGCGCTGCAGCAGGAACGCGGTCTGTCGGCCGCCTGGCTGGCCTCACAGCCCGGCGCCCGGGCCGCCCTGGACCGGGCGCGCAAGGAGACGGACGCGGCGGTCACCCAGCTCGTCGGCCGCTCGGACCAGCTCCGGCGGGCCCCCGCCCGTATCACAGACCGGCTGTACTCGGTCGTCGGGTCGGTGGGCAGCCTGGAGTACTACCGGAGTCAGATCGACAACCCCCGCGACATCACCGCCGAGCAGGCGCTGGACCAGTACACCTCGATCATCGACGACCAGATCCACGCCTTCCAGGAGCTCTCCCAGGTCGACGACGGCGACCTCACCTCGCAGGCCGGCCCGCTGGTCGCGCTGGAGCACGCGGCGGAGCTGGTCTCCCAGGAGGACGCGCTGCTCACCCTGGCCTGGCCGGACGGGTACGTCGACGAGAAGACGTGGACCGAGTTCGCCGAGATGGTGAGCACCCGCCGCTGGATCGTCGAGGACGAGATCCTCCCCTCGCTGCGCGGCAGCACGAAGACACAGACCGAGCGGATCCTGCAGAGCGCCGAGTGGCAGACCCTGCAGACCGTCGAGGACAAGGTGCTCGCGGCCCGGCCGGTCGGCGACACCCGCAGGGTCGACCTGCCCGTCGCCGCGCAGAAGCAGTGGACCACCGCCCTGCAGAAGGTCTCCGACCAGTACGGCGTCCTGATCCGGCAGCAGACCTCCGCCCTGCTCGCCCGCAGCGCCGACAAGGCCGACGGCCTGCTGCTGACGGCGGCCTCCCTGAGCGCGGGCGGACTGGTCGCCCTGCTGCTGTGCGCCGGCATGTCCTGGCGGATCACCCGCTCCCTGTCCCGGCGGCTGCGCGGCCTCCGGCAGGCGACACTCGGCCTGGCCGAGGAACGGCTGCCCGACGTGGTCCGGCGGCTGGAGAGGGGCGAGACGGTCGACGTGGACCTGGCGGCGCCCCCGCTGGACTACGGCTCGGACGAACTCGGGCAGGTGGCCCAGGCGTTCAACACCGCGCAGCGCACCGCCGTGGTGACCGCCGTCGAACTCGCCGACACCCGGCGCGGCTTCCAGAAGGTGATCCTGGGCATCGCCCGGCAGAGCCAGAACCTGGTCAACCTCCAGCTCAGCCAGCTGGACGCGCTGGAACGCGAGCACCAGGACCCCGACGTCCTCAAGGGGCTGTACGAACTGGACTCCACGGCCAGCCAGTTGCGCCGCTACGAGGAGAACCTCGTCATCATCAGCGGCGAGCAGCCGCGGCGCAGCTGGACCGAACCGGTCGCGCTGGCCGACATCCTGCGCAGCGCGGTCGGCGAGGTCGCCGAGTACCGGCGGGTGGAGGTGCACACCGACGAGGAGGTGTGCCTCGCCCCGCCCGCGGTGGCGGACGTGATCCATCTGCTGGCCGAGCTCATCGACAACGCCACCGTGTACTCGCCCGCGCCCAGCCCTGTCGGGGTGCGGGCCGCGATGGTGGCGAAGGGTCTGGCCGTCGAGGTCGAGGACCGGGGCCTGGGCATGTCCGAGGACGACTACGCCTCCCTCAACGCCCAGTTGGCCGGGCCGTCGAAGTTCGACGTGGTGGCGCTGGCGGACGACCTGAGGCTCGGCATGTTCGTGATCTCCCGGCTCGCCCACCGGCACGGCATCACCGTCACCCTGCGCCCCTCGCCGTACGGCGGGACGACGGCGATCGTGCTGATCCCGCACGACATCGTGGTGCGGGAGCCGGCCGACGCGGGTAAGGACGGAGAGACGGACGCGAAGGACGTACGAAATGTGCCGGATGTGCCGGATGTACCGGACGCCGAGCTGGTGAAGGCCGGACCGCCCGCCCGCACGGCCCGGCCCCTGACCGCCGCACGGACCGCCCCCGTCGCGGCCGGCGCCCCCCGGTCCGACGGACTTGCCCCGCTGCCCCGCCGGGTGCCGCAGACCAGCCTGGTCGACGAACTCCGCGAGGAGGCCGCGCCCGCCGTGGAGGACGACCTCGACGACTTCACCGCGGAACGCGCCGCCTCCTCGCTCGCCGGATTCCAGCGCGGAACGTTCCGGGCGCGGGACGAGGACGAGCACGAGGACGAGCAGACGCCACCATCGCCGGCCGGCACCCCGGCCCCGCACACCGACCGCTCATGAAGGACACCGCCATGACACGCCCCACCCCCGCCACGGACACCCAGCTGGACCAGTTGCTCACCGGACTCGTGGACCGGGTCGCCGACGTGAACCACGCCGTGGTGCTCTCCGAGGACGGCCTGGTCGTCAGCAGGTCCACCGGGTTCGTGCGCGACGACGCCGAACGGCTGGCGGCGACCGCGTCCGGGCTGATGAGCCTCAGCAAGGGCGTCAGCATGGACTTCCGGGGCGGCCCGGTGCGCCAGGCGCTCATCGAGATGGCCAACAGCTACCTGATCCTCACCTCCGCCGGACCCGGCGCGCACCTCGTCGTGCTGACGGGACCGAAAGCAGACGTCGGTGTGGTGGCGTACCAGATGAACCTGCTGGTGAAGAAGATCGGCGAGCACCTGAGCGCGGCGCCGCGGGCGCATGTGGGCCCAACGACCGCCACCGGCGAGTGAGGTGAGCGGAAGCGACGCGGCGGGGCGGCTGGTACGGCCCTTCGCCCTGACCGGCGGACGGACCCGGCCCAGCCGCGCCGACTTCACCCTCATCACGACGGTGACCGCGGTGGACCCGCCGCCGGAGCGGGCTCCCCGGCCGCAGCCCGAACAGGCCCGGATCCTGCGCCGGTGCGCGCGGCCGCTCGCGGTGGCGGAGCTGGCCGCGCGGCTGGACCTCCCGGTGAGCGTGGTCGTCATCATGCTCTGCGATCTGCTGGAGGCCGGCCTGATCACCGCCCGTCCGCCGCACCCCGTCGCCCGCACCCCGGAACTGGACCTGGACCTGCTGCAGAAAGTGAGGGACGGCCTTGGCCGGCTCTGATCCCGCCGCCCGGGCGGCACCCGCGGCGTCCGAGGCGCCCGTCGCGCCCGACACCGTCAAGATACTGATCGCCGGAGGGTTCGGCGTCGGCAAGACCACGATGGTCGGTTCGGTCAGCGAGATCGCCCCGCTGCGCACCGAGGAACGGCTCACCGAGGCGGGCCTGGGCGTCGACGACCTCGCCGGCATCGAGGAGAAGGCGGCCACGACCGTGGCCCTGGACTTCGGCCGGATCACCATCAGCGACCGGCTGGTGCTGTACCTGTTCGGCACCCCGGGGCAGCAGCGGTTCTGGTTCATGTGGAACGACCTGGCCGTCGGCGCGCTGGGCGCGGTGGTGCTGATCGACGTGCGCAGACCCGAGTCCAGCTTCGCCGCGGTCGACTTCTTCGAACGCCGGGGCATCCCGTTCGTCGTCGGCGTCAACGGCTTCCACGGGCGGCACCCGTACCCGCCCGAGGAGATCCGGGAGTCCCTGGCACTGCCGGAACACGTCCCGGTACTGCTGTGCGACGCCCGCGAGCGCGGGTCGAGCCGA